>JAXJXA010000357.1:0-7767 GCA_036307745.1 Acutalibacteraceae bacterium | reverse complement strand
TTTTATTTTTCTTTAAGTATTTATTTGAAAATAAACAGGATAACAAAATAGTAGAATATAATAACTCATTCGATAGTATCACAATAAGTGGTAACGGTAAAGCAGAACAGTTGACCAATATTGTAAAAAATAATATTTATCTGTCCTCATCTGTTACAAAAGCAATTAAAAGAGAGTTATTCCTTGAAAATGACCTGTATTTTGTTAAGGGTATTTTATCTGAGGATATTGACTGGAGTGCCAGACTTATGCTTTATGCAAATTCTTTTTCTTTGTTGAATGAAAGTTTTTATATATACAGACAACGCTCTACATCTATTACACATAATATAAAGAAAAAAAATATTATTAATGTAAAAAATAATATACTCAAGTGTATTAAATTAACTGATAAATTTGATAGTTCTATCAAAGAAATTTATCTAAATTATATTGCTTATCAATACATAACCTTTTTAAATATATGTTGCATATGCGAAGACAATATAAAATCTGAGCTGAATGAAATGAAAAAATATTCATATCTTTTGGATTATCATTGGAATTCTAAGGTAAAAAAAGTATATACTTTTAAAAAAATATTTGGTTTTTCTCTTATGATGAAAATTCTTAAATTATATATTAAATTAAAGTGAGGCATTATATATGGTTGATATAACTGTTTTTACACCTGCATATAACAGAGCAGACTTGCTACCAAGACTTTATGAATCACTAAAACGTCAAACATCTAAAAACTTTATGTGGATTGTTGTTGATGATGGCTCCACTGACAATACAAAAGAAATTGTTCAGAAATGGATTGACGAAACAAATGAATTTGAAATTAAATATATATACAAAGAAAATGGTGGATTACATACTGCATATAATACAGCAATAGCAGTTCTTGAAACTGAACTTTCAGTTTGTATTGATTCAGATGATTATATGCCTGACTATGCCATTGAGCTTATCACAGATTTCTGGAAAGAAAATGGCAGTAACGAATATGCAGGTATTGTAGCACCTGACAGTTTCGAAAACGGAGAAATAATAGGCGATCCTCTGCCTGACCAAAAAACTGTAAATCTGATTGATTTGCTTATAGGAAAATATAAAATAAATAATGGTGACAGAAAAAATGTAATAAGAAGTGATCTGTACAAATCTGTTGCACCAATGACTGTTTATGATGGCGAAAAAAATTTTAACCCTCATTATATGCATTTGCAAATCAGTCAGAAATATGATTTTCTGGTGCTGAACAAAAGTCTTTGCGTTGTAGAATATCAGCCGAATGGTATGACAAATAATATGTTAAGACAATATTATACAAGCCCTAACAGTTTTGCACAAATAAGACGCCTGTATCTTTCATTTAAAGATGCCCCGTTTAAGTTTAAAATTAAAAACAGCATACACTACGTTTCAAGCTGTTTGCTTTCTAAACAAAAAGGCATAATTAAGAATACTCCCTGTAAGGGTTATGCAATAGTAGCTTTTCCTTTTGGCTTTATGCTGAGTAAATACATAAAATACAAATATAAAAAAGTTTATTTAAAAAAATAATAAAAACCTTCTGCATAACGCAGAAGGTTTTCATTTATATATTATGCTATGAAAATCAGGCAACTGATAGCTGTTCTTTTTTGTCAACCTTACTCTTTTCACTATTCTTATTTTCATTATTTTTATTGATAAAATAAAGAACAAAGTCCAGTGAAACCATGGCTAAGTTAAAGCAATACAGAACAAAAACAAAGTTTATTTGGTCACTGAATATTTTTCCCAGTATACCTGAAATGTAGCCAATAATAATTGCTATCATAAATACACAACTTTTACCTTTTGCTGACTTTGATGTTATACTCTTATAAACTGAAATCGGCCAAGACAAGCCAAAACACACCAACATAACTAACTCAAATATTTGTACCATTTTTCATCTCTCCTAACTTGATTTGTCTATATTATACTCTTGACAAATCAAAAAGTAAAATATATAATTCTTATCAAATCAATAATAATTTATTATAGATTAGGAGATATCAATGGATATACAAAAACTAAGATATTTTTATGAAGTAGCAAAATTTCAGCACGTAACAAAGGCAGCAGATAAACTCAATATAGCTCAACCTGCTCTTACTCAGGCTATAAAATCATTGGAAAATGAACTGGAAGTTTCGCTTTTCTATAAAAAAGGCAGAAATATATATCTGACTGATTTTGGAGAATATCTGAAAAAGAAAGTTGAAATACTTTTGCCTGAGTTCGATAATATTACAAAAGAAATAAAACAAATGAAATCTCAGGTAAATAAAACCATTAAGCTAAATATTTTGGCCGCCTCAAACTTTGTAATCAATGCCATAATAGGATACAGAAAACATAATCCTGATGTTATATTTGATTTTGAACAAAATGAACTAAAGCACGGCTGTGACATAGTTATTTCAACAAATGGTCTTAATTATCAATCCTCAAGAAAATGTATTAAAAGATGTATTAAAGAAGAAAATATATATTTAGCTGTACCCAAAAATTCAGAATATTCCTCATATGACTCTATCGATTTAAGTATGGTTAAAGAAGAAAATTTTGTAATGCTTTCAAGCTCAAGATTATTCGGTGCAGTTTGCAACAAATTTTGTTCTTCTGCCGGATTTGTTCCAAAAATTTTATTTGAGTCTGACTCCCCCGTTGCAGTTAAAAATATAGTAAGTACAGGTACAGGTATAGCCTTTTGGCCCGAGTATTCTTGGGGAAGAATAAAAAATAAAGATGTAGTAATGCTTCCTATTTCAAATCCTGTTTGTAAAAGAGAGTTAGTTATTGAACTATATGAACGTTTCCCTCAATCTAAATATGCATCAGATTTCTATGAATATTTATTACGCAGATATAAAACAAATGATTAATATATTTTCATACAATCTTATATTCCTTTTTACCAAACATATATAACAATAAGAAGTCCCCTGAACTTTTTCAAATAAGTTCAGGGGCTTCTTTGACTTCAAATAAATATAATATTTAATTTTTTATACTATATATCCAATTCCGGAGGAACGTCTATTTCATCTGATACATATTTTCCGTTCTTCTTTCGTTGACGTACACACTCAGTTAAAAGATATTCTATTTGTCCGTTCACAGACCTAAAATCGTCTTCTGCCCAAGCCGCAATAGCATTATACAATTTCGTAGACAATCTCAACGGTATTTGTTTCTTACTGTTATCTGCCATAATTAATACAAACTGCCCGAATTAACAATAGGCTGTGCATCGTGGTTACCGCAAAGAACCACCAGAAGATTTGATACCATTGCTGCCTTGCGTTCTTCATCAAGCTCTACAACATTATTTTCATTTAAGCGTTCTAAAGCCATTTCAACCATTCCAACTGCACCATCTACAATCATCTTTCTTGCATCTATAATAGCAGAAGCCTGTTGTCTTTGAAGCATAACTGCCGCAATTTCAGGTGCATAAGCTAGATATGTAATACGAGCTTCTACAATCTCTATACCAGCTTCATTTACCCTGTCTTGAATTTCCTCTTTTATTCTGTTCGCAACAGTTTCGCTTGAGCCTCTTAGACTACCTTCATCAGCAATTCCATCACCTGTTGTATCTACGTTTGGTGCAACATCATATGGATAAATACGAACTATATTTCTTAACGCACTATCACACTGAAGCGATAAAAATTCTTTGTAATTATCAACATTAAATACAGCTCTTGCGGTATCGGTAATACGCCAGGTAACTGCAATACCTATTTCTACAGGGTTTCCAAGACAATCATTGATTTTTTGACGATTATTATTCAAAGTCATAATCTTTAAAGAAATTTTCTTTGAAGCTAACTCTGCAGACTCTGCTGTATTTTTTGCTTTTACATCTCCACTTTGATTGAGCTGTGTCTTTGCGGCAGGATTTACTGCTGTGCAAAAAGGGTTAACAAAGTAAAAACCAGGTTCTTTTATTGTACCTATATAATTACCAAACAAAGTTAACACTAATGCCTCTTGTGGTTTAAGTACTTTTAATCCAGGCAAAACCAACCACGCAACAGAAAGTACAACACAACCGATAATCAGCATTACAGGACTTCCTTCATTTTTGATTGTAATGCCCCCAAAAATTGTTGCAATAATTGCTAAGGCATACACCAAAATAAACAGAACTAAAACCAACATTCCATTCTTTTTACTTTTTAAAACTTTTTCTTTCATTTAAAATCAAAACCTTTCTATTTGATATCATAATGATATCAAATAGATTATTAATTGTCAAGCATTATTTTCAAGTTATGTAAAAATTTCCTCCCTTAATTCAAATGAATTAAGGGAGGAATTTTGAATTTATATTATTGTTTAAATTTTATAAACATCAGAATAGAATAATCAAGAACTGTGATACAAGAACAACTGCTATCAAAGCAATAGGGTATGTAGCAGCGTAAGCAGCGGCTACATCCTCTGTTCCTGCAGTTGAAATAAGTGTACCAAGTGCAGGTGTACTTGTCATACCACCTGTAATAGAACCAAGGGTGTTAAGCAGGCTTAGCTTTAGAACATACTTTGCAAACAAGTAGCCAATAATCATTGGAACTATTGTCATAATTATACCGTAAACAAAGTACATAGGGTCAAAGTTTGCTACAAAATCTGCACCGCCTGGGATACCTGCACCTACAAGGAAGAGTACAAGACCAAGCTCTCTGAAGAGCTTTAATGTTGACTGCTCAGGCATAATGTTGAGTTTTCCAATTCTGCCAAAATGGCCGAAAACAAGAGAAACAAGCAAACATCCACCTGTAGTTGTAAGTGAGAAGCAGGTTCCGCTTAATCCATCTCCTGAAAGAGGAATCATAATTTTACCTACAAATATACCTAAAATCGCCGCAAGTGCAAATGCCGCAAATCCATGTCCGTCAAGGCTTAACAGTTTTCCTTTGAAGGTTTTCTTTTCAGATTTATCTTCTGAAACAGAAATCTTCTTTCTTTCAGCTGCCATATCAGCTTTAGTAATCTTCGGAATAATTTGTACGAAAAGAACAACACCGATAACACCGAAGATATAAGCAATACCGTGACCAACTGATACAAGACTTGTGTACTCATCTGCAACAGTTGCCTTTGCAGCCGAGAATGCAGGAGTTGAAGTTAGAGAACCTGAAAGAAGACCAACAATCATAGCTGTGAATCCTTCAGAGGTTTCGATAGCTCCACCAAAACCGATTCCTCTTCCTATAAAAATACAAGCAACTGCTGAAAGTCCTCCAAATAGAATGATAACCAAACCTAAAAGAACATACGATTTAAAGTTTTTCTTCATATTACCGAAAAACTTAGGGCCAGCAATAAAACCAACCGATGTAACAAAAAGTATAAGACCCAGGCTTTCAACAATTTCCAGTGCTTTTTCAGCAAAGCCTACTTCTACCGCACCTTTAATAACAAGCTGATTTTCAAGTGGTACAAAGAACAATGCACCAAATAAAAGAGCTACTACAAAAACACCTGCGTCACCAAGTGAAACACCTTTAATTGTTATTCTGCCAAGTGCATAACCGACAAATAATATCGCAAATATACAGAACATTAAAAATGTAATGCCGGTTATAGGAATAACTCCACCAAATAAACTCATTTCATCTACTCCTCAAATTATATTATTTACCACGATAATCAGGCAACAACTTTGGAGAAACATTATCTGTTTCTATACCTGCATCCTTTATTTCATTTTCAAAAGCAGCTATATGGTCTAATGTAAGCTCACCAACAGTAACATCTTTAGCTTTTGCAGCAGCACTCTTACCTGCACTGCGACCAAATACGATAATGTCAAGCAAAGAGTTACCCATCAGACGGTTTCTTCCGTGGATACCTCCAACAGCCTCACCTGCAACAAACAAATTATTTACGTTTGTTGTCATACAGTCAGGTGTAATATCCAAACCACCGTTCTGATAGTGTAGAGTAGGATAAACAATAATTGGTTCTTTACGGATATCAATTCCGTATTTCTCAAACATACGCATCATTGCAGGGATACGCTTTTCGATAGTACCCTCACCGCCGATTTTCTCAATCATAGGAGTATCAAGCCATACACCACAGCCATTACCTGTGTCTACGCCATTCTCTCTTGTGCTACACTCACGAATAATTGACGCTGCAGCAACGTCACGAGTTTCAAGAGGATGCATAAATACTTCACCCTTGCAGTTAACCAGCTTTGCACCAAGTGAACGAACCTTCTCAGTTACCAAAGCACCAAAAATCTGCTCAGGATAAGCCGCACCTGTTGGGTGATACTGAAGTGTTTCTGCGTAAAGTAGCTTTGCACCTGCACGGTAACCCATTACAAGACCATCAGCAGTAGCACCGTAGTGGTTTGATGTAGGGAATCCCTGATAGTGCATACGACCTGCACCACCGGTAGCCATAATAACAGTTTTAGCCTTAGCAACTAGCAATTCTTTTGTTTCCATATTCATAAGAACTGCACCTGCTGCATTGCCGTTCTTATCAAGAATAAGCTCAATAGCAGATGTAAAATCAACTACTGGAATTTCACGGTTAAGAACCTCGTCACGTAGTGTTCTCATAATTTCTGCACCAGAATAGTCCTTTGCAGCGTGCATACGCTTACGAGATGTACCACCACCGTGGGTTGTAATCATTGTGCCGTCTGCGTCCTTATCGAACTCAACACCAAGACCGCTTAGCCACTGAATAGCCTCAGGAGCATCGCAAACCAATTTTGATAGCAACTCACGCTTTGCAGCAAAGTGTCCACCACCAAAAGCATCTACAAAATGAATTGCAGGTGAATCGTTAGGCTTATCAGCAGCCTGAATACCACCCTCAGCCATCATTGTGTTGGCATCACCTATACGCAACTTTGTAACAATCATTACGTTTGCACCTGCTTCGTCTGCCTCGATTGCAGCAGAAGCACCTGCACCACCACCGCCAATGATTAGAACATCAACGTCATAATCAGGATTTGACAAATCTACAGAGTCAGCAGTAATACGGCTGTGTGCCTGTAGCATTTCTGCCAATTCCTTAGGAACCTTCTGACCCTTATTAGGGCCAATCTTCAACTCTTCAAACTCATCCTTCTTATAGTCAGGATGATAAGCAGCAAGCAACTCTTCTTTCTGCTGTGCTGTCATACGGTCAGGCTCAAGAGCAATATTCTTCTCTCTTGCTTCCTCAACAGCTTTTATAGACTTTTGAAATTTCTCAGAATACATTTGCCGCCCCTCCTTACTTTTCTATTTCACGGTTGTTGTACAACTCTTTGATTTCTTCAACAGGCTTCTGCATAAGTGCTTCAATCAACTCAACAAAAGTACCGTCTTTGATTTCTTGAACACGGTTGTCAAGGTGGTCACACTTAGGAGCAAGATACTTACCGTTCAGACGGCGTGCAAGCATTGCAACCTGTGGATGTGAAATTCCAGCTGGGCAACGTGAAGAACATACGCCACACATTACACAGTCAAAAGACTCCTCTGCACATTTCTCAAAATCGCCACGCTGTGCATATGCAATATACTGCATTACGTTAAGTCCCTGTGTACAGCTCTTTGTACAAGCGTTACAGCCAATACAAGCATAAATTTCAGGATATAACTGCATCATAATTGCGTCAGTAGGCTTAATCTTTTCCATATCATAAACCTGCTTTACAAGTGGGAAGAAAGGCAATGTGGCAATATACATATTGTCCTCTACCTTTGTCTGGCAAGCAAGACA
>JAXJXA010000356.1:0-4085 GCA_036307745.1 Acutalibacteraceae bacterium | reverse complement strand
TTGCCGGTGTGATGGAATTGGCAGACGTAGTGGACTCAAAATCCACCGGTAGCGATACCGTGCCGGTTCGAGTCCGGCCACCGGCACCATTAAACTATTCAGCAGATGCATTCTAGTAGTGTATCTGCTTGAATTGGCTTTAAGATAAATGTTTTAGTGTTAGTGATTAGTATCCAGACCATATGGCTTTTACTCAAATTCAAAGATATAAAAAGACTTTAACTGAGCTTGGTTACATAAAAAATGTAAAAGATAATGACGGTTGGCATACATATGTAATAAAAGAATTAGATTTTTAATTCTCGTATTCGTATTCAACATTTATCTTGCATTTAATTTCATTTGGATAGTTTTTATCAGTAGTAATCACAAAGTCGATTGCAATATATTTGTTCTCCAATAGTGTTGGATTTAATCTTTCTATAAGAATAGAACCTGTGTATGTTACATTATATTTTTCGTTAGAAATGCTTTCATCTACTTCTCTAACAGATAATATGCATTTGTGTTCTTTCTCGTTTAGATTGATTTCTAAGTTTTCATTAATTGCTGATACTAAAGTATCTTCAAATTCGTATTTAAGCATAAATAATTTCCTTTCTAGGTTTGTTTATGTTTTAATAAATTTATATGGCCGATGTAAGAATGTTTTTATCCTGTGGTTGAGCAATGAAGGTTAGACCTGAACATTTTTAATCCGTTACGGACACTACCACGTATTAAAACAGACTGATAGTCTTACCCAGTTGTTAAGGTAGCAACATTTGTATGATGTTGGCACGCTCGTTAAGTTCTGCTGTTACAGAACAGAGTCTTGGCATTACTGTTATAACAACCTTTGTATTACATATCTTACTCGGGTATTCAGTTGTCTTTATGACATAAAAACAATACGACCCACAATTTTCCGATTAAGAAATTTGCAGGTCGCATTGACAAATGTATTCCTAAAAGTGTATAATTAAACACACTGAAAAGGCATTCACAAGTCGGTAGGGATTCTGGTAAAATCCTTAACCGCTGTGGGTGCTTTATTTTTTTGTCTATTCTTAAAATACCACATATTTCTCTGCTAGTCAATAGTAAGTGTGAAATTTTTTACAATAAAATTCACAAATATATTGAGTTTAATAATTATTATTAATTCTTATTTTTTCTCTGCTTTAAGGGGTTTTTTAGAAATTTGAAATATGTAGCTGGAACAAATTGTCCCAGTTGTTTTTATAAAACAAATCTTTTAATTGCTTCTTCAACTGTTGAGTTAAGTGTTTCACCACGAGAAGCAGCAAACAAAACCAGACTTTTATGCAATTCAGGTGATATTCTTACATTAAAACTTCCTTTATATACCTTTTCCGGTTCAACCCCGTTTGTTTTACATATTTCAAGATAATCATCAACAGCACCTTCAAAATCTTCTCTCAGATTTTTTACACTGTCACCTTCATATGAAATTAAACTATTTATACCTACAACTTTTCCGAACAGTACATTATCGTTTTCGGAAAATTCAACTGTACCATAAAACCCTTTATATTCAATCATATTATTCATATTAAATCCTCCTTCTCCAAAATCTCTAAAACTTGCTTTATCTGATATTCTAAAAGTTCTTTTCTTGGATGTGGTTTATGCAAGATAATACCTATATTTCCTCTTATAAACTTAACACGAGAACCACTGGTTTTACCTTTATTCGACATTTCAAATCCCAGACCCTCTAAAGCAGATTTCATTTCATCAAATGTAAAATTTCTTGGATTACTTTTTAGTCTTTCAATTAACTTTTCTTTCTTCCCCACATTATCACCTCTTGCTATTATTATACACCAACTTTAACAAAATTGCAACTATTTTTCAGTTGCAATTTACTCGTTTTTATAAACTTAAAATTCTATTGACATATTTTCGTCCGAACCGTATAATAATATTGAAGAGCAGTTGATTGTCTGCTTGTATAGTGTATCGCCACTTTAACTGCGACCCAATATGTACGGTGTATCGCCACCTTAACTGCGACCCAATATGTATGGTGTATCGCCACCTTAACTGCGACCCAATATGTATGGTGTATCGCCACCTTAACTGCGACCTTAAAACAATCAAAGCAGGGAGTTCAAATGCTCCCTGCTTTTTTCGGAGGTAAATATGAAAATTGCATTTTATTATGTTTCATCTGAATACATAGATTATTTAAAGGATTGTGAAATTAAATCCAGAGGTTATACCTGTGTTCCAAATGTTATTTATGCAAACAGAAACAAATTTGTATATGGTGCAATCTTTAATATAAACAATGTAAATTACTATGTTCCTGTTTCTCATTCCTTGAAAAACAAATCAGAGAGCATTATTATAAAAAATCTTAAAAATCCAACTAAGCAGTTAGGCTCTCTTAGATTTAATTATATGTTCCCTATTCCAAACAGTGAATTATTATATCTTGATGTTGGTAAGGGTAATTTCTCTCAAAAGGATATCGCTCGAATCAAGCACGAGTTATCTTTCTGCAGAAAGAACAGAGATAAGATATTAAATCAGGCACAGAAAACTTATAAGAAAGTTATTTCAGGAAACGATGAAAATCTCATTAAAAACAGTTGTGATTTTAAACTCTTGGAGCAAAAATGCTTTGAGTATGAACAGCAAAAACATATGTCTAAGCTTACAAAAAATGAGAATCTAAGTAGAAATTCAATCATTGAAAAAACTCCAATTAGCACTGATTTTGAGTTTGAAAACAACATAAATATGGATATGTAGCTGGGACAAATTGTCCCGGCTTTTTTGTTGTAAGCTCATCTACCTTGGGACAATTTGTCCCAAGGATTTTCAAAATCTAACGGTAAAGGTGGGACAAATTGTCCTAATAAATTTAAAATATCTTACTAACAATTCCACATAAATTATCGGTAATTCCTAAATATTTTTCTTTTGAGTCTTTTTCATTTCTTGCTTTTTAATACGCTTGTTCTTCTTTTCTATTTTATTTATCTCTTTACATTTTTTTGCTTGTTCTTTCTGAAATTGTTTGAATTTCTCATTTTCTATATTGATATATTCATTATAATTTTTTTGAACATTTTCTCGGCATCCGCAATTTGTACAAGTAGCAAAAGTGTATATCGTTCTGGTTGGTATAAATGATAAGGCAAAATCTATAATCCACCCAACGATAGGTACAAATATTAATAATATCATAATAACAGTAAGCCATAGCGGTTTTTCGTTTATAGAATAGTCAAAATATACAAAATCATTTCCACCGCATATAGGGCAAACACGTTTAGATTTGTTATATGAGGGATATTTATAATAACTCTGTTGCTGATTAATGTTATTACAGTGATAATTATATTGTTGGGGATAGGTATTCTGAGGGTAGTTATTCTGTTGTGGATTATGCTGTTGGTATGGTGGATAATTAAACTGTTGTTGGTAGTTATTCTGGGGCGGATGGTTGCCTCGAGGCTGGCAATTATTATGCTGTGATTGATTATTATATACCTGTTGACTGCCTAACTGTGGGGATTGGGTGTCTCTATTATCCATTTTAATTTTCTCCTTATACACTTATTATTAACTATAATATTACAATAAATTTAAGTGGAATTCAATCACTTGTTTGAATTATATATTACTAGCTGGGATAATTTGTTCCAATTATAAAAGCAAACTGTCTATTAATTTTATATTACTTAGTTATAATTTATCTTTTAAAAATTCGTTCTATTTTTTCTCTGCTTTAGGACCACTGGCTGAAAAAACACTAGGAATTATGGAACTGCTCCAACCACAGAAACCGAAGCAAACAACACATCAGACCTACGAATAAAGCTCAAGCCTTGAACAGTACTGTTCAGAGGGTGCAACACCCCGAACTGAGCTGGACCAGAGCTGTATATTTTGTTGGTTACTGGCATTTGAAGCTCTGATGCAGAGGGCTGAGCTGTAGGATTGGTATCGCTGACACTGCTCTTGAAGGAAGTAATTTTCGCACTCTTATGCTTTACAAAGCACCCAAAACTACTCCAAATCACCCCAAAATCCAAATTTTTAAATAAATTCCAATCTCGCTGTAAGTA
>JAXJXA010000355.1:0-4684 GCA_036307745.1 Acutalibacteraceae bacterium | reverse complement strand
TTTTTCTGTTTTCAGATACTTCCTAATATCATATTAATTTTTACATAACTCTTTAAAAAGTATATGTTTTTTGTTATAATACGGGATATGATTAATTTTACAAAATAAAATAACAGAAAGAGGAAATTATAATGGATAATAAAACTGTTCGTACCAGATTTGCACCCAGTCCTACGGGTTTTATGCATATTGGAAATCTTAGAACTGCACTTTATGAGTATCTTGTGGCTAAAAGCCAGGGTGGAGATTTTGTACTCAGAATAGAAGATACTGACAGAGAAAGATATGTTGAAGGTGCTGTTGAGGTTATTTATAAAACTCTTGAAATAGCGGGACTTAAACACGATGAGGGGCCTGACAAACCAAAAGAGTACGGACCCTATGTACAAAGCGAACGTCTTGAAATGTACAAACCATATGCAGAACAGCTTATCGAACAGGGCAGGGCTTACCGTTGCTTTTGTACAAAAGAACGTCTTGACAGTCTGAAGGATGAGGATACTCCGGGAGGCGGATATGACCGCCATTGTCGTGATTTGCCTCAAGAGGAAATTGACAGACTTCTGGCAGAGGGTGTACCATATGTTATAAGACAGAAAATGCCGATTGAAGGCAGTACTACATTTACAGACGCTGTATTTGGTGAAATAACCGTTGAAAACAGTGAACTTCAGGACCAGATTTTGATTAAGACAGATGGCTACCCTACTTATAATTTTGCAAATGTAATTGATGACCATACAATGAATATTACTCATGTTGTACGTGGATGTGAATATTTAAGTTCTACTCCTAAGTATAATCTGCTTTATGAGGCTTTTGGATGGGAGGTTCCCACATATATTCATCTGCCTCTTATTATGGGTAAAGATGCTGAGGGCAATGTTGCAAAATTGTCAAAAAGACACGGCTCAACAGGCTTTGAGGATTTAATTAATGAGGGTTATTTACCACAGGCTATTATAAATTATGTGGCACTTCTTGGTTGGTGTCCTGAGGATAATCAGGAAATTTTCAATCTGGATGAGCTTGCTGAAGTATTTAAAATAAGTGGTATCAGCAAGTCACCTTCTATTTTTGATTATGACAAGTTGGAGTGGTTTAACGCTGAATATATCCGTAATATGACAGCAGAGGAATTCACAAGCTATGCAATGCCATACTATAAACAGGCAATTACTGACAAAGAGCTTGACTGGAGCAAAGTTACAGAGATTCTGCACCAGCGTGTTACGAAGTTTAACCAGATACCTGATATGATAGATTTCTTTAACGAATTGCCTGAATATGATGTAGATATGTTTGTTAACAAAAAGAGTAAGACAAATCTTGAGAATGCTCCTGTTATGCTGAAAGCTGTTACAGATAAGCTGACAGCTATGGAGCAATGGAATAAGGATAGTATTCACGATTGTTTGATTAATCTTGCAGTAGAACTTGGAGCTAAAAACGGTACTGTAATGTGGCCGGCAAGAATTGCGGTAGCAGGTAAAAAAGTTACACCGGGCGGTGCAGTTGAAATTCTGGATATTTTAGGCAGAGAAGAGTCTTTGAAAAGACTTAACAAAGGTCTTGAAAAGCTGAGAGTATAAATAAAAGGTGGGAGAGCATAAAATGGCAGAGGAAATAAAAAAGGAAGAGCAGATTGGAAACTGCAATTTTATACACGATTTTATAGATGAAGATATTGCAAAGGGTGGTCAGTTTGAGGGGAAAACCGTACACACACGTTTTCCGCCAGAGCCTAACGGATATTTACATATCGGACACGCTAAAGCTGTTTGTATAAGTTTTGGAACAGCTGAAAAGTACAACGGTATGTGCAACCTGAGAATGGACGATACAAACCCTACAAAAGAAGATGTAGAGTATGTTGATGCTATTAAAGAAGATATTCAGTGGCTTGGTTTTACCTGGGATGACAGATTCTATTATGCGTCTGAATATTTTCCTAAAATGTATGAAAGTGCAGTAGAACTTATTAAAAAGGGACTAGCTTATGTTTGTCAGTTGAATGCGGAAGAAATGAGGGCATATAGAGGTGACCTTTCAACTCCTGCAACAAGCCCATACCGTGACAGACCTATTGAGGAAAGCCTTGATTTGTTTGAACGTATGAAAAATGGCGAATTCCAGGATGGAGAAATGACTCTGCGTGCAAAGATTGACCTTGCATCAGGCAACTTTAATATGAGAGATCCTGTAATTTACAGAATTAATCGAATCAGACATCACAGAACAGGTGATGAATGGTGCATATACCCAATGTATGATTTTGCACATCCAATAGAGGATGCTATGGAGGGAATTACTCATTCTTTATGTTCACTTGAGTTTGAAGCTCACCGTCCATTATATGATTGGGTAATAAATAATGTCACACTACCTTCAAAGCCAAGACAGATTGAATTTGCACGATTGGGCATTAACAATACTGTAATGAGCAAAAGAAAGTTGCGTACATTGGTGGAGGACGGCTATGTAGACGGTTGGGATGATCCCCGTATGCCAACCCTGTGTGGACTTAGAAGACGTGGCTATACACCAAAGTCAATTCGTAATTTCTGTGAAAGAATAGGTGTTTCTAAGGTTAATTCTATTGTTGATTATGGATTTTTGGAATATTGTCTGCGTGAGGATTTAAATGAAACTGCTCAGCGTGTAATGACAGTGCTTAATCCGATAAAGTTGGTTATCACTAATTATCCTGAGGGTAAGTCCGAAACATTTACAGTAGAAAATAATCCTAACCGCCCTGAGGACGGTGAGCGTGAAATTACCTTTACAAGAGAATGTTATATAGAAGCGGATGACTTTATGGAAGAGCCTGCTAAAAAATATTTCCGATTGTTCCCCGGTAATGAGGTAAGACTTAAGTCTGCATATGTTGTAAAGTGTACAGGCTGTAAGAAAGATGAAAATGGAAATATTACAGAAGTTTATGCTGAATACGACCCCAAAACCCGTGGAGGAAATACTCCCGACGGTAGACGTATAAAGGCGACTATTCATTGGGTTGATGCAAATAACTGTGCAGATGCGGAGGTAAGACTGTATGACAATCTGTTTACAGTACCCGACCCCGATACAGGTGATAAGAACTTTCTTGATTATATCAATCCTGAATCATTAAAAGTGCTTAAAAACTGTAAAACAGAAAAGGCAGTGGCAGATTTATTGCCTCCTGCTTCATTTCAGTTTATGCGTTTGGGATATTTCTGTCTGGATAACAAAGATTCAAAGCCGGGTGCTCCTGTATTTAACCGCAGTGTGTCATTAAAAGGTAGCTACAAGCCAGAAAAGTAATAAAATTGTAAAATTGTAATTAATACAGAAACAGGCAGAGCGTTCAAAGTCGTACTGCCTGTTTTCAGTTTTTATGATATTTTTATAGAAGTTAGGTTATATTTGAAAATCGAGAGCTGTTTGAAAAATAAAAGCTCTGTCTATTTTCCAAACAAATCCGAAACAGAAAATATTTTCGTTGTAAAAGCTGTCGTTTTATGATAGAATTAATTAATAGCTTATACGATGTATAAAGCGTATTTTTATATCGGCTTTTTGCAAATAAAAATTATGATGTGCTCCGATATAAACGGTGCTATGTTAAATTTCTTTATTGAGAGGAATGACTTTTTAATGTCACAAGTGACAAGAATATTTGTTGAAAAAAGAAAAGGCTTTGACGTTGAAGCGTCACAGACTTTGTGGGACTTAAGACATAATCTTGGCTTAAAGGCTCTTACAGACCTTCGTCTTGTAAATCGCTATGATGTTTCGGGTCTTACAGCAGAGGAGCTTGCTAAGGCTAAGACAACGGTATTTTCTGAGCCCAATCAGGATGTTGTTTATGATGAAACACTGCCTGTTGAAGATGGCTGGAAGGCTTTTGCTATGGAGTATCTTCCGGGACAATATGACCAGCGTGCTGACAGTGCAGCTCAGTGTGCACAGCTTCTTACACAGGGTGAACGTCCTGCTGTGGTAAGTGCAAAGGTAGTGGCTGTTAATGGTGATATAACCAATGAAGATTTAGTTAAAATTCAGAATTATATGATTAACCCTGTAGAGTCACGTCTGGCTTCTATGGAAAAGCCGGAAACACTTGATATGCCTGTAACTGTGCCTGATAAGGTAGCTGATGTTGAGGGCTTTATTGAGTTTAATGATGATCAGATGGCTGAATACTATGGTTCTATGGGATTTGCTATGACATTGAGCGACCTTAAATTCTGCCGTGATTATTTCAGAGATGAAGAAAAGCGTAACCCTACTGTAACAGAGTTAAGAGTTATTGATACATATTGGTCAGACCATTGCAGACATACAACATTCCTTACAAGACTTGAAAAGATTGAAATAGAAAAAAGTGCGTTAACATCTGTAATTGAGGATGCACTTAAAGAGTATTATGACGCAAGAGAAGAGGTTTACGGAAAGGATTCTGACCGTGATGTTTCTCTTATGGATATGGCTCTTGCGGGTATGAAGCTACTGAGAAAAAGAGGTATGATTCCTGACCTTGATGTAAGTGATGAAATTAATGCCTGCTCTATTGAGGTTCCTGTAACTATAGACGGTGTTACAGAGC
Organism: Acutalibacteraceae bacterium; assembly: GCA_036307745.1. GTDB lineage: Bacteria > Bacillota > Clostridia > Oscillospirales > Acutalibacteraceae > CAG-964. Next base: position 93 of record JAXJXA010000355.1, on the reverse strand, counting down.
AGTGGCTTGTACAATTTAAGAATGAAACACATAACCACCCTACAGAGATTGAACCATTTGGTGGTGCGGCTACTTGCCTTGGCGGTGCTATCC
>JAXJXA010000354.1:0-5488 GCA_036307745.1 Acutalibacteraceae bacterium | reverse complement strand
TTTCAAAACGAGTGATTTCAAGGCAAAAACCGCAGAAAAACACCGCTTTGGGGCAAAATAGACAGTGCTTTTGATTTTCAAACAGCCCTTAATATAACATATGTTTTTCTCCTTAAGAAACCACCGCAGTTAACGTAGTAATGCAAACGTTATATTGCGGTGGTTTTGTTATTATAAATCTGTAATATATGTGATTCAAGCTGAATATATTTAAGGTGTAAAACAAACACACTGTCATAATGCAGGGACAGGTATTTGAAAAGGAGAGATAATTAATGGATTACACTTTGTTGAAAAAATCTGTTTCTATAAAAGAAATAGTTTTTGATGGATGTACAGAACAGCCAGTAGACCTAGACCTTACATTGCCGGACTATTGTCCTGATATTTTAAGGATATTAAAATGCAGAGTTACACCAAAGATTTTAACAAAGAATATTTCAGGTGACAGACTTGATGTTGAAGGAACTGCTGAGATAAAAATTCTGTATATAGATTCTATAAAAAAATCTGTCAGATGCAGTGACCATAATATGCCGTTTTCTTCTTCATTTAATATGAAGCAAAGTCCACAAAATGCTATTGTTACTGCAAAAGTGAAGACAGAATATATTAACTGCCGTGCGTTAAGTCCACGCAGACTGGATATTCACGGTGCTTTTTCGGTTTGTGCAAAGGTAATATGTAAGTCTGAAAAGGATTTTCCTATAGGTATTGATGATAAAAATGTACAGGCAAAAGGTAATAATGTTAAGTTGTCTACACTTGAGGGAATGGGACAGCAACAATTTATTTTATCTGATAATATTACACTGGGTTCAAATGCTTCAGATATTGAATCTGTTCTTAAAAGTGATGCAACAGTAATTGTAGGGGATTGCAAGGCAATCAGCAATAAGGTAATGGTAAAGGGCGATGTTAATATACGAGTTCTTTATCTGTCAGATATAAATACAGGCGAAACAAAAATATTTGACTATACAATGCCTTTCAGTGAAATTCTTGACGCTGATGGAGTAGATGAAAGCTGTTTGTGTGTTACAAATATAGAGCTTGTAAATCATACAGTAAATGTAAAATCAGATTATTCTGATGCGAATAAAGTAGTAAATTTTGAAATTAAATTACTGGCAACAGCTATGGGCTATAAAACTGAGGAAATTGTACCCGTAGATGATGCATATTCCACAGAATATGACCTTAACCTTGTTTATAGTCAATCACAACTTAATAATATTGAAAAATCCTACAATGAAAGCTGTATAACTAAAGCAACTGTTGAAGCTGGCAGTGACAGTATAGCATCGGTAATAGACCTATGGTGTGAGCAATGTAGTACATTGGTAGTTGTTGAGGATGGAAATGTACTTGTTAAAGGAAAACTCAATATGTGTATTCTGGCGAGAAATAGCGAAGATATGCCATTTTATTCAGAAAGGGTAATTGAATTTACTTATCCGATAACTCAGGCTTCTGATAATACAGCAGTAGAAGTCAATGGCACAGTGCAATCCATAAGCTACAGAATAAATGGCAGTAATTCACTTGATTTTCGTATAGAAACAAGGTTGGATATTACAATATTAACTAATTGTTCGGTAAGATATGTAACTTCGGTAGATGCTGACACTGAGCATCCAAGAGTAAAAGATAATAATACTGCTCTTACGCTGTATTATGCTTCAAGAGGTGAAAGTGTGTGGAATATTGCCAAGGAATATGCTGTTTGTTGCAGTTTAATTATGGAAGAAAACGAGCTTAAAGAAGATGAAATATCTGCTTCTGTAATGTTATTTATACCAAATGTGTAAGGAGGACAAAAAATGGAGGAAAGAAATATTTATCAGGATATTGCCCAAAGAACTAATGGCGATATTTACATAGGTGTAGTTGGTCCTGTACGAACAGGTAAATCTACATTTATAAAAAGATTTATGGATACTCTTGTTATTCCAAATATTGAGAATATCAGCAGACGAGAGCGTGCAGTAGATGAACTTCCTCAATCATCAGCAGGCAGAACTATAATGACAACTGAACCCAAATTTATACCTGAAGATGCTGTAGAGATCACTCTTGACGGCAATGCAAGTTTGCGTGTGCGTGCCATAGATTGTGTAGGATATATAGTGCCGAGTGCAATAGGATATATTGAAAATGAACAGCCCAGAATGGTAAAAACCCCTTGGTTTGATGAACAGATTCCTTTTAATATGGCGGCAGAAATTGGTACCAAAAAGGTAATAACTGACCATTCCACCATTGGTCTTGTGGTTACTACCGATGGCAGTATAAGCGATATTCCTCGTGATGAATATGCTGAAGCAGAGGAGAGAGTTATTCAGGAATTAAAGGATATAAATAAACCTTTTATTGTTTTGCTTAACAGTATGTATCCAAATTCTCCCGAAACTACAGCAATAGCTGATGAGATAGGTTCAAAGCACAATGTTCCTGTTGTGGCTGTAAATTGTGTTGAACTTGATGAAATTGAAATTAAGCGAATTCTTGCACAGATTCTTTTTGAATTTCCTATAAAAGAAGTTAAAGTAGATATGCCCAAATGGGTTACAGCTCTTGAGAAAAACCATTGGTTGAAAACTTCTGTTTACTCAGCAATTTCTGCTCCTGCAAAAAAAATAAGAAAAATAAGGGAGATACAATTAATTACCTCCTCTGCTGACAGTTGTGAAAATATAGATCGTGCAGAAGTATCCTCCATAGACCTTGGTAAAGGTACATCTAAAATATCAATAACCCTTAACAGTTCCTTGTTCTATAAAGTATTGGGAGAAAAAACAGGGCTTACTATTATAGATGAGGGAGATATGCTAAATTGTGTTATGGAACTTGCAAAAATGAAAAATGATTATGATAAAATTCGTAAGGCATATAATGATGTTAACGAAACAGGTTATGGTATAGTAATGCCTTCTATGGAGGAACTTTCTCTTGAAGAACCTGAGATTGTAAAGCAGGGTGGAAAATACGGTATTCGTTTGCGTGCTTCTGCACCTTCAATCCATATGATGAAAACCACTATAAACACAGAGGTAACACCTATTGTAGGTTCTGAACAGCAGTCTGAGGAACTTGTTTCCTTTTTGCTGAAAGAATTTGAAGAAAATCCAATAAAAATTTGGGGTACAAATATTTTCGGGAAATCTCTGCACGAACTTGTAAATGAAGGTTTACATAACAAACTCAACCGTATGCCTGATGACGCACGCAATAAAATGAAAGAAACCATTGAACGTATTATAAATGAAGGCTGTAACGGTCTGATATGTATAATTTTGTAGTTATGAAATGAATATAGGTAAAAAGCAGGCACACAACAAATCAGATTGTTGTGTGCCTGCTAGCTTATGTTAAATTATTTTTATATAATTTCGCTTTCTGAGATTTTCTCAAAAAATAGTTTGTGCTTTTTTGAAGTATTAAAGTTCAAAATCTTTTGGATCATACTGTGGTAGTTGTGGTGCGGTTTTTGGAATACGCATTAATGGATTATATTTAAATCTTGGGCAATGCCCGTTTATAAGTTCTTTGTTTGCTTTACAGATTACAATGCCATTGATTTTCTGTCCGTTGTGACAGTATTCACAGCTTGCGTCAATATTATTTCCGAAAAGCTTGTTGCCAAATAAATTCATTTTCATACCTCGACTTATTTGTTATGATTTTGTAATTATTTATTCACTTGTATTATAACACCAATAGTAATATAATGTAAAGCAGAAAGATTGGGCAGTTATATACAATATTTATTTGTATGTGATTATTGCCCAGGAAATTTTGAGAGGAGTACTTATGAATTTACCAAAGTTTGAAAGTGATATAATGACGTTGAATAACAAAAATAATGTCCCTTTTTTGAGATATAAAGTTTTGGAGAATATCCCCTTTATTAACCACGCATTTTCTACCAAACTAGGAGGGGTAAGTACAGACGAGTTTACCTCTATGAATCTGGCACTTAATCGTGGTGATAATCCTGATAGTGTTATAGAAAATTATAAAATATTCTGTAAGGCGACAGGTTTTAATTTTGATACTCTTGTAGCTTCTGCACAGGACCATAACACAGTTGTGCGTAAGGTAACGAAGGAAAACTGTGGTACAGGTATTACAAAACCCCGTGATATTCAGAGTGTAGATGCTTTAGTTACAAATTGTCCTGATGTTACTCTTGTAACCTATTATGCTGACTGTACACCTGTATTTTTTGTAGATAAAAAGTTAAAGGTTATTGCTTTGGCTCACGCAGGCTGGCGTGGAACAGTTGGGAAAATATGTAAAAATGTTATTGAAACAATGACGCAGGATTATGGTTCAAATCCTGTGGATATTATGTGCTGTATAGGACCTGCGATTTCGAAATGTTGTTATGAAATTGATCAGGTGTGCTACAATAAATTTGAATCCGTCGGTGGACTTGACCTCGAAAAGATTATGCTCTCAAAGGGGAATGGCAAATATATGGCAGACCTTCTCGAAACAAACAAGCAAGTTATTTTATCTTGCGGTATTCCGAATGAAAATATCACAGTGAGTGATGTATGTACAAAATGTAACAGTGATTTGTTGTGGTCGCACCGAGCAACAAATGGGCACAGAGGTACTATGTGTGCATTTATGTGCATTAACAAAGAAGTTTAGGAGGTTAATTGAAGTTATGCGAAAAATTATAATATTATTAGTAGGTTGTGCAATGTTATCAACTATTTTTCTTAGCAGTTGTACAGAAGAAAATACTACTGAATCAGAAAACAACAGCAGTTCTGTTTCACAGACAATAAGTAGTGTTTCAGAAGAGAAAGATAAAATAGCAGAAAATAGCGGTGATACCGAAAAGAAGGAAGCTGAAGATATTTCTGATACAACAGATTCCATTTCTGTTAAAAGCTCTCAAAATGAAGATGGTGAAGTGATTGTTGATGATACTGCTCACGATACTTATGAATTTATAGATGAAACAGTAACCAATCCAACAGTAGCACCTTATGAAATGGAAAGCTCCAATAGCGGAATAAGTTCAGAAGTGACAGTTGAAAGCATTAAGGGTTCATGGAAGCCTCTTATAGTTACATCTGTGGCAGATGGAAAAGAGCTTAATTTTAATCAGGCATTTGGCTCGGCTTACTCTCAATATGGAGGTTCACTTGAAATTTCCGATGGAGGCAGTTTTACCTTAAGTATGGGTGCATCTGTAAAAGAGGCAAATTCAAAGGGAACATTTACTTTAAGTGAAAACAATCTTATCGTAACATATTCTGATGGCTCTCCTGATACATTTCTGTATATTCCTCAATATCAGAATCATCAGGTTATAAAAGTACAAATTGACAATTTTTATGTTTATTTTTATAATGCGTAAATAGAATGAAAGACCACTGTATATCACATATTTAGGTGATATACAGTGGTCTTTGTCGTTTTTAATACTGGGGGCTGTTTGAAAAATCAAAAGCACTGTCTATTTTGC
>JAXJXA010000353.1:0-1843 GCA_036307745.1 Acutalibacteraceae bacterium | reverse complement strand
TTAAATTGTTAAAATTAAATTACTTAAAATTATATCTACCTACAAGACGTTGAATTTCTGATGCTTTGCCCATATCGCCCTCGATTCTGAGTTTACCTACTGTATATGCGGCAACTACATTCATTTCTCCTCTTGCAATTTTCAGGAAGTCGTATGTATCAGCAATAAACCATGTGTCATATTCCTTATAGTCATAGGGTTCTACACAAACAATACCATCCTGGAACTCTATATAAAAAGTTCCCCCGCCTTCACCTGTCATCGTAACCTGCATAGCCAGATGTCCGCAATATTCGTGTACGTCTGAATGAATAAAGATGCTTTTTATTTCATTAAAAGCTTCCTGAAATGTCATATTTATACCTCCGTATTTTTATTGTATATTTTATATAGTGGATATTTAGTTTTAAATTTATATATCCCTGTTAAATTATATTACAAATGTAAATAAAATATTACATAACTGTAATCTAATTTTAATGTTAACATTGCTATTTGATAAAGTCAAGTAACCAAACTGCATTTCGTAAAATTATGCAAAATCCTAATACATTATATCGAAGGAATTATGCAAGAAAACATTAGATTTTTATAATGTATAAGTATGTATTTTTTTATTGTGAAAAAACAGAACATCCACAAAAAATGTGAAATGTTCTGTTTTTTGTGTTTTAATTTCCGTTAATAGTAGAAATATGAATAATATTAATCATCTATATCTTCAAGATCTTCCATATTAACAACACGCATTGGCTTTTTATTGAATAAGTCGTACATAACAGGAACCACAAACAATGTCATAATAGTTGCGTAAAGCAAACCACCTATACATACTATTGCAACAGGCTGCATCATTTCTGTTCCTTCGCCTATACCCAGTGCCATACCAATCAAACCAATAATTGTTGTGATAGCAGTCATAAGTATTGGTCGCATTCTGGTTTTTCCTGCTTCAATGAGTGCTTCTTTCTTTTCTATACCACTAATACGTAGCTGATTTACATAGTCAACAAGAACGATACCGTTGTTAACAACAACACCACAGAGCATTACAAAACCGATAAGTGATACAACGCTTATATCGAAGCCAGTAATAAATAGTCCAAGGAATCCGCCAGTAAAAGCAAGAGGAATTGTAAACATTACTATAAATGGGGATTTCAGACTCTGGAACTGTGCTACCATAATAAGATAGATAAACACAACACCCAGTAAAAGCATTTTCATCATTTCAGTAACAGATTCCATTGTATTTTCGTTTTCACCTGCAAATTCTATGGAAACATCAGAGGAGTGTTCATAGTCATTTACAGCTGAATACACTCTGTTTGATACATCTGTTACTGTATAGTCGCTTGAAATAGTACCAGTTACAGTTAAGTATCTTCTTTGATTATCTCTTGAAATTGAGTTCATAGCGTCTGCTTTTGTGATTTCGGATATTTCACCAAGTGTAATAGATTTTTCTTTACCTTCTGTGTCAGTATAGGTTATTTCTTTATCAAGTAAATCTTCTACTTTGATATTTTGTTTTTTCTGTTCTACTACAACTACATCCACAGATGAACCATCTGTGTTTGAAAGTGATGTTGCAGTGTTTTCACTTTTTATAATTGATGATACTTGCTGGAATACTTGTGCAACTGTAAGTGATTTTTCCATAGCTTTTTCTTTGTCAACAGAAATTCTTATTTCAGTAGTGGTATCAGCTATTCCGTTATCTGTTTCTTCTATACCGTCAACATTTTTTATAATACCTTCAATGTCGTTAGCGGTTTTTTGCAGTTTATCAAGGTCATCGCAGTAAACGCTGACAGAAACACCGCTACCCATAAGTGATGAC
>JAXJXA010000352.1:0-4368 GCA_036307745.1 Acutalibacteraceae bacterium | reverse complement strand
GTATATGATCATTTAAACCGCAAACTTTTTGTAGCAAGGGACAGAATAGGTGTAAAACCATTTTTCTATCATCAATATAAGGGCGGGTTTCTTTTCTCTTCTGAGATAAAAACAATGCTTAAATGTCCTGAATTACGCCCTGTGGTTGATGAACAAGGACTTATGGATATTTTCTTTATTGGCCCCGGAAGAAGCGGTGGAAGTGGTATATTTAAGAATATATATGAATTATTACCAGGAGAGTGCGGAACATATAAAGACGGTATTTTCAAAAAATACAGGTATTTTACCCTAAAGGCAAAGCCTCACCCTCATAGTAAAGATGAAACGATAGAATATACACGTTGGCTTTTAAAAGATGCAATAACCCGACAGCTTGTTTCTGATGTTCCGCTTTGTACCTTTCTTTCAGGTGGACTTGATTCAAGTATAATAAGCAAAATCTCTGCTGATTATTTTAAGGAGAAGGGTAGGGGTACTCTTACCACTTATTCTGTAGATTATGAGGATAATGCAAAGTATTTTGAAAAGAGTCTTTTTCAGCCTAATTCAGACAGCGATTATATTCAGCTTATGAGTAGTTTTGCAGGTACAAATCACCGCAACATTATTCTCGATAATGAAAGTGTTTATAACGCTTTGTATGATGCTGTATTGGCAAGAGATTTGCCTGCTATGACAGATGTTGACTCTTCACTTATTTTGTTTTGCAAAGAGGTAAAAAAGGATTATACTGTTGCGTTATCGGGCGAATGTGCAGATGAGCTTTTTGGAGGATATCCTTGGTATCATAATAAAGAAATTTTATTTGAAGATACTTTCCCTTGGTCAAGAAGTGTTGACATAAGACGTAGTGTCCTTAAAAAAGGCTTATTGCCAAAGGGAGAAGAATATGTGCGTGAAAAATATCTCTCTACCATAAATTCTGTTGATAAGCTCCCAGGTGAAAGCAGACTCGAAAGTCGTATGAAAGAAATGTTTGTATTGAATTTCAACTGGTTTATGCAAGGTTTGCTTGATAGAAAAGACAGATGTAGTATGTACAGTGGTCTTGAGGTGAGAGTACCATTTTGTGATTATCGACTGGTTGAATATGCCTATAATATGCCTTGGGAACTCAAAGCATTAAATGGCAGAGAAAAAGGTATAATTCGTACTGCTATGGATGGTATTTTGCCTGATGATATCGTATGGCGTAAAAAAAGCCCTTATCCCAAAACACACAACCCTGTGTATTTTAAATTAGTATCAACTGCTATGAAAAAGCTGATTGATGAAAACAGTCCTGTTATGCAGTTTTTAGATGTTGATGCTATAAATAATATCATTGAGAATCCGAATTCTATAACATCACCTTGGTATGGTCAGTTGATGAAAGCTCCGCAGATTCTCGCTTATCTTTTACAGGTAGATTATTGGCTGAAGTATTATAATGTTGATATAGAGATTTAAAAACTATTTTGGTTAACTCTTCTGACACAGTTTTATCTTGCGACCTCCCTAAAAAGGGAGGTTTTTACTTTGATATCAAAATTAAAAAAGAAATAAATTTTTCGCAGAAAAATCATTGAGTAAGCTATAAAGTTTATACTAATCTTCATTTAAACACTGAGTGTTTAATAGTTGCGTTAGTTTTTTAAATAGAGTTTAGTATTAGATTCTGCTTTTCAAAGACTGGGCACGATTGTAATAGGTACAGATTCAGCAATATTTTCTATTGAATAGTATTCTGCTGTAAAAATATAAGCATCTTTAGTTTCACTTGTTTTTATTTTCTGATTTTGAATGTCACTGTCCCAACGAAAGAAAAGGTCGTTGATAGCAAATTCTGTTTTTGCAAGCTGTTCGGCTTGCTGTTTGCTGTATTTTACAGTATTAGGTAAATTGGAAAAATTGTATTCGGTAACAATGTTAATAGGCATATCTACATCATTTATAGTGTAACTGTGAGTAACGTATTGTCTGCTATAAGCGTCATTTACACTGACATAATCAATAGGAATTTTAAAATTTATAAAACTAATCAGTTCTCTTTTGGGTAGCTGAGATATGCTGTTGAAATCCTTGGTTTTAGGAATTTTAATCTCTTCTTTTGTAATAACACCAGCATACACTTCGCCTTCACTATGTACAAAACGTGATGTACCGGTTTCACCTATTTCTACAATACCACTTACCAAAAGCTGGCCTTTGGCTACACCGTCACCAATAGCTACATTGTTTTTTCCTTCTCTTATATCCATTTTAAGCACCTGTCCTGTTTTTGTTGCTTTTAAATTACAGGGTTGAGTTGTGTCAACAATTTCGGGTACATCATAGCTTTCGCTAAGTTCTATGCTTGCAGTGCTTCCAACAATATTAACTGACATCCAGCCTACTTTTCCAAGTTGCAGTGCAAAGCCACGTTCTGCACTGGATACATTTATCTTACTTTTTAGTGCTCCCACATATACACCATTATCTTTAAGACAGCACTGCATTTCATAGGTGCTTACATTGTTATTTCCTTTTATATCTATTGTCCATATGAACATAGAAAGTATGTTTATTATTATAGCAAAGAGAATTGCACCTACAAATAGTCCTTTACGTTTTTTGTTTCTGTAAATTAAAAAAGGAAGTCCGGATTTATTCTTAATTTTAAGGCTGGTCATAGTGCGTTTACGGATATTGTACAGACGTTTATAATCAGAAATAGATACCTGTGCTGTAAATTTACCTTTTTCGCCCACAGGATTAATTATTGCAATATCTGACAGCATAGCAAGGTTAATAAGCCTTTCGGGAAACTTACCTACAGCAGTAAAAATTACATAACCTCTCAACCATCTTAAAAACTGATTTACCATCATATCACCTTCTATCTCATAAATTCAACGGTTGTTATGTATCCCTTTATAACTACTGAAGTGGCGGTAAGACATTTTATATTCAGTCCTCTGCCTTTAAAAGCAATTACCATTTTACCTGTGCTTATTCTTATAATTTCATTTTGATATTCAAGTATTCCTTTACAGCCATCAAGAGTAACCTCACGGTTGCTATTAAATTGCAAATAGGGTGCCGAACCCAGAACTTCTTTACAAAATATTGGTAGTTTCTTTAATCCTTTTTCTTCCTGACTGCCCATATGTATCACCACCAAATAATAAAAGTATTATCGTAAAATTATCCACAGACATATTTTCTGAAAAACAGTCAGCATACAAAATATAGTCTCTGCCATATAAATAAAATACATTAGAAAATTATGCTGAGGTGGTGGCGGTTATGACAACAGGAGCATTGCAAGGACTGTTATTCTGCGGAAATATTTTAATTCCATCATTATTTCCCTTTATGGTGCTGTCAGCCTTTGTTGTAAAAAGTGGTTTATCTGATTATTTTGGAAAATTTTTATCACCTGTGACAAAAAGACTTTTTCACACCAATGGTACAGTTGGTGCAATAATTTTACTAGGACTTACAGGCGGTTTTCCTGTGGGAGCTAAAGGTATTGTTACTCTTTACGATGAGGGAAAAATAAATCTTAAAACTGCACAAGCACTTGTTATGTTCTTAGTAGGGGGAGGTCCCGGTTTTGTGGTGTTTGTAGCAGGAACTTCACTTTACCACAGCACCACAACAGGACTTTTGTTATGGTTGAGTCAAATTGTTGCACAAATAATAATCGGTGTTTTTGCCTGTAAAAATGTGGAATATAGTGAGATAAAAAAGAATCAGATTCAAAAAGAGTCTGTTAGTACAGCTATTGTAAATTCTACTCAAAGTGGAATTAACAGTATAATGTCGCTTTGCGGTCTTGTAATTATTTTTTCTTGTATATATGGAATTTTTGAGGATATACACCTTACCGAATTTATAAGTGATGTGCTGATATGGATAGGTGTACCAAAATCTGTCAGCAACAGCATCCCCTGTGTTATATGGGAGGTAACAAATGGATGTAATATTTGTAGTGACAATGCTGCTCCTGTTTGGCTGGTAGCTTTTGCTTTGGGGTGGGGAGGAATATGTGTGCATTTTCAGATATATTCCATTACAACAAAGCTGAACATTCCCAAAATAAAATTTACCCTGTACCGTTTGGCACAGGGCATAATATCATCAATCATTACAGCTATTATATTTACTTTTTACACTCCTGCTACCGATGTATACAGCAATACCACACAAAGTACTGATTTTATAGCAGGTAATTACATAGGTAGTATAGCTTTGGTAGGAATGTGCATTTTATTTACAATGTGCATAGACAACCAAGCTTCTAAAAAGGTTTGAGCTAAAAGTTGTTCTTTACTTAATAATAATTAATACTAAACAGCATTTAAAAAACAGAAATTATTTCGGCATATTTCGCACTGCACT
>JAXJXA010000351.1:0-6914 GCA_036307745.1 Acutalibacteraceae bacterium | reverse complement strand
GTGTTTAGGGAATATCTGAAAACAGAAAAATGCCTGAATATTTCGCTAAGACGAGGTGAGTTCAAGCGAAAAAGCGGAGAAATACTTTCATATTTCGAGTATTTTTCTCGAAGAAATCTCCCGTATTAGTAGAGATAGACAGTTGTTTTTAGTTTTCAGATACGACCTAATAAAGTAAACAGTTGTATATCTTTTACTTTTCTGTAATTATATGGATAAATATACAAATGCTTTATATACAAATAGAGGTGAAGACTATGCCTTCACCTCTTAGTTTGTACATATTGTCCACAGACTATATGCCAAGTAAAGAGAAATTAACCCTTTACAGCACCGCCTGTAATACCTTCAACGTAGAACTTCTGCATCTTTAAGAACAACGCTGTAATAGGAACAGCAACTAATACCGAACCAGCACAGAAGTTATAGAAGTATTTATCAATCTTTTCTTTATCTGTCATATTCCAAAGAACAAGAGCAACTGTATATTGGTCAGTTGCATCACGCAATATCATTCTTGCCATAATGAAGTCTGTCCATGGGTTGATGAAAGATGTAAGAACTGTATATACTACGATTGGCTTTGACATAGGCAATATAATCTTCCAGAAAATCTGGTTCTTTGTTGCACCATCAATAGTAGCAGCCTCATCAAGTGCTCTTGGAACTGTATCAAAGAATCCTTTTGAAATAAAGTAACCAAGTGCAGCACCAGCAGAATATACAATTATAAGACCAATAATATTTTGTGACAATCCTATTACCTTAAGAATGTAATAAATAGCAATCATTGTCATAAATCCAGGGAACATACCAAGAATCATAGTAACATTCATAAATGCTTTTCTTGTTTTAAATCTTAGACGACTGAATGTATATGAAACCATAAGTACACTCAATGTTGAAATAATACAAGAGAATACTGCTATAATAAGAGTATTTATAAATGCTCTGGGATAGTCGAATGATTGTGTATCTGTGAACAATTCAATATAGTTGTCGAATGTCCAAGATGTAGGAATAATATGATCAATAAACGCAGCTTCTTCACCTGAGAATGAAGTCATTACAATCCAAGCCAATGGTAAAATCCAGATAATAGACAGAATTGTAAGGATAATATAAACTACAGCGTTACCCAAAGCTCGTCTTGCTTTATAACTTTTTATCATGAGAACGCCCCCTCATCCTTAGATGACTTAGTATTATTAAATGTAATCAATGACAAAGTACCACAGATAACGAATACGATAATACCGATAGTAGCAGCCAAGTTGTTATCATTGTTATTCATTGTCAACTTATACAGCCATGTAACAAGCAGATCAGTTTCACCAGCTTGGTACATACTTACATTTGATGGACCACCGCCACTTAACAAGAAGATTACATTAAAGTTATTTATATTACCAACAAATGTAGAAATTAACTGAGGTGTTGTTACAAATATCAAGTACGGGAGTGTAATCTTCATAAACTGAACTACAGGAGTAGCTCCGTCTATTCTTGCAGATTCATACAAATCTTCAGGAATGTTCATAAGAATACCTGTTGTACTCAAAATTGTATATGGAATACCAATCCAGATATTTACAATAATAATTGTAATTCTTGCAAGGTTAGGATTACTTGTATCTGTTAAGAACTTAATAGGCTCATCAATCATACCCATACTTTGCAATAATACATTTACAACACCACTTTGTGAAAGCATCTGAGCCATTAACAAAAGTGTTACGAACTGAGGTACAGCAACTGCCATAACAAAACAAGTTCTGAAAACGCCCTTAAACTTAAGACCCTTCTTGTTGATCATAAGTGCAACAATTACACCCAGAATATAACAAGAGAATGTAGAAACAACTGCCCAAATAAGAGTCCATCCCAGAATCTTACCAAATGTCTCAGAGTACATAGGGTTGTTAACAAAGATATCAGCAAAGTTGCCAAAACCAACCCATGTAAACAATTCATTAGGCGGCTGATGTGCGTGGTCAAAGTTTGTGAACGCAATAAGAATCATAAAGATAAGAGGCAGAATTGTAAAACAACCTACCAAAGTTGTTGGAATAGCAAGAAGTGTAATATGGAACTTCTCGTCAGCCAGCAACTTAATATCCTGTATTATTGTATTTGGCTTTGAACCTGACTTTACAATTTTTTCACAGTTAACTGCAACTTTAATGTTTAGTATGTATAGATAAATAAACAATACAATAATTACTAAAGTCAGCGTACCAAACAACAATATAAGCATAGAGTTGTCGCCTTCAACGTTAACTGGCATACCATTTTCGTCCATAGCAACACCGGACTTTACAGTACCAAGAGTGCCAAACTTAGCAAGGTACACACTACCAAAGCCTATCATATAGACAATAAACGCAACCTCCAGAGCAAGGAAAATAATACCCTTAACTATCTGTCCCTTTGCCATACAACCTATACCCATAACCAAGTATGAAGCCTTTGTTGTAGGACAACCTGTTATAAAGTTGTTGATATATTCTTTAAAGAAATTGCCTATACCAACAAAAAAAGCAATAATACCATTCTTTAATGCCTTAAAGAAACCGGCTATTGCACCCGGAACAGCTGTAAAAAAGCTTTTAAGCTTATACACAAATCTCTGGAAAGGGTTGAGCTGTACATAATCAATATAGTTCATTACTTCACTTCCCTTTAAATTCAACCTTATATTAATATAATCCTTGACTACTCAAGCAGCCTAAGAAACTTAGACTGCTTGAGAAAATAACGTATTAATATTTTAAGAAATCAATCAGCTTGCAGTAATACTTGTAACCATATTATCGTAAGCCTTACCGATACCTTCTTCTGTGAGGTCATTCTTCTTCTCTACACAGTAAGCACCGAATGCACCTGTTGGATCCCAGAAAGAACCTGCAAGACCAATCTGAGGAACTGAGTACTTCTGCTGCTCATATACTGCCTTCAGACAAACATTATTCTGAACATCTTCACCTTCAACCATTGATTTAATTGAAGGACCCCAGCCTAGCTTTTCCATTCTTTCCTGCTGACACTTCTCACCTGATAGGTAGTAAGCAAGAGCCTGAGATGTGTATGGATATTTTGTATTTTTGTTAACACCGATAAGTTTGTAACCAAACATAGAAACCATATCTGTGTCTGTACCGTCAACCTTAATTGTAGGTAGCTTTGCACAAGCAAAGTCATCACCAAGAGCACTCTGAATAGCTGTAAGCTTCCATGTACCTGATACACCACCAAGAGCCTTACCAGTTCTTAGGTTAGAAGCAAGAACTTTGTTTGCATCATCATTTACGAAGTGGCTGTCATTAGCAAGCAAATCAGCAAATGCCTTAGCAACCTTAACAGTCTTTTCTTTGTCATAGTTAAGAACCTGGTTACCGTCAGCATCAAGCTCATATGTGCCACCAGCTGTCAAAGGAATTACACATCCATAGAAACCATTACCGATTTCCATAATGAACTTCTTATCCTTCTCGTTACAAACTTTCATAATATCTTCCATTGACTTAATCTCGTCTTCAGAAATCAAGCTCTTATTGTAGTAGATAAAGTAACCGTTGTCACCTGTTTCAGGGAAAGCAACCAAGCTACCATCGTTTGTAGAAACATTGATAGCACCTTCCAAGTTAGTTTCCTTAATAGCATTAGCATAGTCAGCTCTTACAGGAGCAACATACTGACCAGGATATAGTTTTGAAGCGTTGTCAGATACAAATCCAAATACATCTGCTGCTGCCTCTGGGTCATTCATCAAGTTTGCAGCTGCATCAGCTTCACCCTGAGCAACTACTTCGATCTTAAGTTTTCTATCAGAAAAATTACTTACAAAATCATCACACTGTTTCTGGAATACATCAAGTGCATCTGCAGGAGCCCAAACTTTCAAAGAAACCTCTGAATCAACACCTTCTGTATTAAGTGCATAATCTGCATCCTTCATCATTTCATCAACTGTAACAGATTTTGTTTCAGCTGCACTTGAAGTAGTACCGCTACCTGCCTGACTTGTAGTGCTACTGCTTTCACTACCGCCACCACAGCCTGCAAATGCTGTTGCAATCATTGTAGCTGCCAACATAACACCGGCAACTCTCTTAGTTTTACTGAACATTGTTTTTTCCTTCTTTCTTTAGAAATAATAAAATATCTTTTAACTCTCCAGACAGTTGTAAAACTGCTTCCAATTACGTAATTAGACAGTCTATACAATTGTCATAACTACTGTAGTAATAATATCATATAAGCATTTTAATTGCAACCGATTTTAGTTATTTTAGTTATATTAATATATTTTGAGACTTTAATTTGTTTATTTTAAACAATCTTTTTCGCTATCTCTGTGAATATTCACAATTATAAAGTTTTAATATTGTGCAACATATCTCACACCTCCTTGTATGCATTAATAAAATATATTTTTAATTTATGTGTAGATTGTACAAGTCACAGTAATAATATATACCACTTTGTAAAGTATATACCTAATATTCTTAATGTTTATAATAAAAATGCACAAAAAAATTGTTGTATAAATATTAATCAGTTATATATTGTGTAAACAGGGAATATTTACATTGACAATAGCCGTATAATATTGTAAATTTATTTTATAAATTTTTGATTGGAACGTAATTCGAAAGGAGCATCTTGAATTATGAAACTCTCAGTATTGCTAAAAAAACTAGCATTTACTTGTGTACAAGGAAATATCCAACAGGAAATATCGAGCGTTGTATACGATTCTCGTAAGGTTATAACAAACTCACTTTTTGTATGTATAAAAGGAGCTTTGTCAGATGGACATAAATTTGCAGATAAAGCAATAGAAGCCGGTGCATCAGTTCTTATTGTAGAAGATGACATTACCGCACCTAAAAATGTAACTATTATAAAGGTAGAAAATAGCAGATATGCTCTTGCGTGTATTTCAGCGGAGTATTTTGGAAATCCTGCTGAAAAACTTAAAGTAATAGGCATTACAGGTACTAAAGGAAAAACTACTACTACCTATCTTGTAAAATCAATTTTGGAAAATGCTGGTCATAAATGTGGACTCATAGGAACCATAGAAACAATTATAGGCAACAAAGTTATAAAAGCAAATAACACCACTCCCGAATCTTATATTCTACAAGAATATTTTTCAAAAATGGTTGAAGCAGGGTGCGACTGCGTTGTTATGGAAGTTTCATCACAAGGATTAATGCTACACCGAACAGCCGGCTTTACTTTTGAAATTGGTATTTTTACAAATATAGAGCCTGACCACATTGGTCCCCACGAACACAAAGATTTTGATAACTATCTGTACTGTAAGAGTCTTTTATTCAAACAATGCAGATATGGAATTGTAAACGCAGATGACAAACACTCTGATTATATTATAGAGAATGCAGACTGCAAAATTTCAACATATGGCTTCTCGGAAAATGCCAACTTAAGAGCAACCAACACTAAACTTGTATCAAAACCTGGATATCTAGGAATATCATATGATATACAAGGTAATATGACTATGAGCGTTGAAATAGATTTACCTGGAAAATTCAGTGTTTATAACTCTCTTACAGCTATTGCAATATGTAACTATTTTGGAATTGATAAAATCACTATTCACGAAGCACTTAAAGACGCTAAGGTTAAAGGAAGAATTGAAATGATTAAGGTTTCTGATAACTTTACCCTGATGATAGACTATGCACACAATGCGATGGCACTTGAAAGTCTTTTGACAACACTCAGAGAGTACAACCCAAAACGTCTTGTGTGTCTGTTTGGTTGTGGTGGTGATCGCTCTCGTGACAGACGTTTCAGTATGGGCGAAGTTTCCGGTAAACTTGCTGATTTAAGTGTTATAACCTCAGACAATCCCAGAACTGAAGACCCTCAGGCTATTATTAATGATATATTAGTAGGTATCAAAAAAACTGAAGGCAAATATAAAGAAATACCAGATCGTCGAAAAGCAATAGAATGGGTTATTCATAACGGACAACCAGGAGATATTATCGTACTTGCCGGAAAAGGTCACGAAGATTATCAAGAAATTAATGGAACCAAATCCCCCCTTGATGAACGTGACGTTATATCAGAGGTATTGGCTGGGATAAAGCAGTAATTATAATAAGCAAACAGTCTTAATGTACTGTTATACTAGGGCTTGTTTGAAAAATAGAAAAAGTGCTGGATTTTTGTTCCAAAACGAGTGATTTCAAGGCGAAAAACGCAGAAATACTGACGTATTTCGAGGATTTTTAACGTAGAAAAGCACCGCTTTGGGGCAAAACAGACAGTGCTTTTGAATTTTCAAACATCCCCTATAATAAAAATTATATATTTTTATTATAATTCATCCATTAAACTGCATACACATAGTAATATTGAGGAGGTTGCAGTTTATGGGTAATTTTGTAAATAAAAAAGCTTTGTGGGTAAGCATAGCAATTAGTGTAGGTACAGGACTTCTTGTAAGTCTGCTTACTATAGGCAATTTTGATAGATATTCAGAGGCAGTACAACCATTCCTTTCTCCTCCGGGATGGCTTTTTCCAATAGTTTGGAGCATACTATATATTCTTATGGGAATTTCAGCCTATCTTATATATATCAGCAATAATGAACAAAAATACATAGGTTTGTCAGTCTATGCAATACAATTAATATTTAACTTTTTATGGTCAATAATTTATTTTAATATGGGTCAAATATTATTTGCTTTCATATGGCTGATTATACTCTGGATTTTGATAATTGTAATGATCAAAAGTTTTTATAAAGTAAATAAAACATCAGCATTTCTTCAGATTCCCTACCTACTATGGGTAACTTTTGCAGGATATTTAATACTAAACACCATTTAAATACAGAAATCATTTCGGCATATTTCGCACTGCACT
>JAXJXA010000350.1:0-1350 GCA_036307745.1 Acutalibacteraceae bacterium | reverse complement strand
AGATATAGTGGTGAGGATATGGATAAAATGCAACAAGAGGCGGTAAGACGAATGCAGGAAATGCAAAACAGGGGAAGACCGTTACCGCCGTCTGAGAAAAAATCTGTGAAGATGTCCCCTGTACCCTGTCCGTCTGAAACACCCGAAGAACAGAGGTGTATTGAAAATCCTAAACCAAAATCATCTGGAAAATCTCAGGGTTTTTTTGATGTTTTGTTTCAGGACAAAGAACGAAGCCTTATTCTTTTGTTGTTGCTGTTGCTGAGTACAGAAAAAACAGACACAGGACTTATTCTGGCACTGGTATATTTATTGATATAGAACAATGTATGAAATACGTAAAAATTTATCAAAAACTATTCAGCCCCTTAACTTCTTTTGAAAATTAAGGGGCTGAAATATTTAAGAGTATCATAATATTCCCGAATAGCTAATAACAAATAAAACACCTATTATTAACGGCTGATGTGCAACATAAATTATTAAAGCGTGTTTACCTATATAATCAAGGGGCGGAAAAAGTTTTTTGTACATAAATTCAGGTAATTTTTTACTGTCAATAATCTTTCCTGAAAATATTCCGAAGAAAAACAAAAATATATTTGGAATAATAGGGAAATAGTCTCCTGAAGTAAAATCGGCAGAGGGAAAACCCAGAAAAGACAGCCAGTAAAAGCTGTAAAGTTCCTGAGGAAGTTCTATGTTGAAAAGTGGAGTAAATCCAATATATCTTTTAGGTATGTTATAGCATATTATGTAAAGCATCAGGCTGATAAAAAGTCCTATTTTAACAGGTATTTTATTGAATATGTTTACTTTTTCTGCAAGAGCATAAATCAATATAGCTATTCCCAGAAAGTGCAGTACACCAAATAGAATCGTCTGTGAAGGAGTAAATATAGCGGTTACCAGAGTTATTATTGCTGAAATAGCAAAAACTAAAAGCCCTCGTTTTAAATTATTGTGGCTGAAAGTACAGCATATTCCACAGATAGTTATAAATGTAATGGGTATAAAAGGCTCATAAGGATATACTGCTCGCATTATCGGGTAAGCACATTCTATATGGAATAAAAAGGTCATAGAATAAAGAATATGATAAAGAACCATAGCTATTACAGCCAACCCTCTCAGTTCGTCAAGCAGGCATATTCTTATTTTTTTAGTTTCTGAAATAATATTTTCGTTCATTATACGTTTTTTCTCCTTCTTGTGGTGTTGAAAAATATATGCTATAATTTTGTTTAAAGTAGCCTAAGTACACAGAAAAGTGTTTTTACAGCTCAAACAAGTAAGAATATCAGGTATAATTTATACTAGGTCGTATCTGAAAACTCAAAACAACTGTCT
>JAXJXA010000349.1:0-3322 GCA_036307745.1 Acutalibacteraceae bacterium | reverse complement strand
CTTTGGGGCAAAATAGACAGTGCTTTTGATTTTTCAAACAGCCCCTAGTATAAATAGGCTTTTTAATAATTTTCTACCCCAACATTTGAAATAGAACCAAAATATTATTTAAAAAAGAGGACTCTTGCTAATTGCAATCGCCCTCTTTTTATACTTATGGGATATATTCTGACATATCCCTATTAACATTCATATATTAAGTTTTGCTATAAAATTTGCTTTAACACATTATCAGTTATGCTTAAAGTCAACAGGAAGAGCAATATTCTTCTCAGTTTCTTTATCAAATATATGGAGCTTGCTAAGGTCAAATGCAATCTTAATTGTATCACCAGGCTTAGCCTTAGATGTAGGAGCAACTCTGGCTGTTACAGAAGCTGAACCTACTGTCAGATACAGATAAATTTCAGCACCCATAAGCTCAGTAACTTCTACCTTTGCTTCCATAGCATTAGCGTACTTGTTGATGCTCTCGTAATCATCGTAAACATTCTCAGGACGAATACCAAACACAACTTCTCTTCCAACATAGCTTGCAAGCTGACTTGATTTATCAGCAGGAATAGCAAGAGTAATACCATCGAAAGACAAAGTATATGTTGAACCGCTCTTACCTACCATAGCATTGATAAAGTTCATCTGAGGTGAACCAATAAAGCCTGCAACAAACTCATTGCAAGGATAGTCATACAGATGCTGAGGAGTATTAACCTGCTGTACAATACCGTCCTTCATAACAACAATTCTTGTACCCATTGTCATAGCCTCTGTCTGGTCATGAGTAACATAGATAAATGTTGTACCTAATCTCTGGTGAAGTTTAGAAATCTCTGTTCTCATCTGAGCACGCAACTTAGCGTCAAGGTTTGAAAGTGGCTCATCAAGCAAGAACACCTTAGGGTCACGAACGATAGCTCTACCAAGAGCAACACGCTGTCTCTGTCCACCTGACAAAGCCTTAGGCTTACGGTCAAGAAGGTGGTCAATATCAAGAATTCTGGCAGCCTCTTCAACTCTTCTACGAATTTCCTCTTTTGGAGTTTTTCTCAGCTTCAAACCAAATGCCATATTATCATAAACTGACATATGTGGATACAAAGCGTAGTTCTGGAAAACCATTGCAATATCTCTGTCCTTAGGTGCAACATCATTTGCAACCATATCACCTATTGTAAGAGTACCCTTACTAATATCCTCAAGACCTGCGATCATTCTTAGAGTTGTAGATTTACCACAACCTGAAGGACCTACAAGAATAATAAACTCCTTATCTTCGATTTCAAGATTAACGTCTGATACAGCTTCAACGCCGCCATCATAAATTTTGTAAATGTGCTCAAGCTTTACACTAGCCATTTCACATACCTCCTATATCTCCTTACAAGTAACAGTAAGGTGTATTGTTTCATACAATAATATATCACGTTTTCAAAAAAGTTGCTAGTTTATTTTTCACTAAATATTAAAGCAGAGATTTTACAAATCCAACACTATGCGAAAATTCTTTATTAAAATTAGTGCATTTCGTCAACAAATATATTATTTATATCTAAAAAACTAAGCTGCTTCACTTCACTTTTGTTTATAGTATCATCCATCTTTAAATTTCCAATGGCAACTCTCTTTAAATATATAACTTTCTTGCCTCGGGTAAGAAGCATCTTTTTAACCTGATGAAACATACCTTCACATATTTTTACTTCTACCAAAGGTGTTTTGTCATCATTAAGCTGTCGCAAAAATGCCTTTTCACATACTGTACCATCTTTAAAAACTATTCCCTTTTCAAACTCAGCAATATCCTCTTTATTAATGTAGCTGTCAATTACAGCGTGGTAAGTCTTGTACACTTTTTTTCTGGGAGAAGTTACTCTATGTGCAAAATCACCATCATCTGTAATAATTAACAAACCCTCGGTATCCTTATCAAGTCTGCCCACAGGGAATAACCCCTTGCGTTTGTATTTCAGAGGGATTAAATCAATTACAGTAGTGTCTGTTTTATCCTTTGTAGCACACACCACTCCTGCTGGCTTATTCATCATAAGGTAGATATGCTTATTTATCTCAAGTGTATCACCGTCTACTGCAACCGTATCCGTATCGGTATTTACCTTATAATTACACTGTTTTATTATAGTACCATTAACGGTTACTCTACCTTTATATATAAATTTTTTCACATCACTTCTACTTGCTGTACCCTGTGAAGCAAGTAGCTTGTCAATTCTCTCAAGACTCATAGTTACTCCTGTGCTATTGTTTTATCATCAAGGGTGGTCATAACTCCGTCCAGCGAAACGGTACATAGATCCCCGGCAATAACCCTATTATTTAATATTATTATGTTAGCTCTTACATCAACCTCATTCGGGTAATTTGTTATATTGTATGTATATCTTTCTACTTTTTCACCTTTATATTGACTTAAGTCAAGTCCCTGAATCTTCTGTAGTTCGTTATACTTTTCATAAACATCATTAAATTCAGCAGGAATAATTATATCTGTTTTCTGCTGTGTTTTTTTGTCAATGCTTAAATTGAATTGCTTAAAAAAATCTTCAACAGTAAAATTTTCGGTTATTTCAAGACAATAGTCGCCTATAGCTGTAGAATATGCTATTGTACTTGGCGTATTCCAAAAAGAAAACTTAAATATTATAAGCACAACTGCCACAATAGTAATAATTACAGCCACAATTCCTTTTTTATTAATTTTTTTAATTATAAACATAAAACATCCTCCTGAATTTTACTTTCAAGAGAATTTATATGCATATTCAATTCTTTTTATTACATCAATTTACTGAAGATCGAGCTTAAAGGTCTTTATTTTCCAGTTTTGCCATTGCTTTTGATATAAATTTATCTGTTTTTACAGAAAATCTCTGATGTGTTCCTTTGGCTATAATTCCTGCATTGTCATAGGCTTCAACTATAAACTCAAATTTTCTGCCATCACTTTCAATAAGCTGAGCTGTTGCATAAACCTCTGCACCCTCAGCGGTAGCTGACATATGTTCAATAGAAATGCTGGTTCCAACAGTTGTACAACCCTCTGGTACAAATTCCTGTGCAAGCTCTGCCGCTGCACCCTCTATAAGTGTAACTACCATTGGTGTAGCATAAACAGCTACACTACCACTACCAACATTGCAAGCCAGTTTGTCCGATGTTACTATATCTGTTTTTGTTATCTTTTTACCTATTTCAATTTCCATAATTTCATATCCTTTATCTAAAAAGTATGGTATAATTATGCTGTCAATTTATGATATAATACTAGGGGCTGTTTGAAAAATCAAAAGCACTGTCTATTTTG
>JAXJXA010000348.1:0-5483 GCA_036307745.1 Acutalibacteraceae bacterium | reverse complement strand
TGCTTTTGATTTTTCAAACAGCCCTTAGTATAAATTTACTCTTTTATAAAATTTTCAACATATTAACATTAGACCTGTTCGATAACCTTCAAAACGCCGTCTGTAACAATTCTTTTTCCGCCATACTTAGTCAATTTCTCTTGAAAGACATATAATATTCCTGCAAAAAATCGTCATCATCTGACAAAAAAATTACTTGTCCATACGACATTTTCCAGTTACCGAACAGCTCTATTATACAATTTTTAAAAGATAAAAATCCTCTCCTATGGTTTTATGTTGTTTCACCCATAGGAAAGGATTTTTCTATTGTCCGTTTAAATTACTCAGCGGTTGTAGATTCTTCGGTTGCAGGCTCTGTTATGAACATATTCATAGGATATTTTTCAGTAGCAGATGTATTTATTTCACACTTATAATCCTGAGCCTGTTTTTTAATATCATCCTGGAATTCTTCACTCTTCATATTTACCAAAGTACTGTACTTAAGATCGCTATCACTTTCTAGTTCTTTTGAATGTTCCTTTATATCTCCTCTGTACAAAAGATATGCAGTAGGTGTATCACCATCTTCGCCAATTACAATATACTTAGCTTCGCCATCTTTCATTACAGTAAATTCTTCTATAAGCTCTTCACCTAAACCTGAATTCTCAAGAATAGCTGTTGCAGTAATTGTAGGATCAGATTCAATGCTGTAATCTTCCATATAAACCTTTACTTCGTCTGAATATGAAGTACCACCATTAATAGCCTTTGCATATTTATCCAAGTTAGCCTTTATAGCTTTAACATCATCATCACTCTTTTTATCGTTTGTAGTGTTACCTTCTGTGTCAGTTGTAGTATCATAAAGAGCAACATTAATATAATTATAGTTTACATAATTCTCTTCATAATATTTAGTCAGTTCATTAAGAGAAACCTCTTTTTCTCCGCCCTCCTGATAGAGTGCCTTAAAAATCGCCTCCAACTTTGCAGCATTTGCATAGCCTGCATCTACAAAAGACTCTTTGCTGATTCCATATTCTTCAAAACTTTCCATTGCATATGCCCACTGCTGGTCTGCACTTGCCTCATAGCTTGCAATTTCATCGGCAGTCAACTTCAGTCCCATATCATCAAAGGTTTTGTTAACGTACAAAAAGTTCTTACAAGCCTCGTCTGTAGTTTTTTCAATATACTCACGAGCTGTCATTTCATTTCCATTATCATCTTTAAGTTTTTGATCCAAGAAATCACCTGTACCATTTTCAACCATTTGTGAAGCACTGTAAAAAGCACTGTACTGGTAATAAATATACTCACCTATTGACATTGTTGAATTGCTGTCCTTATATGACCAAGATAAATCCTGTGGGTAATTACCAAATACAGTAGCTTGTACACAGCCACTCATTGCAGTGCCAGCCATTACTGCACCTAAAGATACAGCCAATGCTTTTTTGAATACTTTCATTAGTATATCGATCCCTTCTATGTTTAAATACTATTACCCAATAAAAAGTTACACTCTTTATCAGATAGCAGACCTTTCTGGTCTACCCTGTGCTATGCACAGTCCGTATCATTCTAACTTCAACACACCTTTGGTGTTATAAACAAGTGAATTTAATATCCATTGTTTAATGAAGATTAGTATAACCTAAGTTATTATACACTCTTTGTACTTTTTTGTCTATGAATATTTCCAAGATTTTCGACAATTTACAAAAAGTCAATAATGTAATTGTGGGATTTTTCATATTAATCTTATAAAACTTAAAAGTCATCAAATTCAGTTATTAACATTCCGTCCGATAAGATAATCACTAAAAATCATCTATGGAATAGTATATACTATGCACAAAAATCATTGGCACTGCCTGTGTAGCAATAATGTTCTGCGTAATTTTTGTATTATAAAAAATCTTGCAGTAGTGTTGTTATAGTAATTTTCATTTAAGCAGTGTATAAAATCCCCTGTTTAATAGCTGTGTAAATAGCGTTGAAAATTGTATAAGATGTACTGTATAGTATTAAATGGAGGCTTGCTAAAATGAACAACCCAATGGATATAAGTAAACTTTACGGCTTGAACAACATTGATAAATCCCGTAATAATCTGACAAAATATATACCATCAGAAAATTCTGTTAAAAATAATAATACATCAATGAAAAACAATTCGGAAATTTCTAACACAGCGAACATAAATCAAACCAATAATGACCCCAATGCTTCAGCAGCTATAAAAATATTAAGTAATAATAAACAAATGATGATCAACGAAAATCCCGAAACAGAAATTATTATGCAAAAAAACTGTCGTTCAAAACAAAACTTAGTAGCAGTACCATATCCACTGCGTAATCAAACCGACAATATTATATATCACAATCCCGATAGCCCTTATCCAAACCAATCCAAAAGCAGAGAAAAACTTATAAAAACCAACGTAACTGAAAAATATATTCAGGATGATACATCACCAATGACAGATAATAATGATATGCATAATTCTATTCCGTGGGAAAATGATATGGATATAAACAATATAAAACAAACAACAGAAAAAACTGATATGTCAGATATGAGAAACATAAAAAATATGACAAATATTGTGGATATAGCGAATATGACAAACACAACAGATATGTCAACAACAGAAAACAACTTCCCACAACAATACAAAGTAACTCCCCAAAGTATGCAGTGTATGAATGGTTTTTTACGAAGTCAAACAGGAAAAATAGCTGAAGTTGAATTTATTGTTGGTGGCACCACAAAAATAAAGCAAGGATATTTGACAGCTATTGGTGACAACTATATACTCATAACAGAGATAGACACAGGGAAATTAATTGTATGCGATCATTCTGACCTTAAATTTGTAACCCTATATAATTAGCAACTAAGTAATCCCAAGTCTTTTCAAAGACTTGGGATTACTTAGTTATTTTGCATTTACATTTATAAACTCTGCTTTCAGCTTTGAATAAAGAATTTTCTGACTGCTGTAAAGCCCGTAATAGCCACTTAACATATAGCTTACAGCACAACCAACAGCAAAAAAAATCAAACCTTCAGCACCAAAAATCTCTACACTTAAAAGAATAGATGCCAGCGGACAATTAACCACACCACAGAACAGACATATCATACCCATAGCCGCACCAAAAGAAGGGTCAATACCTATAAAATTCCCTACTACACAACCAAAGGTTGAACCTATAAATAGTGTGGGTACAATTTCACCGCCTTTGTATCCACTACCAATAGTAATTGCAGTAAAAAGAATTTTAAGCAAAAAAGCCTCGGGCTTTGCCTGACCCTCAATAGCCTGTGCTATTATATGAGAACCTGCACCATTATAATCTCTGCTACATACTGCAAAGGTAAGTGCTATTATAATTACACCACCTGCTATTACCCTTATATATTCGTTTTTAAACAACTTTTTCATAAGTACAGGAGTTTTGTGCATTACTACACAAAAAATTATACTTACTACTGCACAACCTGCGGCCACTGCAATTACCTGTGCTATGGACAAAAATTCAAGCTCGGGAACAGCCTTTGCTAAATCAAATCTAAGAGGTGTTACACCTGCAAAAATTGCGATAGTATACGAAACTATTGCAGACACAAGGCAAGGCACCAATGCTGAATAATAAGTTGCACCAACACTTATTACCTCTATTGCAAAAAGACAGGCTGTAACAGGTGTACAGAAAAGTGCCGAAAACAATCCACTCATTCCACACATAACAGATAAATTCATATCCTTTTCATCAAGATGTAAAATTCTTCCTACGGTAGAACCTAAACTTCCTCCAAGTTGAAGTGCTGCTCCCTCACGCCCTGCTGAACCACCCACTAGATGAGTTATTGCTGTACTTATAAATATAAGAGGTGCCATAATCCAAGGTACATTTTCTTTTGTTCTTACCGATGCTATAACAAGGTTTGTTCCTGGATCATTCTCCATTTTACACAGTTTATACAACAATACAATTATTACTCCTCCAACAGGGAGAAAAAAAACAAGCCACCATACACTACTTTGTATTTCATTTGCATATTTAAGTGTTAAACTGAATAGTGAACCTATAATACCTCCTACTGTACCGGTAACAAGTGCTATTATTACCCACTTTACAAATGTTTGTATGTAATTCCACGCTGATTTTGATTTACGCTTTACAAGAGCTGAAAATTTTTCTACCATTATTTGCCTCCGTGTATCACTTTTGATAATATTTTATCATACCCTTTTACTAAAAACAACTACAACAAAATATCTGTTTTCACTAATAAAAATCAATATACATATTTTAGGATTCTTCAAAAATCTTTTTGTGTTTTATTGAACAGTAGTGAAAATCTATATGTAAACCTTGAAACAACTCTAACATTGATGTATAATATAACGGTGTTCGACAAAAATAGCAAGAATAAATAAAATGTATAAACATTCATCAAGTGAAACAACAGAAAGGATACATATTATGGAAAGTCTAAAAGAAAAGCTAAAATCTAATAATGTGCTTCGCAGAGCCGTAAAAACAGCTAAAATTTATTATGAATATATATATGATGCAACAAATTATTCAAAATATTATATTGAAGCGTCTAAGAGAAAAGGTAATTATAAATATCAGATAATGCTTTATGTACATAACATTGAAAAAGGAATGTGTATGCCGGAATCTGAACTAAGACCTTTCGGATACAAAAGGGTAGCTGAATTAAAAGAAATTTTGTCTTCTTACCCTGAAAATAACAGACAAGATTTTGAATATCAGTTGGCTGTATCTGCTTTGAAGGCTTGGGTTAATTTTCATGAATTACATAATTGGGTAGATGATAAAGTAGATAGTATCAGACAATTTACTAAAGAACTTCCAGATGTAAGCTTACAGGCAGGTAATAAGATTTTTAATAAACCAACAGAGGCCATTAAAGAAGGAAAATTTTATGATTTGTTAATAACAAGACATTCTGTTCGTGATTTTGAGCCTGATGAAATAAAACAGGAAGATTTGGATTTTGCTTTAAAGTGTTTTATGGACGCACCTACAGCCTGTAACCGTCAACTGTGCAAAGTATACCAGGTAAAAAATTCTGAAGTAAAAGAGCTTCTGAATAAAACTATTTTAGGTGTTGGTGGATTTAATAAAGAAACTGTAAATTATTTTGTTATAACCTATGATACTGCATCATTGCTCTTTTTTGGTGAAAGGAATCAGGGATATTTTAATGCCGGTCTTGTTGGAATGAATTTTGTTAACGGATTACACGCAAGAGGAATCGGTTCATGTTTTATGCAGTGGGCAAATAAAAAATCAGAGGATGTTCTGGTAAGAAAAGCCCTTAAATTGTCTCAAAGTGAAAAAATAGCTGTAGTAATTGGTGCAGGATATTATAAAGAAAAATCATTAGTTCCTTGTTCTTGTAGAAAGCCTGTAAGTGATATTTTTAAAGTAGTTGAATAAAAAATT
>JAXJXA010000347.1:0-4359 GCA_036307745.1 Acutalibacteraceae bacterium | reverse complement strand
TGCCAAGCCTGTAGTGGACTTTCACCACCTAGTTACTGCACATTCTGGGCAAACAAAAACAAGGTAACAGCCCTTACAGAACTGTTACCTTGTTTCTTTAATTAGTAGTTAAGATGATAAAAGATCACTCATATTCTACAACGTCTACCCATTTCATAAGAAATTCCTTTTCGTCATCAACACCCTTAACCATTTGAGATGCTGCGACTATGGGCAACCAATGTTGTACATATTGTTTTGCTGTGTTGCTTTTGGTACAAAACAGCTTTAAATATTTATCTGCAAGTTCAGGTTGTTTTAAAGAAAACAGTAAATATGTTCTTGCAGCATCGGCAGAAGCATTACCCTGAGTGGCATGTGACCAATCAAGAATATGAGCATTGCCATCGCTATCTATAATAATATTACTTGGATTAAAGTCACCGTGACAAACTTTTGTATGCTTAGGCATAGCCTCCAATCGCGTATGTAATTCATAACGAGTAGTAG
This sequence comes from Acutalibacteraceae bacterium, assembly GCA_036307745.1. GTDB lineage: Bacteria > Bacillota > Clostridia > Oscillospirales > Acutalibacteraceae > CAG-964. The sequence continues at coordinate 3,870 of JAXJXA010000347.1, read as the reverse complement.
CGTCTACCTCCTTAAGGCTTGAAATCTTTCTGTTCATTTTATCCTTAAGTTTATTCAACAAAGGTGCTTTTTTACTGTGAACCTCAAGTTGTAAATCAACAAACATATTAAGATATTCGTCAATTTTATCGGGATTTTCATCCATCAACTTTTGCAAGGTTTTTCCTTCAACATAATCTAATGTTATAGACCACTTGCCATCAATAATAGAAACAGCCTTTAAGTCGGGAATAGGAAGACCGGTTTCTTCAACTCTTGCCTGATTCAAAGCCTCATTAAGTATATCTGACTTTGGATAAAACTCACTATCAAAGAGTTTTACAATAGTATCACCGACCTTATAAATAACCTTGCCCTTACGTTCAGTCAATATTTTGTCGAATGTCATACAAATCCGCCTTTCTTAAAACAATTAACTATACAATATAGCTAACCGAGTTAATATGGCTATATTATAACATCTGAAAAATAAAAAGTATAGTCTAATAAATACAAAAAATTTATTTGATTTTTTGGGTATTTATACAAACTTTATAATAAAATGTAGAAATTTTATAAAAAATCTGTAAATAATATTTATTTAATGAAAATTATTTCCAGAATTCAAAACATCTTGCAAAGCTTAAAAACATAGATTTTATCTCAATACTGTTTGTGTTGGCTATCTGATATTCATAAAGCTGTGCAAAATTTATAACAATACTTATCATTGTCGCACCCACCAAAACTGTAGCAAGTATTTTCTTAACACTTTTATTTTTAAGTGAAAAATAAATTGTAAATGCCACAATAAATGCACCCAGTATCATTTGCCAAGCAAAATCCGTAGCATACCTTACACCGTATCCACTTTCTGCAATGGAGTATATTATAGCAAAAGGAGCTACTAAACAAACTGCTATAATAAGTAAAGTATTTCTCTTTCGTTCACTTTTTGGTGCAAGTCTATATGCCTTACCTGCAAACAAATATGAAAACATTGGCAATGCTTTAAATATAATTCCACAAGCAACAGTATTTGCAACAAAATAATATCCGTTAGTATCAAGTGTAGTAAAATTAGAGTGAACAAATGGAAATATAGTATCTATTAACGGGAACAGGAAGAGGAAGTTTACAAATCCTATCAAAATTTGTGACAAATGAGATTCCGCACGAGTAAAGTCATTTATTGTAAGAGAATAGTCAATTCCGAAATCAATAAATGATCCAAAACGCACATAATTGTAAATCATCTGTATACAACCGATTATCACAAATGGTAATACAGCACAAAGCAGATATCTGATATAAGCATTTTTCTTGTTTTTGCTTTCATTATCATTTTTTAACTTTATAAAACCAAATATAATAAACAACACAGCAGTAATACAATATACCGCCAATGTAGGGCGACATAGTACAGCCAGAGCCAAAAATATCGTAGACAATGCTACTCTCCAATATATAGGCTTTCCGTCCAAAATATCAGAAGTAATCATAAAGAAAGCACCTGCCGTTACACAGGCAAAACCTGACGTTTGTGCTATTTCGTAAAAATTAGGTGTAACAAAATTAAACCAAACACCGCAGGAAGCAAGCACAATAATAGAAGCCATTACGCTAAAACCAAATGGTATATTCGGGAAGTATCTTTTCATAAAAGCATTTAAAAGTTTAATCAAAAAGACTATTCCCACTCCACCAAATAACATTACAGCCCACACAGTAGGAAAATAATATCCAGTTATAAGATGATATGGCAAAAACAATAATATCACAGGTGCAATACCATAATATGAATAGTAAGTACCATTATAATAAACGTGATCCCAGCTATACACAGCACCCTCTGCTTCACGTTCGCTCCAGTCATAAGGGTTGTCGAGATTTTTAAGACTTTCATCAACAGGTATATCAAGCTCTACCTTTCCACTTTCAAAGGCATCTACAAGTTCTTTTGTTATCTGATTACCCGTTGTCAATGAAAACTCATCGGCAAGTGTAGAATTGTTGCTTGTTCTATAAATAGATATTGAAGTAAATGCAGTAATCAAAAATACTGTTGATAAAACAATAGATGCAATTCTGGAATTATCATAGCTATCTTTCAAAGACTTTTTGAATATCTGCAAATTCAGTAAAGAATAGCACAGAATAGCAAAAAACAAAAGTATGAAAATTCTGAATATATTAAGTTCTATTGTAATCGGATTATTCACCGAAATAGAATTAATGGTAATACTATTTGAATTTGCAGATGATAAATCATATGTAAACAACATTCTTGATACATTGCCTGAAAAAGCACAAGGCACCGTCTGTGAACGTACATTTCCGTTAATTACAGAAAATTTAATTGGAGTTACACGATATTCCGCATTTGTATCATCAGCATATTTTACGCTAAAATCCACAGATGCCGAAGTATCGTTTTGAACATCTACCGTAACAGAACCAACAGGCATATTTATATTGGTAAATTCAACAGCTCCCCCTGTAAGAGTAGCAGAACCATCTGAATTAAGTGTACCATTTGTAACAACAGCCTGACTTAAGTCAAGAGTGCTTGCTGTGTAATTTTTTGAAAGCATATCATAACTGTTAAAGTTAAATATGGTAAGTTCCGCCATAAATATAACTACAACTGCTTTTAATGCGAAAGAATAAAACTTTATTTTATTTTTGGGAATCATAATTTTCAGCATATCCCCTGCAATGAAGAGTGCCGACGTTACAGCACAGGAAGTCCAAAGGGTTATGCAACTACTAAACGTAGGAACACCTACAACACTAAGAACAGAAAATATCAGCAAAACTGCTTCAAAAATAAGCATTATAGGAAATAACTTTTTCTGGATTTTGCTGTAAAATGCAGGTTTATTTTCTGCACAGCCACAAACAGCAAGAATACCGTTAGCCAGTGTTAAAAACACAGCAAAAACCGCTAAACATAACGATAAGGTCATAATTGATACCTCCATACAATTTCTCATAATAAAGTATAAACTATTTTTATATGCAATTCAATACAGATTTATAACCACATAATATCATTTGAATATATACCATCCTTTCCCACAATTTGGGACATACAAAAAGCTTCCCATAATAAGGAAGCCCATTAGTACTATTACTCTATATATTCGTTTTCTAAAATCGAATAATAGAGCCTATCTACATATTTTCCGTCAATATAAAAATAATCACGCAATGCACCTTCAAAATGAAATCCACATTTTTCTATTACTCGCTTTGACGGTATATTTATTGATTTATGACAAATCTGTATTTTATGAAGATTGATTTTCTTAAAACCAAAATCAATAATTGCCTTAGTCGCTTCTGTTGCAAGTCCTTTACACTGAAACTCTGTTCCAATACAATATTCTATCTCTGCAAAGTTATTATTGCTGTCAACAAAGAAGAAAGCAATTTGTCCTATACATTCATTATTATCTTTTGAGATTACAGCCCATCTGTAATAATCATTATTTTTATATGACAAAATATATTTATCCAATAACTCTCTGACAGACTCTTTTGTTGTATATGTAGGCTCAGAATACATAGATTGAATTTTCTCGTCTGCAATCCAATACTTTAACATTGCTTCATCATCTTCATAAGCAAAAGGACGTAGTATAAGTCTTTCGGTTTCAATTATTTGTGTTCCAATATGATTAAGCATATTATCACTCCAATTATATAATAATATATTAGTAATAAACATAAAGGCATCCAATAAGGACACCTTTATGTTTATTAAAAAGTTATTTAATTAATTCCTTAATAATATTTTCTGCTGTCATTGCGTCTGCCTTGCCACGGCTGTTTTTCATAACATAACCCACTACTGCTTTAATAGCCTTTTCTTTACCATTTTTATAG
>JAXJXA010000346.1:0-3176 GCA_036307745.1 Acutalibacteraceae bacterium | reverse complement strand
TGCTTTTGATTTTTCAAACATTCCATAGTATTAGTTTTTATAATTTAATACCGAATTCTTCTATTTTAGGTATAAGACCAATTCTTGGTTTATCGGGATCGGGGAGTTGTGGAAAATCATATGCAGGATAATCATTACCTTCAACTATTGCAGGACCATTTGGTGTAAGACATACGTCCCAACCTACATATCTGAATTCAGGGATAACCATAGCAGCTTTTTTAACCATTTCTTTAACTTCATTCATAAATGGAAGTTTATATCCTACAAATTTAATTCCGGTAGCAGGATGAGCATCATAGTTAATCAAGGCAGAAGTATGTCCCTGACCTATAATTTCTCCTTTGTCCAAATCAAAGTGGCAGGCCAGACCACCGTTTTCAAGGTTGTCAACAAAACCGCCGTTGTTTCCCATTTTAAACACGGCATACAGAATATGTGCCTTACCTTCGTTAACTAATGTAACAACACGCAAACAGTTAAGAGAATTAGGATAAATTTTAGCTGCCTGAGGATGTTGAATAATAACCTCTTCTATAACACCAAAGTTTTTATTAGGATTTGTAATATAATCCCAAAGCTCTTTAGTAGATGAAAAGTCAGCTGTTTTTATCTTTTCTATACCTTTACCGCTTTCACCAATATATGGTTTTGCAAAGAAATACTCTTTACCTTCAACGAATTTTTCAAAACGATTATAATCAATTTTTGCAACATCAAGAATTTCTCTACCCATAAACTCTGCGAATTTTTCATCAAAGAGATTTTTTTCGTCAAAAATATGAGAATATCTTAAATCATTAAGAGTTGTAACCAGCTTTTTGTTTTTCATTCTTGTAAGGTAAGTTTTTCTTTCCTTAGCATTCATATTGTAAAATTCAAAGATTATATAATCATTGTAGCCTGCACCATACTTTAATGTACAACCTATCATATCAAAAAATAAGGATGCTTTATTTTTTCCAGTTTTTTCGTGTATCTGGTCAATCTTTTCAAACATTTTTTTAAATTTTGCACCACTTAAAACACGAGCTATATATTTTATATTCATTATGCTTATCTCCTTATCTATAAACACAAAATAAGGCAGAGGGGGCACCTCTGCCTGTACGGTGTAGTTTTAATTTATTTTAGTCAGACAATCTTTAATAGCACTCTTCAGTCTTGAAAGACCATCTATCAAAACTTCTTTTTCAATTACAAGGGGAGGCATAAGTTTAACAACAGAATTCTTTCTGCCGGCACATTCAATTATCAATCCTTTTTCAAAAGCCTTTTCGGTAACTTTTTCGCTTAAGCCTTCAATAGGAATACCATCAAATTCGATACCCCATATCATACCAATTCCTCTTAGCTTCAAGCGACTATCAAGAGATAAAATTTCATTTTCACAGTACTCTTTAATTATTTCGCCACTAGCTTTTGCTTTATCCTCAACGTGCTCATTAAGCATATATTCAAGACCTGCTTTAGCTGCAATAAATGCAAGTTGATTTCCACGGAAAGTACCATTGTGTTCGCCAGGTGTCCATTTGTCAATTTCAGGCTTGAACATTGTAAGGGCGAATGGCAGACCATAACCGCCAATGGATTTTGACATTACAAAAATGTCAGGCTGAATTTCTGCACGTTCAAATGAGAAATATGTGCCTGTTCTTGCACAGCCTACCTGTATATCATCTATCATTAGCAGAATATCGTTATCATCACAGAATTTACGCAAACGTTGTAAATAATCATTTTCAAATACCCATATACCGCCTTCAGCTTGTACAGTTTCAATAACAACAGCAGCAGGCTTTTCAACAGCAGAATGGTCATCATCAAGCAATTTCTGCATATATTCAATGGTATCAAATTCAGGGTACATATATGGGGCAGGGATATGTGTAACGTCGTTTAGTTTAACTCCTGCACCTTTTCTTGCACCATGATCAGTTGTAAGTGCCAAAGCTCCCAAAGTCATACCGTGGAAGCAGCCCATAAGAGCAAACACGTTACTTCTGCCTGTAACCTTTCTTGCGATCTTTAACCCTGCCTCAACAGCATTTGTACCTGTTGGACCAGGGAACATAATTTTATAATCAAGACCCCTGGGTTTTAAAACATTTTCCTGCATAAAGTCAATAAATTCACGCTTAGGTGTTGTATACATATCCAAAGCGTGCATAATGCCATCGCTTTCAAGGTATTCAATCAACTTAGGTTTGATATAATTGTTATTGTGACCATAGTTTACAGCACCTGCACCGCAGAAAAAGTCGATATATTCGTTACCAAGTTCGTCAAACATTTTAGAACCCTTTGCTTTTGTAAAAACAGTAGGAAAGTGTCTGCAATATGAGCGAACTTCTGATTCGTATTTTTCAAATGACTGAGTATTCAAGATTTACATCCTCTCTTTTAATACATAAAAAATCGCTATTTACCTTTTTAAACATTCTTGATTTTACCCCTAATATAATGGTTTGTCAAGCAGTTATAATTAATATCACATTTAGTACAAAAATAGAAAAAAATACACTTTTTTTCATTGCAAATTGTTCTATTGATATGGTTCTAATATATGCATTTATATGTAATCTCCTGGAAAATAAACATAAGCAATCAGTTTTTTCTTTAAATAAATATGCTAGAAATTATAATATCAACTGTCCCAAAACTATCTGTTAAAAATAGCTTTGGGACAGTAATTATTTCTGAGAATAAAAGATATATAGATAGCAACAATATTTTTATTGTGTTACGTTAAATGCCTTTGTACCAGGATAAACACCGCCACAGCATAGTTCTTCTTCTATTCTTAAAAGCTGATTATACTTAGCTACACGCTCTGATCTGCTTGGGGCTCCTGTTTTTATCTGACAAGTGTTGAGTGCAACTGCTAAATCTGCAATGGTGGTATCAGCTGTTTCACCTGAACGGTGTGAGGAGATTGCTGTATAACCTGCCTTATGGGCCATTTTTATTGACTCCAAGGTTTCTGAAACAGAGCCTATCTGATTGAGCTTTATAAGAATAGAGTTACCACAGCCTTGTTCAATGCCTTTTTGTAATCTTTCGGTGTTTGTAACAAATAAATCGTCACCGACTAACTGTATTTTGCTACCAAGTTCTTTCGTAAGCTTTTGCCAGCCTTCCCAGTCATCTTCATCAAGTGCATCTTCGATAGAGAT
>JAXJXA010000345.1:0-2635 GCA_036307745.1 Acutalibacteraceae bacterium | reverse complement strand
GCATTTGATGACCAATGTACAGGTGCTAACCCAAGATACCCTTTGATTTCGGAAATTAAAGAAATGTATCTAAAGGCTTACTACGGTAAATGATTCTGATAATTGACTTTTCATAAATTTTATAAGCCCAATGCAGTAACATAGGATTCTGCATTGGGCTTTTTATCAATAGTTTTCTTCAAAGTAAATATTGGTTTTCATAATGTCTTCAGGATTAAACTCGCTTTGATTATATGCTAGAAGTGCTTTTGTATAGGCACTCTCTTTAGAAATATTGTATAATTTTATGTGTGGATATTGTGCGATTTCATAGCTGGTGGTATATTCAGTTTCTTGTACTTTGTGTGAGGCAAGATATACAGGTACATTTTTTCTATTACATTTTTCAATGAATTTGCAAATGTTTGTATTTTCCCCAACTGTACAGGCTGTTGCTGAATGATACATATAAATTACTACTGCTGTGGTATTATCAATATTATAACAATCAAATGACTGATTAGGATATGTTTTAATCAGCAGAATATCATTTTTTATAATAGGTTTATTCTGTAATAACCTGTTATTTTGTGTTTTCAGTAACTCTATAAGTTCAGTATTAATATTACATATTTTTCCATTAATTATTTGTGCAATTACTCCATTACCTAAAGAAGAGAAAGTATCTGTTACAGGATCAGCTTCACAAATTCTTGTGGCAAGATATATTGAAGTATTATTTACAGTGCCATAGGCGGTAAAAACTCCTTTGGTAGTGTTGCTTTTTATAAATTCTACACAGGCTGAAAAATTGCTCAGTCCGTTTGTGCGTGGATCGTTGAGAGGATAATCTGCGGCAGTCAAAAGTACTGGTATTTGAATTTCCCTGAGTAACATTCCCACCAGAGCAGATGTATATGAAAGGGTGTCAGAACCATGTGTGATTATAACTCCGTCGTATTGATTTGAGTCACAACTGTATAGAAATTCAATTAACATATTGTAGGTGTGACTGGTATAATTTTCACTTAATATTGTAAAAGGTTGTACTACAATGAATTCTATATTACAAGCGGGATTTTTGCTTTTGTATATATTAAGAATATCATAGGCAGTATCTGCTGATGCACTTATTTTGTTGTTCTTAACTGTGCAGGCTATGGTTCCACCGGTGAGTATAAGTAGTATTCTCATATTGTCTCCTCCTAAAGTTATTTAGGTCGTATCTGAAAACTCAAAACAACTGTCTATTTCTACTAATACGGGTGATTTCATCGAGAAAAATACTCGAAATACGTCAGTATTTCTCCGTTTTTTCTCTCGAACTCACCTTGTATTAGCGAAATATTCAGTCATTTTTCTGTTTTCAGATACTCCCTAATTTATTATACCATATAATTACAGGTAAATACAAAATAATCGTTGTATATGAATATGATTTTAATTTTATATAAGTGCACAATTAAAGAGAAAAATTATATTGCGAAAATAAAGGGTTTTCAAGTTTTTTTTCGTATATATTAATGCAAAGGGTTTTAAAGCATATCTTTTATTGTTTTTGTGCTGATGTGCAAAGTCGTTTTGGAGGTGTGTGTGATGGATATTCGTGAAAGAATTGAAATGTGGGAAAAAGAAAGATTATCTGATTATGCAGTGCTTGCCTGCAACAGCAAAGGTAGAAATCACCCAGATAATGTATGTCCTATAAGAACTTGCTTTCAGCGTGATCGTGACCGTATTATTCATTGCAAAGCTTTCAGGCGTTTAAAACATAAAACTCAGGTTTTTTTGTCACCTGAGGGTGATCATTATCGTACAAGATTGATTCATACACTGGAAGTTTCCCAGATTGCCCGTACTATTGCCAGAGCGTTAGCACTTAATGAGGATTTAACTGAAGCAATAGCTTTAGGGCACGATTTGGGGCACACACCCTTTGGTCACGCAGGAGAACGTGCTTTGGATGAAATATCTGAATGTGGATTTAAGCATTATAAACAAAGTGTAAGAGTGGTTGAAAAGCTTGAAAAAGATGGAAAAGGTCTTAATCTTACATATGAGGTGTGTAATGGTATTGAACATCACACTAAAGGAAAATGGGCTGATACCCTTGAAGGAAAAATTGTCAGATATGCTGACAGAATTGCATATATTAATCACGATATTGATGATGCTATTCGTGCCGGGGTTATTAAAGAAAATGATATTCCAAAACGATTTACTGATGTTCTAGGTAATTCTACAAGTCAGCGTATAAATACTCTTGTGTATTCACTAATTACCAATAGTACAGGTGGAGAACTTAAAATGGATGATGATATTGCAAAAGCCTATGAAGGTATACACGACTATATGTTTGAACGTGTTTACAGAAACCCTTATGCTAAAAAAGAGGAGAAGAAAATTCCTGATCTGGTTAGCAAGCTTTTTGAATATTATAAAAAATATCCTGATAAGCTAGATAATTTTTTCCGTGATATTGCAGAAAAAGAAGGTATAGAAAGAGCGGTTTGTGATTATATCGCAGGTATGACAGACCAGTATGCTATACAGGTATATTCAAATTTATTTGTACCCAAAAAATGGCAATTTTAGAGAATAAAATATAAATATAAATATAGGTCGTATCTGAAAACTCAAAACAACTGTCTATTTC
>JAXJXA010000344.1:0-4166 GCA_036307745.1 Acutalibacteraceae bacterium | reverse complement strand
ATCAGACACTTTTTTATCTTTTATAGTTTCACAGCCTTCATCATAAATTGCTATATCGCTATTTCTTGTCATTACTGTTTTAAAACCGCCACTTTTTAAAAGTAAATTTAACTGTTGGGCTATTTTAAGATTAATATCTTTTTCATTAGTACCATCATCTGCTACAGCACCTCCATCTTCTCCACCATGCCCTGCATCTATTACAATAGTAGGAAACGTACTTTCATTGATGCTTGTTTCTATTACTACACTACAACCCAAAAGTAATAAAACAGATATTAATGTTATAGACAAAAATATTGATATAAATTTAATAAGTTCTTCTCTTGATAATACCACAAAATCACCTAACTATGGGCTATTTGAAAAGTCAAAAGAATTATTTACTTTGCTCCAAATTGGTGCTTTCTGCGATTTTCGCCTTGAAATCACTCGTTTTAGAACAAAAATTCAGAACTTTTTCTATTTTCAACAAGCCCTAAAATTTATCTATAAAAATTTATGTTCGTTCATTCTTTTATATGCAAATTAAAATTCTATATTGGTAAATAATAATATTTATTTTTTGTAGTCTAATAAGAAATTTTATGGTATAATTATTATTCAAGATAAGAATATAGGTGTGTGAAAAATATGGAATTTTATTCAACCGGTGCAGGAGCATGGAATAGTGTTTTTGCTGTACCTTCAGATGTAGTAGATAAATATATAAAATTGGCAGGTGCTGCACAATTAAAGGTATTACTATGGCTTTTACGTAATAGCTGTAGACGTGATAAAATAACCGCAAACGATATTGCAGTTGCATTAAATATGAATCCTATTGATGTAAAAGATTGTATGGAGTTTTGGCTTAATGTTGGTCTTTTTAATACAAATACAGATAATTCTTCAGAGGTAGTTGCTATAAATAATATGCCTATTTCTGCTACGACATCTGCTGAAACTACATACGAATCATTAAAAAATGATAATTCACAAAATATATATAATAATTGCGAGACTGAATTATCACAAAACGTACACACTTCAAACATAACAACCGAAATAAAAAGTAATATGGATAGCTATACACCCCCCAGTAGAACTATAGCAAGAGCTCAAAAACCTGATTCTGTTGAAGTAGCACAAAGAATAGCACAAGATGATGGTTTCGCAATTTTAGTTGATGAAACTGAAAAAATACTTGGCAGACCTCTTACAAATAATGATACTTCCACTTTACTTTTACTCCATGACAGCGATGGATTACCCTATGAGGTTATAACAATGATTCTTTACTTTGCCAAAGCTGAAAACAAAATGAAAATGAAATATATTGAAGCACTAGGACGTGAATGGGGCGATTCTGGTATTGATACTATAGAAAAAGCAGAAGAGAAAATAAATGACATAATGATGGCTAAAGAATCATGGGCTATCGCTTGTTCTGCATTTGGTTTAAAAAACAACAATACTCCAACTAAAAAGCAAACGGAATATGCTGATATATGGATTAATAAATGGGGTTATGATGAAGCTATGCTACATACTGCATACGAAACCTGTATGAACAGCAGAGGAGAATTTAATCTTAGTTATATAAACGGAATTATCAGAAAGTGGCATTCTGAAGGTATACTTACTGAAAAAGATTTAGCCGACAGTAGGCGTAACAGAGAAAATAGTAAAGAATTTAATAAAAAAAGTAATGAAAATACATATTCATCAAAGACTGAAAAATCAGCCAATACATCATATGATATAAATGTATTCAAGGATTTTGACATTTTTGAGTGATTATAAAGGAGGTGATTGCTGTGGGATATGACAGAAAAGTGTATGAAGAAGCTGATGATATAATGCGTAGCCGACGCAATACAGCATTAAAAAATGCAGATATTGCAAAAGAGAAATTTTTTAAAGACTATCCCCAGGCTGAATATCTCGAAAAACAGCTTAATTCCACCCTTACAAAACTTACAAAAGTAATGTTAAATGGAGGAATTGATCTAAAAAATGCATTAGAAGAACTAAAAAAAGAAAATTTGGCTACACAACAAAACCTCAAAGCAATTTATATAAAAGCAAAAATAAATGAAAAAGACTTAGAACCAAAGTTTAATTGCAATAAATGTAATGACAAAGGGAACATTGATGGGAAAATGTGTGACTGCTATAAAAAACTGGTAAAAGAAATAGCTTGTAATAATTTAAATAAACTCTCCCCCTTCAAATTATCAACCTTTGATACTTTTTCACTTAGGTATTATAATGACACAATATCTAAAGATGAAACATTATCTGAACGTGAACGAATGAAGCGATATTTTCAATTTTGTGAAGATTATGCAAAAGATTTTAATGAACATTCTAAAAATATACTTATGAGAGGAAATACAGGATTAGGTAAAACTCATCTTTCCTTAGCTATTGCAAGAGAAGTTATTGAAAATGGATTTGGTGTTATTTATTGCTCTACTCCCGAAATCCTTTCAAAACTTGAAAAAGAACATTTTAGAAAAACATATTCAGACGAAGATTCAGAGGAAACTCTAAAAGCTTGTGATCTTCTTATTCTAGATGACCTTGGTTCAGAATTTCACACATCATTTACTAAGAATATAATCTATAATATTATCAACTTTAGACTTGCATATCACAAACCAACTATCATAAGCACAAATCTTGAATTTGATGAGCTAGAAAATGCATATTCAAAAAGACTTATTTCCAGACTTATGGGAGAATATGTAATTATGAATTTTGTTGGCACAGATATACGCCAGGCAAAAAGACTAGAAAAATACAAATAGAACTAAAACAAGCTGTGGCATTTTAGTATGCCACAGCTTGTTTTTATTTTGAATATTTGTTTATTAGTTCTTGTAGATATTTATGTGATTGTTTTCTTTTTTCATTTAATATTTTATCGGTATCACTCCAATAAATTTCATTGTCAATTTTTGATATATCCTGTGGTGTAGTCAAGGTTCTATCGGATAAATTTATATCTTCAAGAAAATCTCGCACACGAGAACCTGTATGGGCAACCGCTAAAGACAAAAATTTCTTATGAAACTGTACAGCAAAAGCAGTTCCGTGAAAAGAATTAGTAATCATATATTTTGCATTATATATAAGAGAAAGAAAATCTTCTATACCTGCATCAGTGATATTTTCGATGTTCTTTCCTTTTACTATACGGTTACTACATACTTTTATTTTAAAACCTGTTTTTTCAGATAATTTCTTAGCCGCTTCAAGAGTTACAGGTTCTGGTCGTAACATATAAACAAAAATATAAGGCTCTTTTGTATTAGTATAGTTGTTTAGAAATTTACTCCAATACTCTCCATCATATAAAAGCGATGGATCTAAATCTGTACGTACAGGATTGTCAGTACATTCACTTAATAACTTAAGTCCAGTTTTTTCTCTGAGCGATACAGTATCAAAATCAGCAAGATTTTTCTTAAATAAAGCCTTATCATCCTCGGATACTTCTGATACTCCTATACTTGCAGAATACGAAGCCTTTGCATATGTAGTTTTTTCACCAAAATTAAGAAGATAAAATTCTGAAAGCATTCCTGAGGCAGGACTCCATATCTGATCACTACCTGCTATCATAAGCTGACAACTATTTGCTTTCTCTATTATCTGTTGGTTATCTGTATAGGTAGATACATCAATGTACTTGTTACAAAACTCAACAATTTTTTTTTGTTTTATTGTATATAATTTTCTTGCTTGTGCTATTTCCAATTTATATTTTAAAGAATAATTATTTTTTGAGAGAGCAAAAAATCTTTTAGCTCGTGCCATCAAGCTATTATTCATAATAACCTTTTTCTCAAGCACAAAATTATCAGAACCCATATTTTTAAGTATTGATTGTAGAGCATATGCCTGCAATACAGAGCCATAATTTCTCTTGTCAAAATTTGTAACTACACCTATTCTCATTTTAGAACCTCTCAAAAATAATAATTATTTTTTCTTTTTAAATTCTTTAATTGTATTTATAAAAGTATTTCTTTTAACAAACAATATTACAGCAATAATAAATATAATTCCATAACGCACATATATAAACTTATATGTAAATTCAAAAACAACTGTAAGAATAAGCACAATAATAGACATTAAATAAATAAACTTCATATCAAATAATTTTACATTAT
>JAXJXA010000343.1:0-2722 GCA_036307745.1 Acutalibacteraceae bacterium | reverse complement strand
GTACATTGGTCATCAAATGCCATTTCCGACATTTCATCAAGTGTAGCAAGAAAATCAGCTTCAGAAATACCATAATCAGCTATTGTATTCTTAATTCCAACTTTAGCTTTCAATTCATCTATTTTCTGAATAAACAAATCTAATGTTTCTTCATCCGTTTTTCCGAACACACCACAGAAATTAGCACACTCAACATATCTTTCCAATGTGTGTGGATATTGATATTGTGAAAATGTACCCATTTTTTCAGGGATAGGACAAGCATTATATCTCATAACCAATGTAATTAATAATGCATTGGCAACACCGTGTGGCAAATGATGATAAGCACCCAACTTATGAGCCATTGAGTGACAAACACCCAGAAATGCATTTGCAAATGCCATACCTGCCAATGTTGAAGCGTCAGCCATTCTTTCTCTTGCAACAGGGTCTTTAGCACCATTTTCATATGCTGCTGGCAAATAATTAAAGATATTCTTCATAGCTTTAAGAGCAAGACCGTCTGTGTAATCTGTAGCCATAACCGACGCATAAGCCTCAAGTGCATGTGTAAGAGCATCTATACCCGAAGCACTTGTCAATCCCTTAGGTTGATTCATCATATTATCAGCATCAATAATAGCTATATTGGGCATTAGCTGATAGTCAGCAAGAGGATATTTGATACCTGTCTTTTCATCTGTAATAACTGCAAAAGGTGTAACTTCTGAGCCTGTACCTGATGATGTGGGAATAGCAACAAAAGCAGCTTTTTCACCCATTGTAGGGAATGTGTAAACTCTCTTGCGAATATCAATAAATCTCATTGCCATATCCATAAAATCAACCTCAGGATGCTCATATAGAACCCACATAATCTTACCTGCGTCCATAGCTGAGCCGCCACCCATTGCTATAATAACATCAGGTTCAAACAATCTCATCTGCTGGGCACCTTCAAGAGCAGATGCAAGCGTGGGGTCTGGTTTAACATCATAGAAACAGGTATGTGTAATGCCCATCATATCCAGCTTTTCTTCTACTGGTGCCACATAGCCGTTTTTATATAGAAATTGGTCAGTAACAATAAATGCTCTCTTCTTATTCATAACTGTGCCAAGCTCTTCAAGAGCCACAGGCATACAGCCTTTTTTAAAATAAACCTTTTGTGGTGACCTAAACCAAAGCATATTTTCTCTCCTCTCGGCAACAGTCTTTCTGTTAATAAGGTGCTTAACACCAACATTATCAGATACTGAATTTCCTCCCCAAGAACCACAGCCTAGTGTAAGTGATGGAGCAAGATTAAAGTTATAAAGGTCACCTATACCACCGTGTGATGATGGAGTGTTCACAAGAATACGACAGGTTTTCATTGCGGCCTGGTGTTTAGCCATTTTCTCTATTTCTGATGGATGAATATATAGCGAAGATGTATGACCGTAACCACCATCAGCAACAAGAACTTCGGCTTTAGCAATAGCATCATCAAAAGTTTCTGCTTTATACATAGCCAGTACAGGTGAAAGTTTCTCGTGAGCAAACTCCTCAGAAATATCTACTGATTCGACTTCACCAATAAGAATTTTTGTTGACATAGGAACATCTATACCGGCAAGCTGTGCAATAGTATAAGCTTTCTGACCAACAATCTTTGCATTAAGAGCACCGTTGATAATAATAGTCTTTCTCACCTTATCAAGTTCTTCACCTTCAAGAAAGTAACAACCTCTATTTTTAAACTCTTTCTTAACAGCATCATAAATACTGCTAAGAACTGTAACTGACTGCTCAGAAGCACAAATCATACCATTATCAAAGGTTTTGGAATGAATAATTGAATTAACAGCCATTTTAATATCCGCTGTTTCATCAATAATAACAGGTGTATTACCTGCACCAACACCAAGAGCTGGTTTACCTGAAGAATACGCAGCCTTAACCATACCAGGACCGCCGGTAGCCAGAATGGTATCTGCACTTTTCATTACTTCATTTGTAAGTTCAAGAGACGGAACATCAATCCAGCCAATAATTCCCTCCGGAGTACCTGCTTCAACAGCAGCCTCAAGAATAATTTTAGCAGCCGCAATAGTTGAATTCTTTGCACGAGGGTGTGGGCTGATAATAATAGCATTTCTTGTTTTTAAACAAATAAGTGATTTAAAAATAGCTGTTGATGTAGGATTCGTTGTAGGAATAACTGCGGCAATTAAACCAAGAGGTTCAGCAATAACCTTTGTACCAAAAGCTGTATTCTCTTCAATAACACCACAAGTTTTTGTATCTTTATAAGCATTGTAGATATATTCGGCGGCATAGTTATTCTTGATAACTTTATCTTCTACAATTCCCATACCTGTTTCTTCAACTGCCATTTGAGCCAAAGGAATACGAACTTTGTTAGCTGCAATAGCTGCTGCTTTGAAAATTTTGTCTACCTGCTCCTGTGAATAAGTAGCAAACTTCTTCTGAGCTTCTCGCATCGCTTTAATTTTAGCCTGTAAATCTTCTACTGTTTCAATAATTTCAGGCATTTTAATTTCTTCAACAACAGGTGTCTTTACTTCTTTATTTTCCATAAATATATTCCTCCTGCTAATATGATTTTAACACATTTTATATTATCTCTTTTTATTCATTACAAATAATTTTTAAGTGATTTAAAATATACATTCAATCACTGTACACATTATAGATGATTGTTAAAAAATTGTCAATATCGTCTTCATATATAAAT
>JAXJXA010000342.1:0-6323 GCA_036307745.1 Acutalibacteraceae bacterium | reverse complement strand
GAAATATTCTTCAATAATCTTTTCTACCCCAACATTTAATAAAGAGCCTCTTTATTAAACAGTCAATAAAATTTACTGTTTAATAGCTACGTAAACAATTAAGTAGCATTGAAGATTGTATAATAATGTTGTGTATATCATAGTGAGCTTGTGTAACAGGCGTAACTTTATTTAAAAATGTATTAAGTTCTTATAATAGAGTTTAGTATCAGAAAAAAATTGCAATTTTGCCAAATATATGTTATAATAATTAATCAACAAAAATGTTATAAAAATATATGATATTGCTAATAAACATAATTAAATCTGCTAAGTTGCAATTATATAAATTGTAACTGAATATAAATTATATATAATGAGGTTGTTGGCTGAGAAATATAATATTCTGCGGCTTATAATATATTGAATAAATAATGGGTGGTGTTGTTTTTGAAAACAGTTATAGTTCAGGTTGCAAAAGACTATTTATGCCTGACCTGTTGTGAACCTATTCTTCAAGCAAAAGACCAAAAGAAGAAGGAGGCAACAGTTGACTTGTCCTACCGCTTTACTGCTCCATATGTAAAACCATTGGATACGCAGTATATGGAAGGAAAAGAGTCAGTATGGGAAATTCCTAAGGCATTTGCGACAATGGTTAACGATGGTCTTAGAGAAATGAAAAGACCAGAAGTAAAAGAGGTAATCCTGCTTGTTGAGGAATTTGACCTCGTATCGTCAGAATTTCAGCATGTAAGATGTAAAAAGAAAATGCTTGACAATATTGCTGTTGAAAATCTGAAAGAAGTATTGCAAGATGATGTAAAGCAGTTCTCTGTTATTACAACTACATATGGTACTCCCGCAAAAGAAATTCCGGAGATGACATCAAAAACTTTTGGTATTCCAAGAGCATTGTCATCAGAGCTTACGAAAAGATTTTCAGATATGGGATTGACGTTGGTTAAGATAACACCGGCTGACATTCCTATGCTGAAAATTTCACGAGAAGTTGTATATAGTTTTAACAAGACAATATGCTATTTGTCCATAGACTATGCGGCATTGCGTGTAGTTTTGGTAAGAGATTCACTGCCACTTTATTGTCATACATTCCGTTCACCTATAACAGAGGCTATTGATATAATTGCACAGGACAGACAGATGTCGATAAATGAAGCTTTGGAATATATCAAAAAGAATGGTTTGACATCTGACTATGAGGGTAATACCGAAGAAGCAAGCAGAAGAATCCACAATCTGCGTGAAGATATTATGGCTGATGTGGTTCACAACATAAATCTTGTTGCAATGAGTTTGAATTTGACTATTGACCAAGTTGTATTGAGTGACTATGTTGGATTCTTCCCTAAGGTTATTAATATAGTTAAGATGATGGGTATCAGCCTTGATGTTGATGTTATTACTGACCAGTTCAACACAAAAATGGCTGTACCAGAGCTTGATATAGATGCTCGTGACAGTGGTTTTAAAACAGGTAGTTTCATACTGTTCAATAATTTGATGAACAGTGGTGATAAATATAAAAACAACCTGATGGTTGGTTTGCAACCTCTGAAAGAAAAGTCAATTAATATAGGTAAACAGGCTACTTGGGCATTTGCCATTGTTGTAGGTGCAGCTATTGTTGCTTGTAGCGGATATTATGCATTTCTACATATTCAGAAATCTATGGATGACGCTAAATTGAAAGAAGATAAGTATGTTAAAGCAGCAAATTTGTTGCAAAGACAAGAAGACATAAAACAAAAACTTAAAGATCAGGTTAAAGATGCTGCTAAACTTCCTAATTGTCCGCTTTATATGTCAGATACACTTGAGCAGACAAAGAAGCAGGTAACTGATAATGTTAATAGCATTAACGGTTATAATTTGACTTATCAGGAAAAAACTGATGGACCTGTTATTACAGTACCAATATCGGGTAGTATTGACAGTTTTAATGATTTAATTGGTTTGATGGATGATATAAGAGCAGATGAATTCTTTACAGTAAGCAACAGCTTTAATATTGCTGATAGCAAAACTGAGACGAAAAAGGGTTATGAATTTAATATAACTCTGAGTAATGCTGTCGATACAGAAGATGAAGAAGAAAAGCTTGCTGTTATGAATGGAAGCTCAAGTTCTAAAGTAGAAAAAGCTACCGAAGCAGCTACTGAGAAGTAAGAGGAGGAGAAAATAATGAATGAGTTGGATTTAAAGAAGATACCTAAATTTATATATGTTCTCCTTATTACTATAGTAGTAGGAGTTTTGTTCTGGATATTTGTAGGTCAGGCATTGGTTAAAAATGCACCAAAGATGATTAAAGAGCACGAAGATAATGTTGTATTGATTACCAAATATGATAATGCTTTAGCACAAGAAAATGCTATTGAGGCAGAAATCAAAAAGAACAATGAAGAATATGAAAGAAAGCAGAAAGAGCTTTTTGTTGACCTTGACACTTGTTCAAAGGAAATTGAGAAATATTGCAAGGACAATGATATTGCCCTAACTAACTATAATCTTACTGAACCTATTGTTGATAAGCTCAACAGAATTTCTTCAGGTGGTTACCCTGTGTATACAGTAGATATAAATATCGCTTATGAGGGTACATATGATACAACTCTTGATCTTGTTAAATATATAGAGAAAACATCAAAGGGTTGTTACTATATCAATAGCTGTAGTTTACAGGAAATTGAGTCAAGTAAAGATAAACTTGATGTAAGTGTTTCTCTTAAATTGTATTATTATGATACTAAACAGAATGTAAAAGCAACAGAGGCTTCAACAGAAGCTGCAACTGAAAAATAATAGTAAAAAGTTATGAGTAGTTTTATTATTCAAGTGAATTCTTTTGATATTATAATGTTGGTTGTTTCAGCTTTGGCTGGTATACTGTTGTTTTTGGGTGGAGTGTTTATACTTAACAAAGTTCCTGCTGAATGGCTGTGCGACTATGACGAACAGCCTTCGGAAGAACTTTTGAGTGGGAAACGGTATAAGGGAACCTTTTTATATGTTGTAGGTAGCTTGCTGTCGGCAGTAGCCTTTGTGCTGGTATATCTGGTATATGGTGCCACTATTTATTCACCCGTGCTTATGGCACTTACCTTTGTGCTGATAATGATTATACTTTCTGACGGAAAGTATTTTATTATTCCCGATCAGTTTGCAATTTTTGCTGCAATTCTATCGCTGGTGTTTGCGTACTATGACTTTTTTAACAGTCAGTATCTAATAAAGAACTGGTGGTCGCCCTTAGTTGCAGGTGCCGGTGTAGGATTGTTGATAATTCTTGTTAATCTCATTACAATTCTGATTGCAAAGAAAGATGGTATGGGATTCGGAGATGTAAAGTTGTTTGCGGCTGTTGGAATAGCAACAGGATTTCCCAATATAATTCTTGCTTTGCTGGTTGCCGTAATTTCAGCTTTTCTGATTATTATAATAACATTAATAGTAAATCTTATAAGAAAAAAAGAAACGGAAAATTATATTCCCTTTGGACCGTCTATATGTATTGCAGTTTATCTGATAGTTGTTTTACACGGTCCTATCGAGTATCTTGTTAATTTGTATTTTAGTTTATTTGTTTAATGGGGAGTAGCTCAATATGAAGAAGTCGACTTTTAATATTCAAAACAACCTTTTAGAAAAAAATATTATAACGCCTGATGACATTAAGAAAATTGAACAAAAATATCAGGATGATGAAGAAACAACTTTTGAAGAAGCATTAATTCAAGAAAATATTGTAGGCGAGTGGGATATTTATTCTACATTAGCAGAGCGTATGCGTCTTGAAATGGTGGATCTTACTGCTGCAGAAATTAAAGAAGATGTATACGATGTAATTCCTCAGGCTTTGGTAGAGGATTACAACATTGTACCCATTGCTGAGGTTAACGGCAGATTAGTGGTTGCAACTTCAAACCCTCTTGATTATCGTATGATTTCTATTGTAAGCAATAATACAAAAAAGCGTGTTAAAATGGTTGTTGCGACTCCTTCACAGATTAAACAGCAACAAGATAGAATGTTCAATTCTGACCAGCAGGCAAAAATGTATGATGAAGCACAGGAATTTATCAAACAGCAAATGGGTGCCAGCGAGGAAAATGTAAGAGAAGAAGAGAACATTGAGGATCAGCCTATTATCAAGCTGGTTAACAAGATGTTTGAAGATGCTGTTAATATGAAAGTATCAGATATTCATATTGAGCCTCAGGAAGAGGATATGAGAATCCGTTTCCGTGTAGATGGTAAGCTGAGAGAATATACCCGAATATCAAAACAACTTGCTCCATCAATTATCAGCCGTATCAAATTTATTTCAGGAATGAACATTGCTGAAAAAAGAATACCGCAGGATGGACGTTTGCACTACAATGTTAATAAATCTAAGATTGATATGCGTGTATCTGACCTTCCGGGTGTATTCGGTGAAAAAATTGTTATCCGAATTACCACAGCATTGGGTGTTAAACTTGAGATTTCCAGCATAGGATTTCTTGAAAAGAATCGTGAAACATTTGAAACTTTGTTACACAGTAACCGTGGTATCATTCTTTTGTCAGGTGCTACCGGTTCAGGTAAGTCAACTACACTGTATACAGGTCTTTCTCAGCTTAATAATGATGAAACAAATATTATCACAGTAGAAAACCCGGTAGAAATGGTTATCCCTGGTATTACACAGGTTAATATTAACGAAAAAGCAGGTTTGACCTTTGCAAGTACTTTGCGTTCAATTTTGCGACAGGACCCTGATGTTATAATGGTCGGTGAGATTCGAGATAAGGAAACAGCCGAAATCGCAGCTTCAGCCGCTATTACAGGTCACTTGGTTCTTTCTACAATACATACATATAATGCAGCCAGCTCAGTTGCAAGACTTATTGATATGGGCGTTGAAACTTTTATGGTTACATCATCGTTGCTTGGTGTTATAGCTCAGAAACTTGTCCGCAAGGTTTGCCCATATTGTCGAGAGCCTCGTAAGGCAACAGAGAGTGAGCTTGGTATGTTAGGTATGCCTCTGGATAGTGATATAACAATTTATGATGCTAAAAGGGGTGGATGCCCACGTTGTAACTATGCAGGAAGTAAGGGTCGTACCGCTGTACACGAGATAATGGTTGTAACAAACAAAATTAAACACGCAATACACGAGGGAGCCACTACAGAACAAATTAATCAGCTTGCGATTGATGAAGGTATGATTTCTATGAGAGAAAACCTCAGACAACTTCTTGTTGAAGGTATTATTACATTTGAAACTTACTTTGATACAGTTGCTGAAGTATATCAAGAAGACTAATTTTAAAGAGAGGATGGTGTTACAATTTGGATTTTGAAGAAATGGTCAGATTTGCCGTAGCAAACAATGCGTCAGATATTCATATGTCAAGCTACAATGTTCCTGCGTATAGAGTGCACGGCGTTGTAACATACTTTGAGGGTAAACCTCCACTTGATGACGAAACAGTTATAAGCTATATAGCACAGGTACTTCCACCTGACGGTTTGTCAGATTTTCTGGCTACCGGTGACTATGACTGTTCCTATGCATTAGATGGCTGTGCCCGATTCAGAGTTAATGCATTTCGCCAAAGACACGGTTCGTCATTGGTAATGCGTATTATTAAGGAAAAGCCACCTGAAATGAGCAGTCTTAGCTTGCCTGAATCACTTGGTAAGATTTTGCTTTTACAGGAAGGACTTGTACTTGTAACAGGTCCTACAGGTAGTGGTAAATCCACAACATTGGCAGCCATTATTAACGAAATCAATAAGATGAAAAATCTGCACATTATTACACTGGAAGACCCTGTTGAGTATATGCATACACCAAACAAATGTATTATTAACCAACGTGAGATGGGCGAAGATAGTCAGAGTTACTCTTCGGCACTTAAATCTGCATTGCGTGAAGACCCTGATGTTATTTTGATGGGTGAGATTCGAGACCTTGAATCTATGGAAATTGCTTTGCGTGCTGCTGAAACAGGACACCTGGTATTTTCTACACTACATACAGAAAGTGCTGCAAAGACTATCGACCGACTTATTGATATGTACCCTGTTGAAAGACAGAAGCAAGCGTTGAGCCAGCTTTCAACAACACTAAAAGCAGTTATTTCTCAAAGACTGTTGCCAAGATGCGATATAAAGGGCAGAATTGGTATGTTTGAAATTATGTTTGTAAACTCAGCTATTGCTAACCTTATCCGAGAAAATAAAATTCCTCAGATTGAACAAACCATAGAGCTTAACCAGGGTGCAGGTATGATTACAAGAAAAATGTCTATTGATAATTTGCTTGCAAG
>JAXJXA010000341.1:0-3747 GCA_036307745.1 Acutalibacteraceae bacterium | reverse complement strand
TTTTCAAGCACATTTGCTGTTCCGCTTCCGATTACTGCAAACTTTATGCCATACAATTTTCTGATATCAATTCTGAGTTTATTAAGTCTTTGTAAAAATATTTCTGCTCCGTTTACGCTTGTGAGCACAATCCAATTATAGTCTGATATATCAAAAAGTGCATTGTCAAACATCATATTATCACGATATTCAATCACGTTGAGATAATCAAGTGTTCTGACATCAGCTCCAAGCTCCGAAAGCTGTAATTTCAGCTTTGTTACAAATCTTTGAGTTCCCGTTACTGTTACGGAAATATGTTGCAACGAAAGTGAAATCGTTTGCATAAAGTCAAAATCCGCAACCTTTCCCACAACTATAATTGCAGGTGCTTTCAGATTACTGCGTTTAACATCATCTGCGATATTTATTAATGTACTTCTGACAATTTTCTGATTTGCACTTGCTCCGTTTGAAATAACAGCCACAGGAGTATTTTCAGCTTTACCATTTTCGATAAGACTATGAGCAATCTGTTCTATATGTTTAAGTCCCATTAAAAATATAAGTGTTCCGTCAAGTTTTGCATAAGCCTGCATATTTTCAGGCAGAATATTTTCTGCTGTGTGACCTGTAATTATATGAAAACTTCGACTCACTTTGCGATGCGTAACAGGAATTCCAGCAAGTTCGGGAACTGCTATTGATGAAGAAATACCTGGTACAACTGCATATGCTATATTATGCTCCTGCAAAGCAAGAATTTCTTCTCCGCCTCTGCCGAATACAAAGGGATCTCCGCCTTTCAGACGAACTACTGTTTTCCCCTCTTTAGCCTTCTGCACAAGAATTTCGTTTATGGTTTTCTGAGATTCGCTGTGATGACCTGCACGCTTTCCGACGCAGATTTTTTCAGAATTCTGCGGTGCAAAATTAAGTAGTCTGATATCAATAAGGCTATCATATACAACTACTTCGCTTTGCTCAAGCAGATTTTTTCCACGAAGTGTAATAAGGTCACAATCTCCACAACCTGCCCCAACAAGGTAAACTTTTCCTGATGTACTCATAATTTCGATATCAGCTCCTTTACAAGCTCAAGTCGATTTGTCACATTATCAACACCCAAAACTGCTTTGTCACTGTCCTTAGATAATATAAGTGAAATTTTATTATTTTCAATAAACGAATACGCACCTAACGGCATACCGCAATCAGCATTCAGAAGTTTTAATATATGTTTTTCTGTTTCAAACAATAAGTAAGTATCTTTGTGATTTATTTTATTAACTACAGGTGTAACAAAATCATTCTGTCTGCTTTCGATTGAAATAATTCCCTGACACGGTGCAGGGAGAAACTCTGTATAATCAAAATATCTGAAGTCAAATCTTTCATCTTTGCTAAGTCCGAGTCTTTCCAGACCTGCCGCTGCAAGAATTATGGCATCATACTTGCCTTCAACCAGTTTGTTAAAACGTGTATCAACATTTCCCCTGATATCCTTAAAACTAACATAGGGATATATCTTTTTTAGATTGAGTCTTCGTCTTAGGCTTCCTGTTCCAACCGTAAAATCACTGTTATTTTTAACAACTGTTCCCTTTCGTGTAACAAATACATCACGATAATTGCCACGCTCTAATACTCCCGAAATTTCAAGACCGTCTGCAAGACGAACAGGCAAATCTTTTGCACTGTGAACAGCAATGTCAATATCTTTGTTTTGCAAAGCCTTTTCTATTTCAGACACAAAAACACCTTTACCACCTATAGCAGTAAGCGGTTTATTAAGTATTTTGTCGCCTGTTGTATTTATGTGAACAATCTCAATTTCTACATCAGAAAATTCTTTCAGAATCCTGTCTGCAACCATTTGAGTCTGCACAAGGGCAAGTTTACTCTTTCTTGTTCCGATTTTTATTTTCATTTACTTTGTTCCTCTATAATCCGCAAAACCTGCTTCTCATCAATATTATGTACATTATTCAGACAGATTCTGAGTATTTCTTCAAATGCATTTTTTCGTTTTTCTTCTGATTGGATTCTGCTTTTGATAAGCTGACGGTAATGATTCAGAATTTCTATTATTTCATCACAGTCATCGTCAAGCAGATTTTCAATATTTTCTCTGATATAACGAGCATACAAAGGGCTTTTTCCCGAAGTAGAAATTCCGACGGTAATATTCTTTTTCTTTACTAAAGCAGGAAAAATAAAACCACAATTCTGCTTATCTTCAACTGTGTTCACAAGAATATTTCTTTCGTTGCAAAGCCTGAAAATATGTGCATTGAGTTTTTCGTCATCAGTTGCACTTATTACCATAAATGCGTTATCAATATCATTATCTTCAAACTTTCTCTTACAGATTTTCACTTCTGACAGATTCAATATTACATCACAGATTTTTGGGGCAATAACAGTAATCACAGGATTAAAAGGTAACAGTTTTCCAATCTTGCGAAGTGCTACCGTTCCACCTCCGACAACAACGCAGTTTTTATTTTCTATATCAATATAAAACGGAAAATATCCCATATCTACACCTGAATTTTAAAAGTTTTAAGAATATTGAGAAAAGCTGAAAATTCTTCAGCAGTTGATTCAGCCTTCATTCTGTAAATAATTTTTTCAACAGGCTTGTCCGATAAATTTTCTTTTACACTTCCAAGCAAAGGCAAAAATTCGTGAAAAATCAAATCTTTCTTCAGAGTATCAACTTCCTCTGAAATCATCTCTTTTGCAACTTCCACGCTGTTAACTTTAAGGCTGTTATTATCATATGCAAGTTTTTCAAAATAATCTATGTTTACAATACTCACACCACTGAGCTGAGTAATTGAATTGTCGATATCAGGAGGGACAGCCAGATCAATAAACAGCCTTTTTCTGTTATCTGATAAATGCTTTTTCAAATCATAATATGTAATCGTGTAATGAGGGCTGGAGGTTGCACTTATAATGCAATCTGCATCTTTTATATAATCATATCTTTTATTGTAATCAACAATTTCAATTCCCATATTCTTTATAAATTCCATATGAGAATTATGCTGTCTTAAAGTAGCAGTTACGGAAACATTTTTGTGTGACACAAGATTTTTGAGCACGGTTGAACCTGTTTTTCCGCTTGCACCTATTACAAGAACTTTTACTTTCTCAGAAAGTTTTGCCACTTCATTTGCCGCAAGTGTTGCAACCGAAACTGATGTTCTGGACAAGGCTGTTTCTGTTTTTATCTTTTTCGCACAAGCAAACGCCGCCTGAAAAATCATATTGAGTTCATATGAAACACTTCCGTTCTCTTTAGCCGATAAATACGCTGTTTTTGCCTGTCCGAGTATTTCATCTTCCCCTATTACCATAGAATCAATACCACTTGTAACCTTGAAAAGATGAGTTATTGCGTTGTCATCATAATAGAAAAGCAGATGCTTTGAAAGCAAAGATTCTTCAATTCCTGCATTATTACTTATTTTTTGAATAACCTCATTTGCAGAACCTTTTTCACCGCAAAAATACACTTCTGTTCTGTTACAGGTACATAGCATAACACATTGCGTTATACTTCCGTTATCAATCAGTTCTAAAGAAATTTTATTGCAATCACTCTGTGAAAAAACAAGTTTCTGACGCAGATTTATGTCGGCAGTTTTATAACTGACACTTATACAATACAAAATATTCACCCTCCAATACAGAATATTATTTTAATACCGTATCACTGTTTCGTCAATTACTTTTCATACTAAACACCGTTTAAAA
>JAXJXA010000340.1:0-3567 GCA_036307745.1 Acutalibacteraceae bacterium | reverse complement strand
CAAAATAGACAGTGCTTTTGATTTTTCAAACAAGCCCTAATATTACCTTGATTTCATTAACAATCAAATAAATTTATTTAAAGTTCACTTAAAGTTTTTATGTTACACTGTTGTTATAATTAAAGGAGATGAGCTTATGAGCTATCAAAACATATTTAAACGATATGAAATTAAATATCTCGTTACAAAAGAACAACGCAGTATTATTGAAAGTCGTATGAGCAATTATATGGAGAGCGATAAATACGGAAGAAGTAATATATGCAATATTTATTTTGACACCCCTGATTATCTTTTGATACGTCGTTCCATTGATAAACCTATGTATAAAGAAAAACTCAGGTTGAGAAGTTATGGTACGGCAACTCCAGACAGCAATGTTTTTATAGAGTTAAAAAAGAAATATAAATCTGTGGTATATAAAAGACGAATGAACACAACAGAAGAACAGGCTATGAAATTTTTATGCGGAAGAGAACAGCTTTTCGATACCCAGATAGCCCGAGAGGTTGACTACTGCTTTGAACGCTATGACAATCTACAACCAAAGGTATTTCTCTCTTATGAGCGAGAGGCTTTTTACTGCAAAACAGATAAAAATTTACGCATTACTTTTGACGAAAATATACTTTGGCGTGATTATAATCTGTCACTTTGTCAGGGCATATACGGAACATCCATTCTAGAAAAAAATCAATCTCTTATGGAAATTAAAACAGCTGGTGCTATGCCTATGTGGCTTACTGCAATTTTAAGTGAAAATAAAATATATAAAACATCATTTTCAAAATATGGCAAAGCATATGAAAGTATTTTGCACAATAATAAACGTTCTGAGAATTTCTCCACGAAATACAATAATATTCATCTTATTGACTTTGCAGGATAATAAAATTAATCAAATATTTAGGCATAAAAGAAAGGAATAAATTATGGATAACATTTTTAACGGTATTTTTGACAATGGAATTCAAGCTACAATCTCAATACAAAATTTTCTGCTTTGTCTGGGAGTTTCTCTGTTTATAGGCATACTTCTGGCTATGCTGTATACTATAAAAAACAGATATACAAAAAGTTTTCTGGTAACTCTTGCTATACTGCCTGCTGTGGTATGTGTTGTAATTATGATGGTAAACGGCAATGTAGGAGCAGGTGTAGCTGTTGCCGGTGCTTTCAGTCTTGTACGTTTTCGTTCAGCACCGGGTACTGCAAAAGAAATAGGAACTATATTCCTTGCAATGGGTGCAGGCTTAATGTCAGGTATGGGTTATCTTGCATATGCTTTGCTGTTTGCAGTAATTGTAGGCGGTATAATGCTTATATATAATGTTACAAAATTCGGTAGCAATAACAATGGTAAAGAAAAAATTTTAAGAATTACTATTCCTGAGGATTTGGACTACACTGATTTATTTAACGATTTATTTGATAATTATACCAGTGAATATCAAGTTATTTCTGTAAAAACTACAAATATGGGAAGTATGTTCAAACTCACATATAATGTGACATTAAAGGATTTAAGCAACGAAAAAAAGTTTATTGATGAACTGCGTTGTCGTAATGGAAATCTTGAAATAAGCATTTCAAGTCAGGAGGTAACAACTTATGAACTTTAATAAGAAAAAAATTTGTACTATATTAATATCGGCATCATTAATTCTTGCTTTATGCAGTTGCAATACATCTGATAACACTGATAGTAGTTCTGCAACTGAAAAATCGACCCAGCAAACTCAGTCTTCAGAGTTATCAAGCACTACTAATACATCAACATCTAACAGTGATATGTTTACCGATAAAGACAAAGAAATAGGATATGATGAAACCACAGCAACCACCATTAACCTTGCGGATAATAAAATCCAATGTTCTGACAATTCAATAAAAATCGACGGAAATACTGTTACTATCAGTAGCGAAGGTACTTATATATTGTCAGGAAAATTAAGCAACGGTCAGGTAATTATAGACTCTGACGAAAATACTAAACTCAAAATCGTTTTAGATGGTGTTGATATAAATTGTGACACAAGTGCCGCAATCTATGTTAAGCAGGCAGATAAAGTTTTTGTAACTCTTGCTCCCGATAGTAAGAATACTCTATCAAACACAAAAGAATTTGTAGCCATTGATGATAACAATATTGACTCAGTAATTTTCTCAAAAGATGATATAACCTTTAATGGTACAGGTTCACTCGAGGTCAACGCAAAATACGGTCACGGTGTAGTGTCTAAAGACGATTTGGTTTTAACCGGAGGGACATATAAAGTAACTGCACAAAATCACGCATTTTCAGGTAATGACAATGTAAAAATAGCAGACGGTAACTACACTCTTACTGCCGGCAAAGACGGAATACATTCTGACAATACCGAGGATACTGAAAAAGGTTTTGTATATATAGAAAACGGAACATTTAAAATCAATGGTGATGGTGATGGCATTGATTCTTCTGCCTACACTCAAATAGTAAATGGTGAAATAAATATTACAGCAGGTGGCGGAAGTGAAAACGCTGAACAAAAACAGGAAGATATGTTTGGTCCCGGCGGATTTGATCCACGAACTGAGCAAAATACTGAAAATACAGCCGACGAAGAGGGTACCAGTGCCAAGGGCATTAAGGCAGGCACAAATCTGACAATATCAGGAGGAAAAATCTCAATAGATTCCGCAGATGATGCACTTCACTCAAATGGTAATATTGCTATAAAAGGTGGTACAATATCTGTTGCCACAGGTGATGACGGAATACACGCTGATTCCAACACATCTATAAATGACGGCACAATAAACATTAGCAAGAGTTACGAAGGAATAGAAGGACAAAGTATTGATATTACAGGTGGAACCACCACTATAACCGCAAGTGATGACGGTTTAAATTCAGCAGGTGGTACTGACGAAAGTGGTTTCGGTGGAGGTATGAGAGTTGATGAATTTGCTGCTGACAGTAATTGTTATATAAAAATCAGTGGCGGAAAACTTAAAGTATCTTCTGAAGGTGATGGTGTAGACTCAAACGGAAGTCTTGAAGTAAGTGGTGGAGAAACTTATGTAGAAGGCCCTACAAATAGCGGAAACGGTGCTATGGATTACAACGGTGAGGCTACAATTACAGGAGGAATATTCTTAGCTGTAGGTGAAAGCGGAATGGCACAGAATTTTGGAAGCACTTCAACACAGTGTTCTATGATGGTTAATACTTCTTCAAGAGATGGTGGCGAAATAATTCTTAAAGACAGTGCAGGTAAAACTCTCTTTTCATATTCACCCAATAAAACCTTTAGTTCTGTTGTTCTTAGTTGTCCTGATATAAAGACTGGCGAAACCTATACTCTTACAACAAACGGTACCGATACCACCGTAGAGATGACTGATATTATCTATGGTAGTTCAAACGGTATGGGTAACTTCGGCGGTGGTACGGGAGGTCGTGGAGGTATGGACAGAAATACCGGTGATATGCCACCCGAAATGAATAATAATATTTAGTATAATTCATAATACAATCAGCACTTATACTAGGTCGTATCTGAAAACTCAAAACAACTGTCT
>JAXJXA010000339.1:0-1918 GCA_036307745.1 Acutalibacteraceae bacterium | reverse complement strand
GTGTACACCTATTACACGCATACCCTTACACAAAGCTGCTCTTGCAACCGCACGAACTGCAGCGTTCATACCAGGTGCATCACCGCCGCTTGTTAAAACTGCTATTGCTTTTTCTGACATTTAATTCAGCCCCCAATTTTGTTATTAATCATCTGTTATATATTATAGTTGTATAGCATACATTTTTCAAGTGTTTTTTTCAAACTGATATGAATATTATGTAAAATCAGCTTAAATTATATCGTGTTTTTTCAACAATCTGTTATGAAATAAACACATTTTCATCTCCGAGAAGATATCTGAGTTCATTTATCATAGGTTCATTTAATATAACCCATAAACTACGAGGTGCCCTCATTCGTTTTCCGTTATCAGACAGACTAAACACTACTGGAGTGTTTCCTTCAAATATTTCAAGAAGATTTTTAACTTTTAGGAATTTTTCACTTTCAAGATTATCAATTCTCAGATACAGCACTTTAGGTTTGTTTTTCTGAGGAATATTCTCAATATATCCTCTTTCTTGATGAGATGATACTAACGATCTGTCCTGAAGCACTTTTGTATCTTTATTATTAACCTTCGATTTATTAAGATTTTCAATCACCTGTTTTATTGCTGTAACTTCATTGCAAAGAATTTTAGGATTTTCATCTTCACGCACACTGATAGAACCAAAAATTTTAACAATACTCCCGTCTGCTATTAATCTTCCACTTTGACTTAAAACTTGCGGAAATACTAAAACCTCTGTATTACCGCTTTTGTCTTCTATTATAGCCGTTGCCATTGTCTGGTTATTTTTAGTTGTACGTATTTTAACATTTGACAACACCCCAAGTACATTTACTCTGTCACCGTCTTTATATTTATGATTATCCTCCGCATTATTAATATTGATTATTTTATCTGCCCTAATTGCCTTTGAGATATCATCATATTCATTCATTGGATGACCTGAAAGATACATTCCAGCTATTTCTTTTTCCATCGCCAGCTTTTCTGTTATGGTAAAGTCATCAAGTTTGACAATAATCTGTTCTGATGGATTCTCATCCACAATATCATCAAAAAAACTTAGTTGTCCTGCACTGCTATAACGGTAGTCACGTTCACAACTTTCAAGTACCACCTTTGCAGAACTGACCATCTCTCTCCTGTTGTTACCTAAATTATCAAAAGCACCGCATTTAATAAGACTTTCAACTGCTCTGGAATTTATATTTTTACCATACATCCTCTTGCAAAAATCATAGAATGAAATAAATAATCCGTTTTTACGCTCTTCTATTATGCTTTCAATGAAGCCTTTTCCCAAATTTTTTACAGCCATAAGTCCAAATCGTATATTATTACCGTGAACCGTAAAAGACTTATAACTATAATTTATATGTGGAGGCAAAACTTTTATATTAAGTCTTGCACATTCTTCGGTATAATTTGATAGCTTAGCGAAATTATCAAGAACAGAAGTAAGTAAAGCCGCCATATATTCCTTTGGATAATGACATTTTAACCAAGCTGTTTTATATGACACATTTGCATATGCGGCAGCATGAGATTTATTAAAAGCATATGAAGCAAAACTCTCCATTTCAGAAAAAATAGAGTTTGCCACTCCCCTGTCAACACCACGTCTTAAACATCCTTCAACCTCAATATTACCATTCTCATCTGTAAGACCGTTTATGAAAATTTCACGCTCACGCTCCATAATATCTTTTTTCTTTTCTGATGGAACTAATATTAAGATAATATCTTTTTCAGGTTCAATAGAAAGGCCTATAAATTTTATTGCTTTACCACTTGCTAAACCACGTCCATTTATAGTGGTACCACCTGTGGCTCCTTTTTTCTTAGCTTCAGTCATAACTTTTTCTGCGTATCCTTCATTTACAATTGTCATAATTAAATGTTT
>JAXJXA010000338.1:0-3512 GCA_036307745.1 Acutalibacteraceae bacterium | reverse complement strand
GGTAGATGCAATTTCACTTTTAGTTTACTTCGGCATTGCAACAGTATTGCTAGGCTTATGATAATATATTACCTAATAAGAATACCTTCGGATTTTTTTAGTTATAAAAAATTCTGAAGGTATTCTTATTCTAAATTAGAAATTTTATGCTTTTTTATATTTTATAAAATTAAAAATTTAAAGTTAATTTATATATTGACAAAATATATAAATTATATTAAAATATGTAAAGCAGTTGATTATCATTATAAAATTATTGGGAGTGTTTTATTATGTGGAAAAAACCTATGGTAAAAGAGCCAGAGTTCAGTTCAAAGGCATTTGAAGAGTTAGAGAAAAACCAGTCATCTGATATCACAGGAGGTGGCTTCTGGGGTGTTGGTACATGTGCTGCAGTTGGTATTGCTTGTAATACCAGAAAAGGTGGCGTTTGTTTCGGCGTTTGTTATGTAGCTGGCTACAGAGCTTAATAGATACATATATTCTATATCTAGTTATATAACCCTGGATGAAAAACATTTATTTTTTTAATATTTAATTTAAAAATTTAAAGAACTAAAAATTTTAAAATAAAAAAATTATCTTATTAATGATGATAATCAACTGCCTTGATAGTTATTGGGAGAAGATTTATTATTTATTGATAATTAAGTTATAGAGTATAAAGGTGTGTATGGAAAATGTATAAAAATTTATACGAAAACAGAACTAATTATATTTATGAAATTGACAAGTTATACGGCATTTCACAAGAAGGATACTCATTTTTATTATTTAATCCTTATATTAATTATTGGATGCCATTGGACGATATAGGTGTTGAAATTTTTACTAAAATAAGCGAGTTACATAATATTAGTAAGGTAGAAAAATATTTTTGTGATAAATACGGAATTACTTCTGAGCTGTTTCAGAGTGATTGTAGTGAATTGATAGAATCTTTTGTTAAAAGAAAGTTTTTTACTATTGATGAAAATAGTAGTAATAAGCAGAATTGGATGGATACACAATATAATTTAGATAATATAGATAAATATCCATTTTATGATATGTATATTAGTTTATCTGATAAATGTAATTTGGATTGTATTTATTGTTTTAATAAAGAGCAGAGAATTTCTCGTATAAATGATAAAAATACAAAGATTATTACAACAGAGAAAATTAAAGAAATTCTTTTAGAATTTAAAAGTTTAGGAGGAGAAGTTGTTGTATTCACAGGTGGAGAACCTACTTTAAATAAAGATTTTGTAGTTTTGTGTGAATATGCAAAGGAAATAGGCTTAAAGATAGATTTCATTACAAATGGTCTTTTGTTAAATACCCTTGATTTTGATCGATTATTCAAATGTGTTGATTCTTTTGGTATAAGCTTTGATAGTATAGTAGATTCAGAGTTAAATGAGTTGTGGAATGTGTCTACCAAAAATTTAAGCAGTAGTTTACTTTCAAATTTGAAAAAGGTAGATGAGTGGGCGGAGAAAAATAATAAGAAAATTAATATAGGTATAATGTCTATTGTTTCTAAACTAAATAAAGATTCTCTCAGAAAGTTAGTTGTAACTTTGTCTGAAAATATAACACATTGTGTTCTTGATTGGAAAATGACAAAGTATGATGAAATAGGAAAAACAGATGTAGATAGAAAGATGTCTATAACGGAACAAATGTATATTGAAAGTGTATTCTCAAGTTTAAAGACATCAGAAACTGAAAAAAATAAGCATATTCTTGCGTATGCTTATAATCAAGGTAATAAAATGGCTCCATCACATGAACCGAAAGTTATGTCATGTGCACCTTCTTTTTTTATTACAAATAATGGTTCTATTTATCCTTGTCAAGGTTGCGAGATGAGTGAATATTATTGCGGAAATATATATGATATATCTTTAAAAGAGGCATTTATGAAAGATGCTTTTAAGGAAGTAAGAAAAAGAATCGTCAAAAATAATATGGAAAAATGCAAAGATTGTGAGTTAAGATTTGTTTGTGTTGCTGAAGGCAGACCATGTATTTCTGAAATTGCTTCAGATTGTAAAGAAAAGTGCATCAAGCGTATGTTTGTTGATACATTTGTCAATTAAATTTTAGGTGGTTCTTATAATGGAAGAAAATATTATAGAAACGATAGGATTGACTAAAAGTTATGGTAGTTTTAATGCTGTAGATAATGTTTCTTTTTCAATAAAAAAAGGTAGAATTTATGGGCTTATTGGTGAAAATGGAGCAGGAAAAACCACTCTTATAAGACTTTTAGCGGGGCTTATTACAAAAACTTCAGGTGAAATTAGATTTTATGGTGATTCTGATGAAAAGTTTTTAGAGAAAGCCAGAAAGAAATTTAGTTTTATTGTAGAAACTCCATATTATGTTCCAAGTATGAGTGCGTATGATAACCTAAATCTTCAAAGAATTCAAAGAGGGATAAAAGATAAAGAAGTTATTAATAAGGCACTTAAACTTGTAAATCTTGAAGATACAGGCAAAAAGCAGGCAAAAAATTTTTCTCTTGGTATGCGTCAAAGATTAGGGATTGCTATTGCTATGTTGGATGACGTTGATGTTCTTGTTTTAGATGAACCTATTAACGGTCTTGATCCTCACGGAATTATTGAGATAAGAAATCTGATTTTGAAGTTGAATAAACAATATGGAATTACTGTTCTTATTTCAAGCCATATCCTTTCTGAACTTTCGCAAATGGTTACAGATTACATATTTATGGCAGAAGGTAAGGTAGTAAAACAGTTAAGTAACGATGAGTTGCTTTTGGAGTGTAGACAGAGCTATACATTGCAGGTGTCTAATAATGAAAAAACAAAAAAAATTCTTACAGATATGGACAGAGAGTTCATAATAAATGATAACAAAAAGTTTTTAATATTCGGAGATATAGATATTAAACTGCTGTCAAAACAATTGTTTGATAATCAAGTATATATATATGAATTGTTTGAATCAACTATGAGTCTTGAACAATATTATATTTCGCTTATGGAGGAATTCGTAAATGAGTGATATTTTTAAAGCTATGTGCTTCAGAATAGTTAAAAGCAGAGTGTTTTGGTATGCATTATTTTTTTCTTTTGCTTTTGCAGGTGTTATGTCTTTAGCACCACTTGCAGAAAATAGTCCTGATGTAATTTATGGAGTGATTGATAATATTGTTATTATTGGTTTTACAATAATTATGGTTTTAGTGTGTGTATATAGTTGTGGAGACTTTGGAAATAAAACTATTTACTACGAAATTATGAATGGTCATAGCAGAAGAGATGTTTATTTGGGGCGATTGTTGGCTTTATCACTGTTTGCGTTTATTTTGTTTAATATCCAAATAATTGTTTCTTTAATTTTAATACATTTGCTAACTAATTATAACTTATTTGCCGAGGGTATAGGACTTGCGGTTTTGAAAATAATTACTGCAGAAATATGTTCTGTCGCTTACATAGTTTTTTTTGGTGCTTTATCAATAGTGGCAAAAAATATGGTTGTTAGTATATCTT
>JAXJXA010000337.1:0-4327 GCA_036307745.1 Acutalibacteraceae bacterium | reverse complement strand
TATATGAGCTTGATGTTAGCTTTGGCAGTATTTTAATTACCATAGTTGGTCTGAAATAATTAATTACTTCCTGAATGCTTATCTGGGTTACTTTATAACTGCACATACTACAGCTTACAGATATCAAAATAACTATTGAAAATATGACACTGAGTATTACTTTTTTACCCTGCTTAGATAGCAAAAACATTTTAATAGCAGTCATTATTTGCCACCTGCAGTTCCAAACAGCTTCTCTTTATATGGAGCAGCTACTACTTTTAAATGATAACGCTCTAATCCGCACATATACAAGCAATGTCCTTGATTAGGGTACTTGAATATATTGTACTCACTATTATTTATACCCATAAATTTGATGTATTCATCCTTATCAATATCACCAGGGAAGAATAGGAATTTATGTGTAGGGGTTGAAACAATAGGCTTAGTAAAACTGATAATTGCAGGGTCACAAAAATCTTCAGGATTTTGACTTGCAATAACAACATTACTGTTGCGTTTACGTCCACGCTTGACAAAAGAGCGTACATAGGACAATGCTATTGTGTTCTTCAGAAATTCGTGGAATTCATCAAACATAGTAACACATTCGCCTTCAGTCAAAAACTTGTGGCTCATATATGACAAAATGTTAAAAAACATAGCGTTCTTCAGGCTTTCATTAGTTTCAAGCATTTCCTTTACATTAAACACAATATGGTTTGAATTAGGTATATTTGTGTATCCGTTAAAGAAAATTGATTCAGAGCCAACACAAATGCTATGTAAGGACAATGACAAAGAGCGTAGCATATCCTGAGTATACAAACTTTTTGGGTTGTAGTTTTCAAATTCTTCTACAATTAACTGGTGTAAATCACTCAATGTAGGATAATCAGTTGATTGTAGAGTTTCAAAATCTGTTGTATCATCAATACTGAATTTGTTATAGAGTTTTGTTAGAATTATCTCCAATGTATCAAGCTCATTGGAAGAAATTTCAGGCTTGTAAGAGCCAAAGAAATCACGTAGAAACGCAATGTGTTGGCTTAGTCTGCTGTTTTTAAGGAACGCTACTGGAACATTTTCTATGTCATTTTCTGTATCAGATAGCTTTTCATCACTATTGTTATCATTCCACAGTTTAGGTTCGAGTACATTAATGATGTATTCGCCTGACATCATATTCATAACAGTACCACCAAGATTTTTTGTTAAATCTTGGTACTCGTTTTCCGGGTCACATATGTAAAGTTTTTTGCCAGCTTGTCTGAAAATACATTCAATTATTTTACAAAGATAAGATTTACCTTGTCCTGAGTTACCTAAAATTAAAATATGACCGTTTGTTTTATCACTGGCTCTCAGGTCAAAATTTACAAGTATATTACTACCATTTTTATCTCTGCCAATATAAAAACCTTTTGGATCGGCTTTACCGGAATATGAAAATGGATATAAGTTAGCGACTGATGAGGCAGGTAATACACGCTCAAATTGCGAAAAAAATCGATTTCTGCCAAATGGTTGAACACTCTGAAAGCCCTCTTTTTGCTGAAGTCTTAATTCATCATATACCATTTTCTGTTGATTTAATGAAGCTCTGACTTCTTCTTGCAAATCCTCAAGTTTTTTCTTGCTGTAAGCAGTCATTTCTATGAAAACAGCACAGTGTAGAAGTGGCTCTTTGTTCTTGTGCATACGTCTGACAATATGCTGAATATCATTGATATTTTCTTCTGCCTCGGTGTTTGCCTTCATACTTGAAGCATTATTGAATTTAAGTTTTTCACGCTGTTCTGCTTTACGAATGTAATTATTTTCGTCAATTTTAGAAACCTCACGAACATATATATGCAGTGTAACACCGTCCATCTCTCCAAGTTCTCTAAAAAGTGCAAGTTGTTTTGTAACAGTAGGATATGCTCTGATGGCCCACACACAACGATGTGATGTACCTAAAATATATTTATCAGAAGAAAATCTGACTAAAGAGGGGGCAATCATATCAAGAAAAGGTTTAACTTCTTCAGTCAAGTTCATCTCTTTTTCTAAAAATTTTCTTCTCTTTTTTGGCATATCTGTATTTTTGTTTTTCTTTTTTACAAGTGAAAAGGACATATTATCACACCTCCTCGTCAAGATATTTTAATCCGTCATAATCGCTGTAATCTTCGTTAACCGGTCCGTCATAATAGATTGCAAGAATACGTTTATAATCATCCTTTGTAGCTTCTTTTACCACAAAGCCACCATCACGTAGTTGCTGTGATGTTCTTCTAACAGCAGATTTAATATAATCATTGGTAGAATTTTTATTAAATGTAAGTAGCAAAAAGAACTCTCGGTTAGTTGCCATATTAACACGTATATTGTTTAAAAATTCTATATCCTTTAAGTCGAGTTCTTTAAGCACAGTATTAGTTTCAAGCTCACTTTTATTAGTAAGATATCGAATATTGTCATCATAATTTTGCGTGCTGTTTACGCAAAGTAATTCTATATTAGCAACTGCTTTTTCTACATTTGTCAGTGCAATTATTTTTGATGTGATTATTTCGTCACTTAAAACACAAAGATTAGAAGGTTGTATTATTATAGCTACCTTGATTTTACCGCTATAAAGATGGAGGCAATCATCCTTAATAGATGACACCTCCATCAGTTGCCTTGTACTTTGTAGTTTTTTTGACTTCTTTCTTTTATCAAAAAAACTCATTCATCAATCCTCCAGAAAAATATTTGCTGTCCCAACACAGCATAATTTATAAGTATTTTTAAGTATTGATAGACTGAATAGTCATAGCTTGTTAATTTGACAGTGAAAAATGCAAATGAAGCAGTAACCACAAGTGGAATATATAATGATGTCCAGATAAACAGTAAACCTGAAGCAATTATAGAACAAAAAACTATTGCAGCATCTCTTGCTTTCCATAGTAATATGGTTGCGTCTTGATTTAAATTTTCGGGGTAATAGTAATCTTCCATTTTTATTTATCCTTTCATTTATTATTTTCCCATATTTTTAAATTTTGAGATTCCGGTTGCAATATCTTTGCCTACGGTTTTTACTGCAGAATACCCACTGCCTATTAACTTTGTAGCTGTTTGAAAAGTATATCCTGCAACCATCACACCCTGTCCCCAATTTGCTTTTATTGAGGTATCAAGGCTAAATTGTTGTGCAATCTTTGGTACAAGTGTTGCTGAGAATATTGTTCCTAAACCACATAGATATGTAACAGTATTAGTTCCGGTTGTCCAAATGAAAAATCCGGTAATAACAAGGAGATTTTGCATAAAATGTGTAAAGCATAATCCTATAATCTGTTTGCACCAGCCAACAGCAGAATCTATATATCCTCGTGGAATAGAAAAAGCGTGGAATGTTCCGATGATAATTAAGATAAGTAGCGATCCTGCACGTGAAACATTATCAAGAACAATTTTAAAGCCGAATACAATTATTAAAATAACTGAAATTATTACTACCCAAAATGGTGCAGAACCTACAGCATTAAACTCACTTTGTATTATCAATGTAAAATTTCCCACAAAATCATTTCCTATCATTTCTTGGTATATACCGCCGGACATACTACTTGCCATATTGGTTGTTAATGTACCTGTCCAAATTAGAAGTTCAAGGGATGCACCTGCAAAACAGGCAGAGTATACAACACCTTTTGCTGTGTTAAAGACAAGATTAGTCCAATTACCTCCACCATCATTTGCCTCGATTATGTACTCTAAAAATGCAATGATAAATCCTGCAGAGAAAAGTACCCAACCAAGGGTTCTGAAAGCAGCTACAATATCAATAATGAACTGTTGACTGAAAAGGTTATAGACTGTCAGGTTGAATATATTGAGATATACTGCAAGTATACCATTAACAATATCTGATAGATAGGATTCACCTGAAGAAAAGAACCAATCCATATTAAATCACCTCTGAATTATACCATTGTCCACATCCAGGTTGATGCTGTCGCTGAAATAATCAAACCGGCAATTAAAAACACAAAAGGAGCGTAGTTGATTTCGCTACCTTCACGATATTGATGATATACTGTTGCTATTTTGAAAATGAGTGCTGCAATAAGAACAACAGTTATCAAAGATAATATGGCTGCAACAATACTTTTTATATTACTAATAATATCATTTATTGCTGTTGTGATAGGTGTTGCAATATCAATAGCACCTGCAGAAACAACAGACATCATAGCAAGCAATATGATTAGAGTTGTTACAGTTAGCACTTTTTTTATTTTGTTTGAGTTAAATGTAAAATTTTTAAGTTTATTCATTATAAAATGTCCTCCTTTATTTTAATTAT
>JAXJXA010000336.1:0-2078 GCA_036307745.1 Acutalibacteraceae bacterium | reverse complement strand
AATGAACTCCTTGTTTTGACCAACCCCTTTCACTTCGTATCCTTTTTTTGCCCGTAGTTCGTTTGCCTTGGCAAGAATAAGCTCATTAATCAGTTCTTCCTTTGACATTGCCATGTATGTTTCCATATCAGGGGAAGCAGATGATGATTGCAGCAAGAGAGATGAATCTTTCCTGCCGCCTGATTGCTTGAGGGGGATACCGTTTGCTTTTTTGTAATCAGTCATGTATTTGTGGGCACAGGATTCGCTGATATTATAGCGAGCCATTGCTTCCTTATATGTGATTTCACGCAGATACATCTGGCGACCAATGTCCATTTGTTGTTCTAAACTGTATTTCATATGACACCTCCATGATTCCCTTATCGCAGGCGTGGTTACTTTATGATTTGATGATACTCTTACTAAAAAGTATTGTCTACAATAATAGGGTTGGTGTCTACTTTTAGATTACCACTTCAGAAAGATTCGC
This sequence comes from Acutalibacteraceae bacterium, assembly GCA_036307745.1. Taxonomy (GTDB): domain Bacteria; phylum Bacillota; class Clostridia; order Oscillospirales; family Acutalibacteraceae; genus CAG-964. The sequence continues at coordinate 1,606 of JAXJXA010000336.1, read as the reverse complement.
CAGCCGCAACATCATTTACTTGCTTAGCCCTAAAGGGCTCCTTTTATTTGCTTGTTTTTACCGGCTCACCCGTAAACGGGTCTATATACTCTTTCAGTGTCATTTGATCATATTCTAAATCATCTTTTAATTGATTTTGAATATACTCTTGTATCTTCTTCGCATTTTTTCCTACTGTGTCCACATAATATCCTCTACACCAGAAATGTCGATTTCCATATTTATATTTCAAATTTGCATGCCTTTCAAATATCATTAATGTGCTTTTTCCTTTTAAATATCCCATAAAGCTCGAAACACTTATATTCGGTGGCAATTCAACCAACATATGCACATGGTCTGGGCATATTTCAGCCTCAACAATTTTTACATTCTTTCTTTTACACAGCATACTTAATATATTTGCTATATCTTGTTTCAACTTTCCATATGCAATCTTTCTTCTGTATTTTGGTGCAAATACAATATGATACTTACAATTCCACTTTGTATGTGCTAAACTATTAACATCCATTTAGGATACCTCCTTTGTTTTTAGTACGGTTGGCGAACCTGTACTTAGTATAACATTGGAGGTTTTTTACTGTAAGCTAAAGCGTCTGTGGACACACCTGCATAGCAGGTGGTTTATTTGTATAAGATACAAGAAAAAACTTTCCCTTGTAAGTTGCCCATAAGGGCAAAAACAAGGGAAAATACATACAGTTTCATAGTTTGAGGCTCTGAAAGCCTTGTAAAATAAGGAAAGTTAGTTGGATAACTCGATAAATTCCAATTTATGCAAGCACATAATTTAAGTGTTGTATTACCTGTTATAATTTATTATTAAATTCTCGGTAAACCCTTATAAATACTAACTTTTCTGTAGTTGTACTTCCCTTTATGTGTTCCCTTTGTAGTATTAAAAGTTATAATAAAAACCCGTACTACGGCTTTATTTAGTGCCACAGTACGGGTTAATTTTTATCTTAGATAAATAAGGTTCTATTTTAGAGAGTTTTAGTTACAATAAAGATTATTCCACAGAAACAATATAGTAATAAATAGGCTGACCGCCGTTTACGATTGTTATATCTATGTTTGGATATTTAGTACGAAGCTGTGCTTTTATAACATCTGCCTGTACTTCGGGTATGTCCTCACCGTAAATTATAGTTATGAATGCAGTTTCTTTTGTAACCATATTTTTGATGAGTTTTAATACAGCCTTTTCAGGTGTTTTTTCAGTAAATACCAGTTTACCGTTTTCAAGAGCAATAATTTCATTTTCTTTGATTTTTGTTGAACCAAACTCAGAATCTCTTGCAGCAAAGGTTACCTGACCTGTTGCTACATCAGCAGCGGCAGATGTCATTATCTCTGTGTTACCTTCAACTGTAAGTTCAGGGTCAAATGAGAGCATTGCACTCATTCCTTGAGGAATTGTTTTTGTGGGAAGAATAATAACATTTCTGTCATTAACAATCTGTACAACCTGTTGTGCTGACATAATGATATTTTTGTTATTTGGCAGTACAAATACATTCTTTGCACCTGTAGCCAGAACAGCTTTTTGTATATTTTCTGTGCTAGGATTCATACTCTGTCCACCGTTAACTATATTATT
>JAXJXA010000335.1:0-6117 GCA_036307745.1 Acutalibacteraceae bacterium | reverse complement strand
TTATAGTTCTCATTGTGTCATCAGAAAATGATGGCAACACAGATTTAGCAGGAGGTGATGATTTTGGAGGTTCACTTTGACTTGAAGCCTCTGAATCATCGTCAGGTAAAAGAAGATTTTTCAGGCTCATTATCTGCTCCATAGCCTGAGGGTCACTCAATAGCTGACCAATTTTGCCTGTTATATCATCCATTCTACTTATCTCCCATCAGTTTTTTCAGCAGTGCCTGTGCCTGAGGTGTTTTCAGAATTTTCTCAGTTTGCTCCTTATCATTGAGTATATTCTGAACCTTCTGTGCCTGTTTGCTGTCCATTTGATTCAAAATTTTACTAATATCTCCGTTCTGTGCGTTCTTTTTCAGAGTGTCAGGACTTTCACCAAGTCTTTTTGACAAGGAATCAATTATATCTTGTATTTGCTTCTCTTTATCAGTCATAAATAACACCACCTTGTATATAGAATTTTTATGAAATATGGTGTATAATTATGACAAATTATTTTAAATATTTTTAAGGAGGATATTATGAGAATTTTAGTTATATCCGACTCCCACGGCGATTACACAAATGTAAACAAAATACTTCTATCTCAGCCGAAGGCAGAAGTTGTATTTTTTTGTGGAGATGGAGCAGACGATATAGAAAAAGCAAAATTCAACTACCCTGACAAAATGTTTATACTTGTGCGTGGCAACTGTGATTGGGGCAGTAAATTACCTATAAAAGAAACATTTACAGTTGAAGGCAAAAAAATAATGGCGACTCACGGACATATGTACAATGTAAAATTTACTTATTCACAGATTATTCAGGAAGCTAAAAGTGACAACTGCGATATCCTGCTTTTTGGACATACTCACACAGGAGTAACAGATTACGATGACGGATTATACATTATGAATCCCGGCAGTGCCCACGGATATTACGGAACTTATGGCATTATTGACATTACACCACAAGGCATTGTGACAAATATTCTTAAAGTAAAATAATAATTGGTACAATTTGTCCCCTCTCTATTACACAAAACAAATGAATAAAATATTACATTAAAAATCTTATCCGTATATTTCCACTTGTATTGCAAAAAATAAAAGCAAACATCATAGAAAGTGAGTAAATATATTATGATAATGGATTATGTCAATGCTTTCTGGGTTGGAGGATTGATTTGCGTTATAGGGCAGATATTTATTGACAAAACAAAGTTTACACCTGCAAGAATACTGGTTAGCTTTGTTGTTCTTGGAGTAGTTCTTACAGCTATTGGTATTTACAAACCCATAGTAGAATTTGCAGGAGCAGGTGCAACCGTGCCATTGTGCGGATTTGGTTATACTATGGCTGAAGGTGTAAAAGAAGCAATAGTCAACGATGGTCCCATAGGTATTATTACAGGCGGTGTATCAGCCGCTGCGGCAGGCATTGCATCTGCTATAGTATTTGGTTATATTTTCGCACTTATAACAAAGCAGAGAGATAAAAGCTGACATCAATTATCCTTCATTAAAAATAGACACTTTTATCAAATATTAGACCTGTTCGGTAACTGAAAAAATGTCATATGTACGAGTAATTTTTTCGTCAGACAACGACAATTTTTCGCAGGAATACTATATGTCTTTCAAGAAAAATTGACTAAGTATGGCGGAAAAAGAATCGTTCATACAGCATCTTGGAGGTTGTCGAACAGGTCTATTATTTTTTCCAAAAACAACAGGCACAGCAGTGAATTTTAATCTGCCGTGCCTGTTATCATCTTATAATTTATCATTATTTTTTTGAGAGCAACATTCGCTAAGTGTAATATCTCTATTTTTAAGATACTCATTACCCCAATCACACATTATATTCAAAACAGGAATTATAGATTTACCAAAATCAGATAGTCTATAATCAACTTTTGGTGGTATAACGGGATAAATTGTACGAATTATTAAACCATCGTTTTCCAATTCACGAAGTTGTTGTGCCAACATTTTAGCAGTTGCTTTTGGTAAACGCTTACTTATTTCATTATATCGTAACGGTTTATCAATCAAATGCCACAAAATAACAGCTTTATATTTTCCACCAATAAGACTTATTGTTGCTTCAACAGGACAATTAAAACTTGTACAATCTTTCATTATTAATCTCCACCTAAAAGTTATCTGTATGCAGTAATAATCTAAATTTATAATACTCAAATTTTATTCAATGTCAAATTTACAGTATACTTTAGGTAAGTATATTACAAAAAAGTGCATACTTGTGAAAAATGAAATATATTGTAAAATAAAAAACATAGAAGTAAATATTTTCCGGAAATAATATTAATACATTCTATTTAACCATTATTAAAGCAAGGAAAGTGATTTTTATGAATTTTATAGATTTAGCTAAACAGCGTTGCTCTGTTAGAAATTATCAGAACAAAAAAGTGGAAGAAGAAAAGTTAGAACTTCTACTAGAAGCAGCTAATGTTGCTCCAACCGCTGCAAATTATCAGTCTGAAAGATTGATAGTGGTACAATCGGAAAATGGATTAAAAAAACTAAGTAAGGGTGTTAACTACCATAATGCTCCTATGGCAATTATTGTGTGTGGTGACCATAATGACGTATTTGTAAGACCTTTTGACAAGAAAAATATGATAGATATAGATGCTACTATTGTAGCCGATCATATTGTTTTAGAAGCTGAAGATATCGGTTTAAGCACTTGTTGGCTTACTTATTTTAATCCTGATATAATTAAATATGAGTTTAATATTCCAAAAAACATAGAGCCAATAGCAATTATTGCAATAGGTTATGCAGCATCTGAAAAAGCCTCTGCCCAAAGACATAAAGATACTCGAAAACCTATAAGTTCTATAACTGTAAAAGAATCTTTTTAACAAATTGTAAAAATAAAAGTAAGTTTTTATAGAGTACACCTGTTGCACAGTGCGTCTTATACAATTTTCAAATGCAAAAATCCCCAACTTTACATTAGGCCTGTTCGATAACCTCCAAAACGCCGTCTGAACGGTTCTTTTTCCGCCATACTTAGTCAATTTTTCTTGAAAGACATATAGTATTCCTGCGAAAAATTGTCGTCGTATGACGAAAAAAATTGCTCGTCCATACGACATTTTTCCGATTATCGAACAGGTCTATTTAATTTTGTAAGGTTGGGGATAATCATTTTATACTATGTAATTCTACATAAAATAATTACATATTAGAATAGCCCATCAGCTTTTCATCAACAGCTTTTGCGGCTTCTCTGCCTTCTCGGATAGCCCACACTACAAGTGACTGTCCACGATGCATATCGCCTGCAACAAACACTTTTGGTACGTTTGTTTCATAGGCATTTGGTGCTGTTTCTACGTTTGTTCTGGCATTCAGTTTTACACCAAATGCGTTAGTTACATAGCTTTGTGTTCCTAAAAATCCTGCGGCTATCAACACTATATCTGCTTCAATTTCAAACTCACTGTCCTTAACAGGTACCATTGTCATTCTACCTGTTTTCTTATCTTGCTTAGGTTCAAGTTTTACACAAATTAACTTTTTAAGGTTACCTTTCGCGTCCTTTACAAACTCTTTTACAGTTGTCTGATAAAGTCTTGGGTCTTTGCCAAATACTGCAATAGCCTCTTCCTGACCATAATCAGTTTTCAGCACTCTGGGCCATTCAGGCCACTGATTATTCTCTGCTCTCTGCTCAGGCAGTTTTGGCATCATTTCAAGCTGAGTTACAGCCACACAACCGTGGCGAATTGCTGTACCAACACAGTCGTTACCTGTATCACCGCCACCTATAACTACAACTTTCTTACCTGTTGCTGAAATATATTTGCCGTCTTTTAGATTAGAATCCAACAAACTTTTTGTTGTAGCTTTCAGGAAATCAACTGCAAAGTAAATTCCCTTTGCATCTCTGCCCGGTGCATTAATATCTCTTGGGTTTGATGCACCACAGGCAAGAACAACAGCATCATAACTCTTCATAATATCCTTAGCGTCATAGTTATCACCCACGTTAGCGTTAGTGATAAACTGTACACCCTCTTCTTTCATAAGAGCAATACGTCGGTCTATAATCTGCTTTTCCAGCTTCATATTAGGTATACCATACATAAGCAATCCACCCAAACGATCTGAACGCTCATATACAGTAACATTATGACCACGTCTGTTAAGCATAAATGCTGTTGCAAGACCAGAAGGACCTGAACCTATAACTGCTACTCTCTTATCTGTGCGAACCTTTGGAGGCTCTGCCTTTATATATCCTTTAGCAAATGCATTTTCGATAATAGAAAGCTCATTTGCCTTACAGGTTACGGCATTACCATTAAGTCCACAGGTACAGGCAGCCTCGCAAAGTGCAGGACAGACCCTACCTGTAAACTCAGGAAAGCAGTTTGTTTTCTGTAAACGTGAAAATGCCATTTCCCAGTTATTCAAGAATATCAGATGATTCCACTCAGGTACCAGATTATTAAGAGGACAGCCTGAAACCATTCCCTTTATAGGCATACCTGCCTGACAAAACGGTACGCCACAATCCATACATCTGGAACCCTGCTTTATTCTTTCATTTTCAGGTAAAAAATCGTGGAATTCATTATAGTTTTTAATTCTGCTCTTTGGTGAAGAAGCATTGCAGTCTACTCTTTCAATTTCCATAAATCCTGTTGGTTTTCCCATCTTCTTCTCCCCCTTACTTTCTTGTGTTAGCGTAGAACGCTTCTATTGTAGCTTGTTCGCTACTCAAGCCTTTTTCTTCCATCTGAACAATAGTGTTAAGCATACGCTTGTAGTCATATGGAATAATCTTCTTAAATTTTGGAACATATTTATTGAAGTTTGCAAGAATTTCCTTACCTTTTTCTGAACCTGTTGCTTTAACGTGCTCTTCAATCATTCCTTTAACTTCAAGAATATCGTACTTATTCGAAAGCTCTTCAACTGAAACCATTGTTTTGTTAAGATGTTTGTAGAGATTTGAATATTCATCAAGCACATAAGCAATACCACCGCTCATACCTGCGGCAAAGTTCTTTCCAGTAGCACCCAGAACTACAACTCTACCCCCTGTCATATACTCACAACCGTGGTCACCAACACCTTCAACAACAGCTATTGCACCTGAGTTACGAACACAGAAACGCTCACCTGCTACACCGTTGATAAATGCTTTACCGCTTGTTGCACCATACAGTGCTACGTTACCTATGATAATATTTTCTTCAGCCTTAAATTTAGTATCCTTTGGAGGATAAACCACCAATTTACCGCCTGACAGACCTTTACCGAAGTAGTCGTTACTATCACCTGTCAGCTCAAGTGTAAGACCCTTTGGAATAAATACACCGAATGACTGTCCGCCACTTCCTGTACACTTAACTGTGAAAGTATCTTCACTCAGAGAGTTTTTATACAACTTTGTAATCTCAGCACCAAAGATTGTACCCAATGTACGGTCAGTATTGGTTACATTTATATCAATAGTTGTCTTTTTCTTATCCTTAAGTGCAAAATTTAGCTTTTTAAGCAAAATCTTTTCATCAAGAGTTTTATCAAGTTCAAAGTTGAATACCTTTTTCTCGTTGTAACCTGCAACCTTTACATTAGCAAATTCTGTTGAAAGAATCTTACTCAAATCTAAATGATTTGCTCTGTCAAAGTCAAAGTCCTTTCTCTGCTTTAACAGGTCTGTTCTGCCTATCAGTTCATCAACTGTGCGTATACCCAGTTTAGCCATATATTCACGCAGTTCTTGTGCAACAAATCTCATAAAGTTTATTACATATTCCGGCTTACCCTTAAATCTCTTTCTAAGTTCAGGGTTCTGTGTTGCAATACCAACAGGGCAGGTATCCAAATTACAAACACGCATCATCACACAGCCCATTGTGATAAGAGGTGTTGTAGCAAAGCCATATTCCTCTGCACCAAGCAAAGCTGCAATCAGAACATCACGTCCTGTTAAGAGTTTACCATCTGTTTCAAGTATTACCTTGTCACGCAAATCATTCATAATTAATGTCTGATGTGTTTCAGCTACACCAAGTTCCCAAGGTAAACCTGCGTGGTAAATTGAATTTCTTGGTGCGGCACCTGTACCACCATCATATCC
>JAXJXA010000334.1:0-1886 GCA_036307745.1 Acutalibacteraceae bacterium | reverse complement strand
GTGCAAGACATTTTTTATTTTTGCACATTCCAACTTTTTCCTGAATTTTGCAGGAAGACTTACGGAAATTAGCCGTAGGACCACCTACATCGTGAATATAGCCTTTAAAACGTGGATTTTTTGCAAGTAAAACAGCTTCGTTAATTACAGACTGCTGACTGCGTGTTGTAACAACTCTGCCTTGATGAAAAGCAATAGAACAAAAATTACAAGCACCAAAACATCCACGGTTGTGGGTGATTGAAAATTCAACTTCTTCAATACCAGGCACACCGCCAAGAGCTTCATAAGACGGATGATACATTCTCTCATATGGCAATGAGTACACCCAATCAAGTTCTTGTTGAGTAAGAGGTGGCATTGGTTGGTTCTGCACCAAAATATATTTACCGTGGCGTTGAATAAGTTTTTTGCCACGCACTGCATCTTGCTCCTCCATTTGCTTTCGACAGGCAACAGCATATTCCTTTTTATTTTCTTTTACAACTTCATAACTTGCACATTCAGTTGCCGCCATTGGTACATAATCCTGTGTTCTTACAGCATAGCAGATACCTTTTATATCGTGAAGTTCCTCTATACTGCAACCCTCGTCAAGTCTTCGTGCAATTTCTATTGTCTGGTTTTCTCCCATTCCGTATATGAGAATATCCGCACCGCTATCAAATAAAATTGAGGGTCTTACAGCGTCGTCCCAGTAATCGTAATGGGCAAATCTACGCAAAGATGCCTCCAGTCCTCCTATAATTACAGGAGAATCAGGGTATATCTCCTTTATCAACTTTGAATAAACAATTACTGCTCTGTCAGGACGACTTCCTGCTTTGCCACCTGCTGTGTATGCATCATCACTTCTTTTACGCTTGGCAGCTGTGTAATGAGCCACCATACTGTCTATATTACCTGATGTAACCAAAAATCCAAGTCTTGGCTTTCCAAAACGTTTAAAATCATCTGTGTTGTGCCAGTTTGGCTGTGACAGAATTGCCACTTTATAACCCTTAGCCTCAAGCACTCTCGAAAGTATACTTACACCAAAGCTGAGGTGATCCACATAAGAATCGCCTGTAACAAATACAAAATCCACACAGTCCCACCCCAGGCTATTCATATCTTCTCTTGTAATAGGTAAAAAAGCCATTATTTTCTCCTTTCAGATTTATAGCAAATTATTAACATTTATATCATTTTTCAATACATTTTCCAAAAATGATTTGATAATTTGATTTGTTTCTACGGGATTATCAACATTAGCATTATGTCTTGCATTTTTATTACTATAAGATGATAATTGGTTTCTTCTTTCCACATATTACAATATTGTTTAACTTTCCTTACCTTGTCATATTCACCATATGTAATTAATACAGAGCAATTCAATTCTATGTTTCTGTTATTCTTTAAAAATGCTGTGTATGCAATTTGCATTAAATGACAATATTCCTTCTTTTTGTAATATGAAATCATATCCAACATATTTTTATATCCCAATAATTCTTTATTTATCTATCATCAAATTTATATTGACTTATTAATGTTTTATATCGCTAAAATTCATCTAAAAAAGTACAAACAACTATTATATTTCAGATTCACCTAAAAATATCGTGAGCTGGTAAGTCTATTAAATGATTTTTATGACTTAAAACTTGAAATAAAGTTATAATGTTGTCCCCTCTTGTGTTCTTACTCATTATTCTAACATCAAGGATTATCACTGTAAACCCTTTTTATTTCTGTGTTAAATTTAATTTTACAATCTACCTTGCAAGAAGAATATGATAGAATTATTAATTTAGAAATTGCAACCAAATTAATACTAAACACCATTAAAAATACAGAAATCATTTCGGCATATTTCGCACTGCACTTCATACTGCGTCCTC
>JAXJXA010000333.1:0-2368 GCA_036307745.1 Acutalibacteraceae bacterium | reverse complement strand
TCATAAAAAAATCAAATTGAGTCATAATAATTCTCCTTTGATTAATTGAATTTTTCTTAAGTAATTTGTCACGCAAAATTTTGATTTGTCGACTTGTTCAACAAAAGCCACGAAGTCATTTTGTTTTTCTATTGGAGGTACAAGAATTTTAGTTTTTTTAATCTCGCTAAGATGAAGATTAGGAACGCCAATACCCTTTATACTACCATCAAACTGTCTCTTGGTATCTAAATTATTTATCACACATCTTAAATAAACAGGATTAATTTTCTCTGTTCTAGGTCTCAACAATGCCAGACTTACATAAATATCAAAAACTTCATCAGTATCATTAACCGCAGCCACACCATAATTAACACCATTTTTCGACATTAAAATATCATTTTTCTTCGGTTGAATAGTCGAATATAGTTTTTCGTGCAGTTCGGCTGGTATATACTTGATATTGTTCCAGTTTATTTTCTGTGACATAACATCTTTTGATGACAAAAACTTAAATCCATTTACAATGTCTTCTGTATAAGTTGGTGTTTGATGAGTTCCATCCTTAATTAAAGTGCATAAGTCACTGATAGCCAAAATAGTATAATTTTTTTCATTGATATTTAATGTTCCAAACATCTCGACAAATCGAGATTTAACCAGTTCATCAAGTTGTTGGAGTTCAGCTTTGCGTAAATCTATAACCAATTTAACTTTATCAAGCCTTTTTACGATTTCTTTTTGCTCCAGTTCATTTGTTTCATATGTAAGCTTGAAAGCTCCTAAATCTGATTTTTTTATATTAGGCATACATGCTCCAGATCGAATTTTCATTAATCTGTTTTGCTGGCTCTTTAAAGCATAATATAAATATTTGTTATCTAATTTAGAGTTAAACAAATAATAACAGTGAGCACCACACCAAAATGGTCTGTCCATATAATTCACATACCCACATGAATTACCGCCCTCGCTAACGGTAACTGTGTTTTTAGGTGTATTATAACGATTCCACTTACCCGAAGGAGTAATACCGCCATTTAAATAATCATATGGACCTTCTTCTAATAAATCACTGCCCTTTATTTGTTCACCTTTTGAAAACGAAACAATATCTTTGAGTTGAGTTGTTACTTTCAATCTTCATCCCTACAAATCCGAATTTGCAAGGATTTTAAGCTATAAATCTCCTGTGAGCAGTTTTTACATTTGCTTGATTTACTATTGCATACTGCATCGTAGTGTCTATTTGGGAATGACCCAATATTTTCTGTACTTGTTCTACAGGCATACCTTTATCAATCGCTCTGGTAGCCATAGTTCGTCTGAATTTATGTGGATGTATTTTATTCAGGCATTGACTTTTTCCGAGTCGTCGTAGTCGTATTTCAACTCCGCTTATTTGGAGTCGGTCATACGGTGAATCAAGAGTAACAAATAAAGCTGGATTATTATCATCTCGAGTTGCTAAATACGCTTGTAAATGCAATTTTGCTTTTGCGTCAAAATATACACGACGTTCTTTATCACCTTTACCAAAAACAACACATTCACGTTCTTCAAAGTTTATGTCTGAAATATTTAAATTTACCAATTCACCAACACGAATACCGGTAGAATAAAGCAAATCAATAATCGCAAGGTCACGTATACACGGACACGCATCTCTAAGCTTTTCTATGGCTTCGTCGTTTATAATCTCTTTTACTTGCTTTTTAGTTTTTATTTTATGTATGCGATGCATAGGACTTTTTAGGATATAGTCCTCTTCTTCCATCCAAGAAAAGAAACTGGAAATATTACGCCTGATATTATCAACTGTAACATTACTGCAATTATTAATTTGCTGATATTCAGCTAAAAATCTGCGTATTCTCTCAGTACTTACACTACGCACAGGAGTATGAACTATACTAAAAAATTTTTCAATAGTAACTTTGTAATAGTGTAAAGTTCGTTCAGAACATCCTTCAACCCTTTTTGCATCAAGAAACATATTAAGATATGTATTATTCGTTATTTTTTCAGTTTTTGTTGAATTACTCGCAAGCTTTTTCACTAATACTTGTTGAAGTTTCTTTTGCTGTTCAATATTCAAAACTCCAGCCATTTCGTCTAAAATCTCAAAAACAACCATTTCCATTATCCGTACCTCACTATAATAAATTTTGATTTATCTCATTATTATAGCAGATAAAGACATTAATTTTATCCGAAATATTCCTGCATTAAGCTATCAAAGAGAGTTTGAGCCTCATCCAACGCTTTCTGCACGACAACTTTTGATTTGTCGACTTGTTCGACGAAGTTAGCAAACTCATTTTGTAAGTCTATTGGTGGTAAATAAATTTTAATACTTTGTAATTCTTGTGCATTGATATTTGCT
>JAXJXA010000332.1:0-6544 GCA_036307745.1 Acutalibacteraceae bacterium | reverse complement strand
GTGGAATATATCATAAAATTCAGATTGAGTTGACATACAATTCAAACCACATTGAAGGTAGCCGACTGACTCACGACCAAACTCGCTATATCTTTGAAACAAATACAATCGGCTTTGAAAATGAAGCTGTCAATGTTGACGACATCATAGAAACCTCTAACCACTTCCGTTGTATTGATATGGTTATCGAACAAGCAAGTGCTACTCTTAGCGAAAAATTCATAAAACAACTACACTCCACACTTAAAACCGGTACAAGCGACAGCCGTAAGGATTGGTTTGCTGTTGGCGAATACAAAAAGATTCCTAACGAGGTTGGCGGGTGTGATACTGCTCTTCCCGAAGAAGTTGCCGATAAAATGAAAAAGCTACTTGCTGATTACACCTCAAAAAGCAATATCACCTTTGACGATATTGTAGAATTTCACGTAGCTTTTGAACGCATACATCCTTTCCAAGACGGTAATGGTCGTGTTGGCAGACTTATTCTTTTAAAAGAGTGCCTCAAGCACAACATTGTGCCGTTTATTATCGAGGATAATCTGAAGCTTTTCTATTACCGAGGTCTGAAAGAATGGAACAACGAAAAAGGTTATCTGATTGATACTTGCCTGACAGCTCAGGACAGATTCAAAGCTTATCTTGATTATTTCAGGATTGAGTACTAAATTGTAGGGTGTAAAATTATGAGCATTGAAACAGCCGCAAACCGAAAATCCGCTTCAAGAGGATATGACTATTACTGTAAGAACAAGGTAAAGTCCGTTACAAAAATTAACGACACACATTATAGTGGTGAAGTATCAGGAAGCGAACCTACACCTTACAGTGTAACGATAGATTTAGAACATCCTAAGCGTTCAAAGTGTACTTGCCCTTTTGCAAACGGATACAAAGTATGCAAGCATATGGTAGCTTTATATTTTGAAGTTTTCCCAAAAGAAGCAGATGAATATATAAGAAGAATCGAAGAAGCTGAAAACGAAAGAGAAGAATTCTTTGAAGAGCTTCCCGAAAGAATCGAAGAGTACGTGCGTAATCTGTCAAAATCTGAGCTTCAGGAATTAGCACTGAGTTTAATATACAACCTGTCGGATTATGAACTTGAAGAGTTTGCACTCGATTATCTTGGCGAAGATTTCGATGATGATTTTGATGAATATGATTACGATGAAGACAATGATTATGACGAAGATTATTAACTAAATCTCTTAAAAACAAGCTATATGTTTTACGTACTTAAAATAGTGGCAAGGAGAATTTCTCATCATTCTCCTTGCCTTTTACTATATATCTTGTTCTATTTTCTTTCGTCATTTTTGCGCACGCTTAAAATGCCCATAAACGGCATATTTCAGCAAAACGAGGGTGTGAATGTAATTACCTTAACAACTCAAAAATATGCTCTAAAAACGGCTTAAATGCTTAGGGGATGGATAACACTTTTTCGACTATTCCGGATAGATAAAATTTGATTAACTTCTAACTTTTGCTCTTTAAACACCACATAAACACTAAGCTTTTTAAGTCTAAAAGCGTGACATCAGATGATTGTATTCATCAAGTTGAAATTAAATGATTATTGAAAAGTCGTTTATTTGCGATATAAAACATATTGAAAAGTCATACAATAAGTATTATAATATATTTGAAAAGTCATAAAAGAGGTGTTGTTATGCTATATCGTAAGATAGAATCTGTTATCGAAAACCATTTAAAGTCTGACTCGAAAAAGATTTTGTTAGTTGATGGAGCTCGTCAGGTTGGTAAAACATATATCATTCGATATGTGGGCAAAAAGCTCTTTGAAAATTTTATCGAGATAAATATGGTTGAAGACTCATTAGGTGACCGTCTTTTTGCTGAAACTAAAACTGTCGAAGATTTTTATCTTCAGGTCAGTATGCTTGAGGGTAACAAGATGAAAGCGAAAGAGAACACTTTAATTTTTATAGATGAGATTCAAGCGTATCCGCATTTGCTCACCTTACTCAAATTTTTATCACAGGACAACAAGTTTACTTTTATTGCAAGCGGTTCACTTTTGGGTGTTACGTTGTCACAGACAACATCAATTCCTATTGGCAGTATTCGCAAGGTCAGAATGTTTCCTCTCGACTTTGAAGAATTCCTTTATGCAAACGGAATGAACGAAATAGTTATTTCATCTATGCAGAAAAAGTTTGAGCGACTGGAATCCCTTGATGAATCAATGCACAAGAAAATGATGGATTTGTTCCGCAAATATTTACTTGTAGGCGGACTTCCTGATGCGGTCAACTCTTATCTTGAAGAAAAAAATATTCAGTCCGTGCGAGAAATTCAGAGCGAAATTCACAACTATTATGCCGCCGATGCTTCAAAGTATGATGAAGAAAAGAAGCTTAAAATCCGCAGGGTTTACGACCTTATACCGTCGAATATGGAAAACAAAAAGAAGCGTGTAGTAGCACAGAGTATTGAAAATAAAAAAGGTAAGACCTTCAACGATTACAGCGACGAGTTTGAATATCTTATCAGTGCCGGTATAGCTTTGAACGTTCAGGCTATTTCAAATCCGGTGTTTCCGTTAATAGAATCAACAGGCAAAAATCTCCTCAAGCTTTATCTAAACGATGTCGGAATTTTAAGCGGAATCCTTTACGGAAATAACATAAGAGCTGTTTTGGATGATGAAAGAAGCATCAATCTCGGCTCAGTTTATGAAACAGTTGTTGCAAGCGAGTTGATTGCACACGGACACAAATTGTTCTACTATGACAACCGAAGTAAGGGAGAGGTTGACTATCTGATTGATGATTACGATAGCCTTTCAGCAGTTCCGATTGAAGTGAAATCAGGCAAAGATTACACCGTTCACAGTGCTCTCAACACCTTCGTTCAAAACGAAGATTACCACATAAAAAAAGCTTTTGTTGTGTCAAACGAGCGAACTGTAACACAAAAAGGAAAAATAACTTACATTCCAATTTACTATATTATGTTCTTCAACACAGACGCCAAAGACAAAAATCTCAGCTTTTAAAAATTTAATAATAAACAAAAACGGCACAGCTTTTGGAGTAAACCTCCCTCGGCTGTGCCTGTCTTTATTTAGAAGTAATTTTTTCTGAACAATCTTAGCAAGCAGACTGTTTGTACTCCCAAACAGTAAAATCGCTTGTTAGGAACAACCTAAGACCTGAAAAGATTAAGCAGCAGTAACACTATTATGCATAATATCAATAATATTTCGAACAATGCTAACTTGTTGACCAAACATAGCAACGATATCACAACTATCAAATGGTTGCTTTTCCAACAAATCTTCAACCTGAATATCACCATTCTCTCGAACATAATCAATTATAGCTTTAACAAACTCCTGTTGCTGTGAATTAAATAAGTTGCCACTTAAAAACTCGCCGAACTTTCGATTAATCGCCTCTTGCTCAATTCCAACTATCGAGCGAATAAATACTGCAAGATTATCAATATCGGTGGTACTCTCGTATTCTGATTTTGTTCCAAGCTCTTCCCAAAGAATTCTCTCTAATTCATCAAGGTCATTTGAAGTAATTGGTTCTATATTTCTAATTTTTATTATCGTTGGATTATCAGTATTATCAGCGAGATAATCAATAACTTTTTCTCTGTATGTACGGATATCAACCAATCCGTCGCTATTATATGTACCATCAACAACTTCATCTGGAGTATCGATATCGATAGGGTCAATTCCCGTTTGAATATACTGCATAAGGTCACGGATTTCTTCTCTACATTCTTCCAATTCGTTAAGAGTAGGGTTGTCCCAAAAATCAGTACCAGCAAGTTTTTGTAATGTTTCAGCTTTAGCCATAACACCATCTATTGTAGAATAATTCAAAAGAATTCTGGATGCTTTTCTAACCATACCAACAGAACGAGTGGCTTCACTTATATTTCCGTTAGCAAGTACTGATAGTTCGATGTTAAACATCTTTATATCAAACGCTAATGCTTTTTTATCTTCCTTTATATCGCTATCAACAAGCTGTGATATGTGAAGTTGCATTTCTTTTGCATCAAGAACAGAAATAGCCTGCCAACGCTCAATATCACAAAACTTATCAACATACGCTAATTTCTCTCTAACTGAAATTCGTACACTGTTTTCTTTAACAGAGTGTACTTTTTTGATAAGTTCAGATTTTGTTTTTTCATAGAATGATTTATGTTCTGGTAGTAATTGATGTTCGATTTTTTGAAGTTCAACAAGTAAGTTTAGTTTTACATCAAAAATTCTTTGAGAAATTGATTTTGATACATATGAATCAGCTCCATCTACATGCTGTTCAAAATACTCAAAATTGCCACAATAGTCAAAGATAAAAAAATACCTCTTGTCGTTTCCATCTATCAAACCTTCACAAAGACGAGTTCCTCGACCAATCATTTGAACAAACTTAATTTTTGACTTAACAGGTTTAAAAAACACAAGATTAAGAACACTTGGCACATCAACACCTGTATCAAGCATATCAACAGAAACTGCAATACGAAATTCATCATCAGTTTCGAATTTTACAATAAGTTCATCTGCTCCTTTAACGTGATTATCAATAAGTTGACAATAGTTCTCTCCATATTTAAGATACATTTTCTTAAACACTTTAACTATAAGATCTGCGTGTCGATGGTTATAAGCAAAGATAATTGTTTTTCCAATCTTTTGACCATAATCGATTCTTAAACCATTTGTCATAAGTTCGTCTAAGACACGACGACAGGTATCCTCATTATAAAAAATCTTAAAAAGAGTTTCTTTAGGAATAACATAATCAGACTCAACAGGTTCTTCAAAAATGACATCAGCTTTTTGCCTGTCATCAACATTCAAATCACTATATTTTATACCATGTGCAAGCAATTTAGTTGTTTTACTCTTCACCTTATAAGGAACGAGGTAATGTTCTTTTACGCCTTCTTCAAGTGAATAAGCGAAGTTAGGTTCACCATTTTCGCAGTTAAATAAATGATAAGTGTTTGCATCAACTTCTTCTTTTGGGGTAGCAGTGAGTCCTACTAACAAGCAATCAAAATATGAAAATATAGCACCATATTTATTGAATATAGAACGATGTGCTTCATCAACAATTATTAAATCAAATCGAGCAGAAGTGAGCTCTTTATCCTCGGCATCAATATAATTTATCATTGTCTGATGAGTAGAAAAAGTAATTCTTGCATTAGGTTCATCAGCAAGTGTTCTATCGGATAGAACACAATAACTCATATTAGGCAAAATCTTTTGGAAGTTTTTGAATGCCTGTCGAACCAAGCTTGTGCGGTCAGCCAAAAACAGCACATTTTTTATCCACTTGTTGCGAGATAAAACTTCAACTAAGGAAATCGAAACTCTTGTTTTACCTGTACCTGTAGCCATAACGATAAGACCTCTACGATGAAGATTATTAAATCTTTCGCAGATATTTGTAATTGCCATCTTCTGATAAGGTCTACCTGAAATATCATCACGAATCTGCAAATCAGTTATATCATTACGAGTGCGTTTTTGTAAAAGATATTCAAGCTCGTCAGCAGTGTGAAAAGCCATAACCTTACGAGATGGATATAGACCGTCAATAACATATATTTCGTATCCGTTTGTATAATATAGCACTGGAACATAACCATATTTCAAACGCATACATTCTCCGTAAGTTTTTACTTGTTCAATCCCTGCAACGGCTTCAACGCTAGTTTTTTTAGCTTCAATAATAGCAAGTGGTTTACCATCTTTTCCGTAAAGAACATAGTCACAAAAGCCTATACCTAAAGCGTTAGGCATATTGTAGACTGGTATTTCACAGCAAGCTTTGTCAGGCATAACTGTACCACTTTTTATGGTCACTCCATTAGGGAGTGTGGTAGATGATTCAGGTTCAAGCACATCCCAACCAACTTCTCCTAAATAAATGTCTATGTAAATACGACGAGTTTCCGCTTCACTCATATAAGCCGGAAGCACAAAATCTTTTATAGTTTCCGGTTCTTCGAACTTTTTATATACAAATTGAGCAAAGAAAACAAGATTATCAAATGCAAGACAAGAATGTTTCTTTTTTATATTCTTATCATGCTGTGCATTCATGCCTAATTTGCGAATAAAATGCAATGTTTCAAGTATAATTGCATTATCAATAAAACCCGTAATAGTTTTATTGTCAATTAATTCAAGCATAGTCGCATTAGTTTGTACAGGAACATTATGCTTTTTGTAAATATACTCAACAATTATCAAAAGAGCTTTTCGGCATAATAAAGCCTTATCTGACGGAGTTTCTGCTTTTTCAGCCAAAACACAAGCATCAAATATATCCTTATATTCATTTTTATTCATAAAAAAATCAAATTGAGTCATAATAATTCTCCTTTGATTAATTGAATTTTTCTTAAGTAATTTGTCACGCAAAATTTTGATTTGTCGACTTGTTCGACGAAGTTAGCAAACTCATTTTGTAAGTCTATTGGTGGTAAATAAATTTTAATACTTTGTAATTCTTGTGCATTGATATTTGCT
>JAXJXA010000331.1:0-4466 GCA_036307745.1 Acutalibacteraceae bacterium | reverse complement strand
GCAACTGTACAAGCACCACAACCCTGACATACAGCAGGATTAACCTGTGCAACACGACGAATCGCAGTTGTTCTGTCGGGCATTCTGAATTCTTTATCTTCGTAAGTAATTGCACCATATGGACATACACGTTCACAAGAGGAACAGCCGTTACACATAAGTTCATTTGAATGTGCAACACAAGGATTACCCTTTAGCTTATCCTTTACAAGCAAGCCTATTACCTTTGCGGCAGCGGCACTAGCCTGTGAAACTGTTTCAGGAATATCCTTAGGTCCCTGACAAGCACCTGACAGGAATACACCTGCTGTAGGGCTTTCTACAGGACGTAGCTTTGGATGAGCCTCTGTAAAGAAATCATTTGTATCCATACTTGCTGTAAGCATAGTTGCAAGAGGACGAGCAGACTTATCAGGCTCTATAGCAGCAGCAAGGACAACCAAATCTGCATCAATATGAAGCTGCTTGTTAGCAAGCAAGTCAGAAGCCTGTACCTTTAGCTTGTCACCCTCAGGTGAAACCTTACCAACCATACCTTTAATATAATGAACACCGTATTCCTCAACGGCACGGCGATAGAACTCGTCAAAGTTCTTACCTGGTGTTCTTACGTCAATGTAGAACACATAAACATCAGTATCAGGGTATTTATCTCTTGTAAGCATTGCGTGTTTTGCTGTGTACATACAACAAATCTTTGAACAATACTCCTTACCCTTTTCTGCACAAGCATCACAACGTGAGCCTACACACTGAACAAATACAATAGTGTGAGGGTGCTTTCCGTCAGAAGGACGTAAGAGCTTACCTGCTGTAGGGCCTGCTGCATTTGTCAGACGCTCAAACTCAAGAGATGTAATAACATCCTTTGACTGATTGTAAGCAAACTCGTCAAACTTATCCATACTGATAGGATTAAATCCAGTAGCAACAACTATTGCACCGTACTTCTCTTCTATGTACTCATCTTGCTGCTTGTAATCAATAGCACCAGCAGCACAAACTCTTGCACAAAGACCGCACTTACCATTCTTAAGCATATTACAGGAGTTAGGGTCGATTGTTGCAACCTTTGGCACAGCCTGTGCAAAAGGAATATAAATTGCGTGGCGGTTGTCCATTCCTAGGTTAAACTCGTTAGGAACCTTTTTCATAGGACATTTCTCTACGCAAGCACCACAGCCAGTACACATATCTTCCTTAACATAACGTGCATTCTTTTTGATTTTTACATCAAAGTTGCCTACAAATCCATTTACCTCTGTAACCTCACTGTAAGAGAAAATACGGATTTTATCGTGCTGTGCAACATCAACCATTTTTGGTGTAAGAATACAAGCAGCACAGTCAAGTGTTGGGAATGTCTTATCCAACTGAGCCATCTTACCGCCGATTGTAGGCTTCTTCTCAACAATATCTACAGGGAAGCCTGCGTCAGCAATATCAAGTGCTGTCTGAATACCTGCAATACCGCCACCGATAACCAAAGCACGCTTAACAACAGGTGTTTCACCCGGAGTGAGAGGTGTGTTAAGGTTAACCTTTGCAATAGCAGCTTTACCAAGAATTATAGCCTTTTCTGTACCAACAGGCATCTCTTTATGTACCCAGGAACACTGCTCACGAATGTTTGCAATCTCAACCATATAAGGGTTAAGACCAGCCTCTGAAGCTGTTTTACGGAATGTAGCCTCGTGCATACGAGGTGAACAGGAGCAAACAACAACACCTGTCAGATTATGCTCCTTAATTGCATCTTTAATGATGTTCTGTCCCGCCTGGGAACACATATATTGATAATTTGTGGAAAAGACAACACCTGGCTCGCTTTTCAACGCTTCTGATACAGCCTCTACATCAACAGTACCAGCAATGTTACTTCCGCACCAACATACAAAAACACCTATTCTCTGCATCTGTCTTCTCCTCCTTACTTACTATATTTTCTGAATGCACTTACAATAGCCTGCTGTGGAATATCCTCATCAAGCAATGCAGGTACATCGTCAGCCTTCAGGTGATTTGCACCCTGCTTGCGGATAACTGACAGACGAACAGCCTCAACCAGCTTTGCAGGCTCTACACCACGAGGGCATCTGTCAATACAAGCAAAGCAAGACAAGCAACGATATAATGATTTGGAATTCATAAGCGGTTCAATATCTCCGCTTTCTACCATATATACAAACTGATGTGGATGATATTCCATTTCATCATATGCAGGGCAGGTAGCTGAACACTTACCGCAACGCATACATTTTTTAGGGTTCACACCGCTTGTGCGGATAATTTCTTCCTGAAGATACTCAGTTGCCTTATTCATTTGTATCCTCCTTTATTCCAAGAGCCTCTGCAAGCAGTTCTGTTAAATAAACAACAGGAATGTCTGAGCCACCCTTTTCAAGGTTATAACGGCAAAGAGGACAGGCTGTAACTATCTTTTCAGCTCCGTTATTCTTTGCACTCTCAGTAACTGCATTGCTCTTTTTCTTAGCAAGCTCAGGGCTTTCCATTGTAACATATCCACCACAACACTCGTTACGATAAGAATAAATTACAGGCTCAGCACCCAAAGCACGAATGAAATCCTCCATAATTTGTGGATTTTCAGGGTCATCCATATGCATTACTGAATTTGGTCTTAAAAGCAGACAACCATAATAAGCTGCAATTTTTTGTCCCTTCAAAGGATTTACAACCTTCTCTTTAAGGGTATCAAAACCAACAACATCTCTGAGCAGTTCCAGATAATGATAAACTGTTGTTGAACCATCGTATGGATTTTCCTCAGCCATATAGCGGTTAACCTTGTCAGCAAACTCAGCATCTGTCTGCATAGCATTATTTGTCTGCTTAATTACATTGTGACACGCAGAACAGACAGTAACAAGTGCCTGTTCCTTTTCCTGTGCAGCTTTCAAAGCACGCACAGAAGATAATTTTGTGGCAATCTCATTTTTGGCGGTGGAAAAAACACCGCCACAACACTGCCAATTTTCTATCTCTTCCAGAGTAACACCCAAAACCTCAGCACATTTTCTTGCATACAAATCAAGATCCTTTGCCTTAGTTTTGAGAGTACAGCCTGGGAAGTAACTTACCTTCATTTTTGTACCTCCAGATTATACCATTTCTTCAGGATGGAATACCTCATCAAACTTTTCAGCTGTAAGGAAACCAAGCTCCACACAAGCCTCTTTAAGTGAAATATTGTCCTTGAAAGCCTTCTTTGCTGTTTTAGCAGCATTTTCATAACCAATATATGGATTAAGAGCAGTAACCAACATCAAAGAATTGTGAAGATTGTGATACATCTTATCCTTATTAGCAGTAATACCAACTGCACAATTCTTGTTGAATGAAGTAATTGCTTCAGCCAGTAATCTTGCAGACTGCAAGAAATTGTAAATACAAACCGGCATAAACACATTAAGCTCAAAATTACCCTGTGAAGCAGCCATACCAACAGCAACATCGTTACCAATTACCTGAACAGCCACCATTGTAACTGCCTCGCACTGTGTAGGATTTACCTTACCAGGCATAATTGAAGAACCAGGCTCATTTTCAGGAATGAAAATTTCTCCAAGACCGTCACGAGGACCTGAAGCTAACCAACGAATATCATTAGCAATCTTCATCATATCACAAGCAAGTGCCTTCATAGCACCGTGAGCAAACACAAGCTCATCCTTTGAAGTAAGAGCGTGGAACTTATTCTGAGCAGTAACAAATGGTTTATTTGTAATTTTTCCTACCTCTTCTGCTACCTTTTCAGCAAAAGTTGCAGGAGCATTAAGACCTGTACCTACGGCTGTACCACCAAGAGCAAGTTCACGAAGAGGCTCAACAGCTCTTTTTATCAGTTCAATGTCTTTTTCAAGACTTGAACGCCAACCGCTGATTTCCTGACTGAACTTGATTGGAGTAGCATCCTGAAGATGTGTTCTGCCACTCTTTACAATTCCTTCGTTTTCTGCCTCAAGGCGAACAAAAGTCTTTATCAGTTCCTCTACTGCAGGAATCAGTTTATCTTCCAATGCGATAACAGCTGCAATGTGCATAGCAGTTGGGAAAGTGTCGTTTGATGACTGGCTCATATTTACATCATCATTTGGGTGGAGAAGTTTTTTGCCAAGAATCTGATTAGCACGGTTGGCAATAACCTCATTGGAATTCATATTGGATTGTGTACCCGAACCTGTCTGCCATACAACCAATGGGAAATGGTCGTTAAGCTCACCTGCCATAACCTCGTCACAAGCCTGCTTTACAGCAGCAAGTTTCTCGTCAGTCATTTTCTCAGGACGCAGAGCATTGTTAGTAATTGCAGCAGCCTTTTTAAGCACACCAAAGGCGTGAATTATTTCACGAGGCATTGTTTCAATGCCAACACCTATTTCAAAATTTTCGTGACTTCTCTGGGTTTGTGCTGCCCACAAACGGTCAGCAGGAACTTTTACTTC
>JAXJXA010000330.1:0-8169 GCA_036307745.1 Acutalibacteraceae bacterium | reverse complement strand
CTTCAAGATTCAGCAGTGAAGTATTTATTGTACCATACAGTTCATCCATCTCATCACTGCTTTTTAGATTAGTATAAGTGTAGGACGATTACTTCTGTATAGAAATCGTCCTACAGTTTTACAATGATTGTAAAATCTCAGATATAGTAATCTCCTTGTCTTTTTTTAAATCATAAAAACCAACAAATACATCTTTTTCGTAAAGCCAACATAAATCCGTACCATATGGAGCTAAAAATATTTCACGCATAACGGGTGCTATCTTAAATATTGATTCTACATTTAATATTACAAAATTCTTACTATTATTCACATAGTCTTCATCATCACATATAGAGTAAAGTGTCCATCCGTTTAATTGTGGAATCTCACTTTTTTCTCTATATGAATATCTTATTGGCTTTCCTTCAACAATATTTTTAGATACTACCAAACCCACCAAATTCATAATTATCAATCTGCATTTTCAAACTCCTCCACGATTTGAATAAAATCTTTACGCTACACATACTCGTTAGCATAATCAACACATGATTTTCCAAATTTATCTTTGGTATAATAATTAGAACCGTTTTCCAATAAATATTTATAAACTGCTCTTATATCTTGGGTTGATTTTTTCACTATTGTTATTGCATATTTTAAAAGGATAGCATCCAATATATATTTTATACCAATAAAATTCAGTATCAAAAACAACATAACATACAGTCAATCAAATATGAATTAAAACTTATATAGTTATTAGATGGAAAATAAGATCTACAATACAGAAATAACAGACATTGATTAAATAACTAATTTATACCATATTAATATCTCTATCTTTGAGTTTATTGATGTACTAAATCGTATGGATAATGTTCCGCATTAAATAAGTTAGCATCACGAATGTTTAATATTTTTGCAACTGCACCTATGTCAAAACTCCAATAACCACAGTAGACATTGTTTTTAGATTTATGTGAGTCAAACCAATAAGCATCGTTATGCAATTGATACCAAGATGCAATACATTCATTTAAATCATTCTCTTTATCTTTAGATAGATGTAATTTTTCAAAATAACTAAATTTTGATTCACTATATTGATATTCCTCACCTATCAAATAACTAAGAAAACATTTAATCATTCCATCAGTTACATGACATTTATTAAATATTTCTAACAGAATATCAACAAACTCTTTTTTTCTATTATCAAAAAAGACACCAATAGCAAATAAATCAGCTAAATCATATAAACTATCATTTTGATTGCATACTTTTCGATAATGATTTATCCAACATAAATATTCATTAAAAATTTCATTCACTTCAAAACCGGCGGAATATTTCAATTTAAATAAATTTTTATAAAATCCTGATAAAAATAAATTGCCATTTTCAATTCCTTTAACATTGCTTTCATCTAGTGAATTTAAAGCTTCTAAAAATTTATTAATTCTAATTTGCTCATACGATATATTATCTAAATAATATTTACTATCTTTTATTCTATCTCTCATGTAATATCCTCCTAAATTTATTTAATTACATTACCTGTAGCATCTAATAAACTCCTTGTAACTTCTCCATTCTTAGAGATATTAACAAGATGACTTTCTACATTCTCTGGATTTAGTAACATTTCTAATCGAATCTCATCCGCTTTTGTTTTTCCAACTGCATCATCCAATCTGTTATCTATCCAATTACTACACATTTGCTTACCATCATTAGTATTTCCTAACCTTGAACTACCATATTTCGCTTCAGAAATAATAAATTTAGGTGGTGGTGTAGGTGATTCATACACTCCATCTATTCCATGATGAGTAACACTATCTAAATCAGTAACTCTATCTGTGCTTATTCTTACATACCCTTCTGATTCGTAGGAAATATCCATTTTCATTTCACCATAGTTACCTTTGTTCATGTTATTTCCTAAAACAATTGGCTCTTCTATATTCTCTACTAAATCAATAATATTTCTTTGTGTTATTTGTTCGGTAGATAAACTCGAAATATCATCAATATTTTTTGTACTATCTGTAACATCATCAAGTGTTTTGGTCACATCAGTAACATTGTCCAGATTATCAAGCCTTCTTACTGTGCTTGATACATTATCTAATGAATCTAACGCTTGATTTGTTTTGCCACCTGCAAAAAGTCCTGTTCCTAAGCTAAATAGTCTGCTTACATTTGCATCACCTGTTATATCCATTACGACATTTCCTGTACCTAAACTTACCGTACTTACAAATGCGTCCTGCGCTACCTCTTTTGCAGCTGCCTTTCCTACCGTACTAACTACTACTTTGGTTGTTGAGCCTGCAGCTTTTGCTGTTGTGTATGCTTGTCCTACAGGCACTACAAAACCTGCTACTGTTGTACTTATTCCACCCCAGATATCATACAACTCCTGGTTTCCTGCAAATACTGTATCTCTGATTGGATTAAACGCTACTGTTGTTGCATCGCCAACTGAACCGTAGTAAATATCCTGTCCTGCTTCTACCAGGTTCGATGCTCCATACGCTATTGAGCAACTTCCAGCTGCTACTGCTGTTACTACTACAGGCGTTGCCATACCTGCTGTACACACAATTGCTACAGTTCCGATTACTATTGTTCCTACTGCTGCTACGGCGTTCCACCAGCCCTCTTCTTCTCGTATTTGGGCTGCCTCTTCTTCAAGTAACTCAGCTCTATTATTTTCGTGTTCGCAAGCTATCTGAAACTCATCTGCTCTTGCTGACTGACTTGTTACCAGAACTTGGTTTGCATTAAATAAATCTGCGTAAACAGCACTGTTCGCTAGCTGTTGTGGTGTGTATTCTACCAAATAAGCTCTTGATCTTGATAGCTGATCATTTATGAATATCTTTAAAGCTGATATCATATTCTGTACTTCAGGAAAATCAGTATTCAGATGATTACTTTCCAGCTCAGCTATATCACCTTCAAGATTCAGCAGTGAAGTATTTATTGTACCATACAGTTCATCCATCTCATCACTGCTACTTAAATTATTATAAATTAAATCATTTACAGTTGTCAATGCATCGCTAATATTTGAATCAACACTCCACATTTCTCTACGCTTTGTTGTAAGCTGATTTCTTATATCAAACAATTCTTCACACTTGATTACTGCATGAAGTGATGTATCTATATTTTGTTGATAATCACTTTTATACATTAAGCAGTTTTGTCCGTGGCTTTGTAATATCGACACCAATGACTGTATAATAGCAACATGTACTGTTTGTAGGTAGCTTTTTATATTCTCTGCTCCGTCACCAGTTATATGGTTTCCACTTAATATGGAATTTAGTTTTTCACTAATAGAATTTATATCAGAACTCCATTCACTCACCTGTGTATTTATATTTATACAAAGTGAGTCAAGTGCATCAAAATTTACTTTATAGCTCATTTTTTCTCCCTATTCTTATTCAATTCATACGGATCACCTTTTTTGATGCCTCTGATATCTCTAAACTCGTTAATTTCATCTATCATCATCTTGTCATCATCGTCACTGTATCCATTATATACTGTCTTTACAATTCCGTCATGATTAAAATATGCCATTTGCTCACCTATCAAGCCTTCTGGATAATGAACACCACCATAATCAAAGAACTGTTCTTCATCATTCAGCTTAACTACTAAGCCTCTTGATATTATCATCATTTTTTTTACTCCACCTTTTAAAATAACAATACTTCCAAGTGGTAAATAATCTGTTTTGCTCATTATATTTTTCTCCTTATTTCATATTCATTAATGTATTTTCAAACGATCTTGATACCGTACTATCAAGACTAGAAAATGCATTTTGTGCAGCCTTTATTTCGGCAGCATCCTTTATTACAAGCTGCTTATACAAATCCATTAATTCAGCAATTTGCTTGTGCTGTTCTATGTATTTTAAGCTTGTAGTAAGTGTTTCTACGCCTTCACTCGTTACGCCCGACACATCTGTATCGATAAGAGTTCCCGAAAGACTCAAAGCATTTAATTGTAACGACAATTCTACTTTATTTACTTTTATTTCAGACATATAAACCTCCTTAATTGAACAAATTTTCTATAGAGTTACATAAACTATTCCACCAAGAACGCAGCTCGCCAAGAATACCATCATTTCTGTATATTTGATTTTCAAGCTCTGTAATTTTATTATTAATAGAATCAAGCACCATATCTATCGAATCATAATAATTACTGTGATCTTCGTTAAGATACGAGCCATAATTCTTAAATTTATCGTACGTATCACCTTTCCATTCATAATCATCATCGACAATATTAGAAATTCCCTTTTTGATTGCTTTGAAATTTTCCTTTTCTGTTTCTACAATTGACTTGGCAGATTTTAAACGCTTTATCTGATTATTAAGCTGTTGAGTTTGACTCTGAACTTCGCTCATTTGAGTTTCAGCACTATTTTTTTGACTTGTCAGGCTATTATATCTAGCCCAGTCAATTTGATTTTCATTGCTCATAATGAATCCTCCTTTCCACAATAATTATATTTGTTTTCAAATTCAATATTATATTATACTTACACTAAACACCGTTTAAAATCTTATCCACTGTTTAAAACAGAAATCATTTCGGCATATTTCGCACTGCACTTCATACTGCATCCTCGAAAGGCAACAGCCTTTCTGTGAATAAGTATTCGTTCAGTACAAAATCTGCTCGAAAATTTTTTACCGGTTTTAAACGGTGTTTAGTATTATTTATATCAATTATTAATCCAAAATATCTATTGAATTTAAGAAATGCATAAACTTCACACCGTAATCTGGAATATTTTGAGCATTACAATGCATTGTAATTGTTAGCTCCTTACCATCAACTGATGACAAAATAAAGAAATTATATAAATCTCTATTTGGTGCTGTAGATGTGTAATAAAACGCTGCCATTTCTTTACCTGATTTAGTTTTATTTTTAGCTATCTTAGAATTTGAAAAATTAGGAACTGAACGTCTATAGATTTCATAATATTCCATTATTCTCTCTTCTATCTTTGCATTATCAATATCATTCTCTGTAAGAGTAACTGAAATTAACGCACCTGTATCTTTTTCGGCATATACGAAATCTGGTTTACCAGCAGCAAAATACTTTTCCTTATCCTCAACGGATACAAATTCAGTTGGCATATTTAAGCTAACCTTATTATCATATAAAAACACATTTTCAGTCATTGTAGCTCTCCTCCCACTCTTTAGCTCCATAAGAAATTTTTTCGTCAGGAATATTTACAGAAGCAACTAATTTATTGGTGTGACAATTAAAAATCTCAAGCTTCACATTCCATTCAGTTGTATTATTTACAAGCATATAATTCATTCCATAATTTGATACAATACCCAACATAGTCTGTGCTTGCAACATAGTTGTAATTTTCTCATCATAATAAAGCTTTACGCTTTTATAAGAATCATCCAATTCACACTTGTACATACTGTTGGACTGTGTCAATTCTCCTACAAGCTTGTCAACATAATCGTCGTTTCGTTTAATCAGATTATTTTTTTGCTCTGCTGTAAGCTTTAGCTGCATTCCATCTGCAACCTCTTCTGCAGCTGTACAATATTCATCTCCAAGTGCTAAACAAGATTCAACAGATTTTGAAATTTCAGTACCGATAAATTCAAAATAAGAATTTGGTATAATATATATTTCTGTTTGTTCTTCTGTCTCTGTTTTTGAATCACTTGAATTTACAAGAGAGCAGGAGCTGAATGTTAAACAAATAACAATCAGAAAAGCAAATAATCTTCTTTTCATCACAGCCTCCTACACTACAACCAACGCAGCAGCAGACGCTCCACCTGTTGCAGGAATTAGAACAATTGCACCAACTACGACAACTGCAACAGTCACACCAGCAACTACCTCCCAATCAACATCAAATTCAGGTAAGCTGATTTCTGGTACCTGACAAGTGTATGGAGATTCAACTGGAACAGGTGCTGGTAATGGCTTCCAATTGTTATTTTCTTTAAATTTAACACCTACAGCTGAAGTAACCGAGCCTGCATCACCAACATTTGTTGTAACACTTTCTTCTAGTACAAGGGTTTGTGTAAGAGGATCATACTCAAAGTTATAACCGTAGGTATTGTTACCCACCTCTGTTTCGTATGAAACCGAAATACCAGAGCCTGAAACTGTAACTGTTGGTACATTATCCCCTGAAGCTTCTATTGATAAATTTCCTTCACTATCAAGGCTTGCTGTCAGACCATTACCAAAATCATATGTATAATTATAGTCTTTAAGCTGTACTTTCTGCTCTTGTGCAATCAAGTTCAGGTTTATATCTCCTGTGCCATTAACCTCTGCAGATACCTTATAATATATAGAAACGCCTGGTCCTATAGGAATTTCTATTTCATCACCAATTTCGACATCAGGTAAATTATCCACTACCACAGCAGCCATAGTGTTAAGAATTCGCTGTAATTTAGCTTCATCCATATTTTTAATATCTTCTTCAGTAAGTCCTTCACCAGCTATAAGCTCTAAACCGTCACTTGTCTCGAGATACCTATTGACTGCATTTTTTAATCCGGTTCCTATAAATTGAGGGTTAAAACTACCATTACCAGGTGCAACAACTGCAGCTAACAAATTAATTGTGCCTTTAAACGATTGTATATCAGCAAGCAATGCATTAAAACGAATTTTATATTGATCGCTAACACCGTTAACATTTTCGAATATTGTATTTATATCATCTGCAGTGGTATTATTCTTATCTATTACTTTTTTATGGTATTCATTGACATTTGATATATAATCTCTTACATCCAGACATCCAATCCAAGCCTCAAAATCACACCATCTATCTCCAAGCCAATCAGTAAAATCACACCATTTTTCATTTTCAACTTCTGATACAAGTGTTAACAGCTCTTGTCGAGCAGATTCTGAAAAATCTCTTTTCATCAAATTACCTCCTATTCTATTTAGTTTAGTTTATCAGCAGCTCCAGTATCTGCTTTAGACATACTTGCCTTAATATTTTCAAAAAACGAGATTGAATTTGTAAGCAAAGTTTCAATTGTTGATTTTAATAAAGGATATTCCTGATCAACAAGTTGAATTATATCTATTGTTGCACCAGAGCCAGATAACGCTTCTGCAGTAACATCAATTGCTTCGCAGGTTGATTTCAATGTTCTAAGCTTTTGGATTTTTTCTTCTAATACTTCACAATTTACGGTAATTTCCATCATAAAATAATTCTCCTAAAACAAATATTCATCTGCATCATTAACATCAATAATGAAACTATCAGCTACAGTATCAACATTATTTGAAATTGTAGTGAGACGATCATTTAGCAATGCAACACATTCACGAAACGCAGCTACAGCTTGTGAAATTTCACCGCTTGTAATTGCTTCTGTTTCTATTTCTGACAAAATTGTTACATAACTATCAAGAATCTCTTCTAACATTTTTCCTCTTTCAGAAGATTTTCTACCAACCTCTTGTACATAATTATCATCTATAATTAAATTAGCATCCATTACTTTACACCTCCGTAGATGCAAGCCTTAGTTGTTCTTGCCAATATGCTTTTCTATTTTCTCTATAAGTAATATTACCTTCACACTCGGTAAGGTTTTGCATTAACTCTTGCAACTTTGTATTAATTGTTTGCTTTGCTGTACTTAGCCCCTCGTACGCATCATTAAACTGTCTTCCACTCAAAAGAGATGTCATTCCATTAAAGTAGTTTGAAAATATTTTATTATTAATATTAGTATGTGTAAACTTTGCTAAACCTTGTTGTCTGCTTTCTTGTTTTGAACCAAAATTATTCTGCAAAGTAGTAAACTTTTCTCGTAGTTGCTCTAATTCATCTATTTGTGTTTCTAGTGTTCTTTTTTCGGTATAAAATTGCTCAATCAGACCTTCGTTATAATTGATATTACTTTGTATCTCACTAATAGTCATTTATTTCATCCCCTTTATTATAGCATTTTAGCCCAGTACCCAAACATGAATACTGGGCTATTTTTCTAATTATGCTCTAAACTGACTTGCAATGCTTGCATCTGTATCTTCTACAATCTTAGCTGTTGAATCAAGTGCTGTTGCAATTTCTCTGATTAGCTCCTCTGCCTTCATAAAGCCTGGCTT
>JAXJXA010000329.1:0-3198 GCA_036307745.1 Acutalibacteraceae bacterium | reverse complement strand
TTCGTATTTTGAGTATTTTTTACGAAGAAATCGCCCGCATTAGTAGAAATAGACAGTTGTTTTGAGTTTTCAAATACGACCTAGTAAGGAGTATCAATTAATGAAAAATAACAGTCAAAATAATAAAGTTCAACGTACTGTAATGAGTGGAGTTTTTATAGCACTAGCATCTGTGCTTTCAATGGTTATAGTATATAAACTCCCCTACGGTGGTTCTATAACACTTATGAGTATGCTACCAATTATGGTACTTGGGTATATGTATGGAATTAAATACGGTATTTTATGTGGTGCAGTTTATGGAATAGTACAAGCTCTTTTAGGTGCAACTATGTCATCAGCTTTTGCAGGACTTACCGGAATTAGCCTATTGCTTATGGCAATTCTGGACTATTTCCTTGCTTTTATGGTACTTGGCACTGCGGGAATGTTCAAAAATAAAATAAAAAATCACACCCTTGCATTTGCATTAGGTGCGACAGTTTCAGGTATGCTAAGATTCATATGTCATTTTATCTCAGGTGTTATCTTATGGGGTTCATATGCACAGTGGTTTTTTGGTGCTGAAAATATGAATAGTGATTTTGGCAATAGCATACTGAATAATTTCAGCGGAATTTCATTGTCTATGCTTTATTCTGCAATATATAACGGCAGTTATATGATACCCGAAATTATAATCACTATCATAGGTGTTATTGTTATAATGAACGTTAAACCCATCAGAAATAAGATTACTAGTAATAACACACATAATAATATTTCAAACAATGAAGGAATTTAAATGAAGATAGAACATATTGCAATGTATGTAAATGATTTAGAAAAAGCCAAAAAGTTCTTTGCAGACTATTTTAATGCAGTATCGAGTGATGTATATCATAATCCTATTACCAATTTCAGATCATATTTTTTAACATTTGAGGATGGGGCAAGACTGGAAATTATGAATAGCCCTGATATAATAAATTCCAATAAACAGATAAAACAACTTGGATATGCACATATAGCATTTAGCATTGGAAGTAAAGAACAAGTTGATTATTTAACAGATAAAATAAAAAAAGATGGTTATGAAATAGTTAGCGGTCCCAGAATAACCGGTGACGGTTATTACGAAAGTTGCATTATCGGATTTGAAGGTAACCAAATTGAAATAACTATTTAACAAAACTCTTTGCAAAACATAGCAAAATAAAAAACAGTACGAGTGCTCATTTGAACAACCGTACTGTTTTTATATTTCTATCACTTAACCGTTGTAAGAATAGTTAGGTGCTTCCTTTGTGATATTAATATCGTGAGGATGACTTTCTTTTAGTCCTGCACCTGTAATTTTTACAAATTGTGCTTTTTCGTGAAGCTCTTCAATACTTCCACAACCTGTGTAACCCATACCTGCACGCAAGCCACCAACCATCTGATAAACTGTTTCTGACAAATATCCCTTGTAAGGTACTCGACCTTCTACGCCTTCTGGAACAAACTTCTTAAAGCCACTTTGGAAATATCTGTCCTGACTGCCTTTACCCATAGCACCAAGACTACCCATACCACGATAAACCTTAAACTGTCTGCCCTGATAAATCTCGCTTTCTCCTGGAGATTCTTCACAACCTGCAACAAGTGAGCCAATCATTACAACACTTCCGCCTGCTGCAAGAGCCTTAACAATATCGCCTGAATACTTAATACCACCGTCTGCAATAATAGGAACACCATATTCAGCAGCAGCACAAGCAGCGTCATAAATAGCTGTAATCTGAGGAACACCAATACCTGCAACAACTCTTGTTGTACAAATTGAACCAGGACCGATACCAACCTTTACAGCATCTGCACCAGCTTCGATCAATGCTCTTGTAGCATCAGCAGTTGCAACGTTACCTGCAATAAGCTGAACATCAGGGAAAGCTTCTTTAACACGCTTAACAGCATTAATAACGTTTCTGTTATGACCGTGTGCAGAGTCAAGAACAAGTACATCAACCTGAGCTTTAACAAGTTCAGAAACTCTCTCTAACACATCTGCTGTTGCACCGATAGCAGCACCGCAAAGAAGTCTTCCGTTTTCATCTCTTGCAGAATTAGGATACTGCATAGATTTTTCAATATCCTTAATTGTAATCAAACCCTTGAGTTTACCATTTTCGTCAACCAGTGGCAACTTCTCAATTTTATGCTGTCTTAAAATTTCCTGAGCCTGCTCCATATTTGTACCAACCGGTGCAGTAACAAGTTGCTCGGCTGTCATAACGTTTTTAATCTGCTGGCTATAGTCCAGTTCTGTCATAAAACGTAAATCACGATTTGTAATAATACCAACCAACTTATCATCTTCACAAATAGGTACACCTGAAATCTTATACTTAGCCATAAGCTGATTTGCATCATTTACTGTATGATTAGGTGAAAGGAAGAACGGATTAGCAATAACACCGTTTTCTGATCTCTTAACTCTATCAACCTGGTCTGCTTGCTGTTCTATAGTCATATTTTTGTGGATGATACCAATACCACCTTCTCTGGCTATAGCTATTGCCATCTTTGTTTCTGTTACAGTATCCATTGCCGCAGTAACAAGAGGAGTATTAAGTTTTATTTTTCTTGTAAGCTGTGAGCTGATGTTTACGTTGGCAGGTTCTACGGAAGATTCACCCGGTATCAACAGTACATCGTCAAATGTTAAAGCTTCTTTGCAAAATTTCTCTTGAAAGTTTTTGTTTATCATTTTCCATTCCTCCTTAGTATTTTCGTCATATAACTTAACGATTTTTGATTATTAGATTGATTATAACATTTATAAAATGTTTGTCAATATTAATATTATTTTTATTTAATAACTTCTTTTCCACCCATATATGGACGTAATGCTTCAGGTATATTTACAGAACCGTCTGCATTAAGATTATTTTCAAGAAAAGCAATTAACATTCTTGGAGGAGCAACAACGGTATTATTAAGTGTATGTGCAAAGTACTTTCCATTTTTACCTTTTACTCTTATTTTCAATCTTCTTGCCTGAGCATCACCAAGATTAGAACAGCTACCAACCTCAAAGTACTTTTTCTGACGTGGTG
Organism: Acutalibacteraceae bacterium; assembly: GCA_036307745.1. Classification (GTDB taxonomy): domain Bacteria; phylum Bacillota; class Clostridia; order Oscillospirales; family Acutalibacteraceae; genus CAG-964. Next base: position 118 of record JAXJXA010000329.1, on the reverse strand, counting down.
ACCAAGCCTCAACATCTAATGATTTAACTTTTAAATCCGCTAAATCTCCTGAACAACACTCTAATGTTCTAACTGGGATTTCTAAAGATCTAAACAATTCAACAGTATATTGCCACAT
>JAXJXA010000328.1:0-4287 GCA_036307745.1 Acutalibacteraceae bacterium | reverse complement strand
TTACACTTCAATGGCTTTGGCAAATAAGCTTTCAGACTTGGTAAAGGACAATGAAAAGCTGCTTATTCTCCGTGCAGAACAAGGCTCAGCCGATTTGACAAGAATTTTTGATGAAAATAATATACTTTATGATGATATAAAAACTTATGATGTGCAATGTAAAACAAAACTTTCTGATTGCAATGTGATAGATACTGATTTTATCACATTTGCAAGTTCATCAGGTGTAAATGCTTTTTTTGAAAACGGATACGAACTTTCACCGAAAACAAGAATCATTTCAATAGGAGAAATTACAGCTTATGCATTGCGTAAACACGGTATAAATGATTTAAGAATTTCAAAAACAAGCAATACAGACGGAATTGTAGAGTCAATTTTACAGGAGGCCACAAAATGAACAGGTTCAGACGTTTAAGAACAAGCAGTCAGATACGTCGAATGATGCGTGAAACACGTATAAGTAAAGACGATCTTATTTATCCGATCTTTGTTGTTGAGGGTGAAAATATAAAAAGCTCTGTTGAATCAATGCCTGGTATATATCAGTATTCAATCGACAGGCTCGACGAGATTTTACATCAGATAGTAGATAGTCGGATTCCGGGAATACTTATTTTCGGAATTCCAAAGCATAAGGATGAACTTGCAACTTCTGCATATGATGATAAAGGCGTAACTCAACAGGCTATACGATATATAAAAGAGAAATGCCCCGATTTGCTTGTGATTGCAGATGTATGTCTGTGTGAGTATACTTCTCACGGGCATTGTGGAGTAGTTCACGGCAACAAAATTCTTAATGATGAAACACTTCCTCTGCTCTCTAAAATGTCAGTAAGTCTTGCAAATGCCGGAGCAGATATTATAGCACCTTCCGATATGATGGACGGCAGAGTTGAGGCAATAAGAAATGCACTTGATGAAAACGGACTTATTGATATACCAATAATGGCTTACAGTGCAAAGTTTGCGTCAGGATATTATTCACCGTTCAGAGATGCGGCTGAGTCTGCACCTTGTTTCGGTGACAGAAAAACATATCAGATGGATATTGCAAACGGTAAAGAGGCTCTAAGAGAAATTGAAAGCGATATTTCAGAGGGTGCAGATATGGTTATGGTCAAGCCTGCACTTGCATATCTTGACATCATCAAAGATGCAAGCCGTTATGAATTTCCTCTTGTTGCATACAATGTCAGCGGTGAATATTCGATGGTCAAAGCAGCGGCTCAAAACGGCTGGATAGACGAAAAACGAATTGTTATGGAAAATATGATAGCTATAAAGCGTGCAGGAGCCGACATTATTATCACTTATCACGCACTTGATGTTGCAAAATGGCTGGAGGAAGAGAGATGAATATTCAAAAATCAGAAAGTCTCTATAATAAAGCTCAGAAGTTTATGCCAGGTGGTGTGAACAGCCCTGTTCGTGCCTGCCGAAATGTCGGAAGAACACCGCTTTTTATTGACCGTGCAGTCGGTTCTAAAATATATGATGTTGACGGCAACGAATATATTGATTATATATGTTCGTGGGGGCCTAATATTCTCGGACACAGCAACACCGAGGTTGTTGAAGCAGTAAAGATAACCTGCGAAAGAGGACTGACTTTTGGTGCCTGTCATGAGGGCGAAATTGAACTTGTCGATCTTATTCAAAAGCATATGCCGTCTATGGAGATGCTCAGACTTGTAAACTCCGGAACAGAAGCAGTAATGAGTGCAATCCGTGCAGCAAGAGGTTATACTCACCGTGATAAAATCATTAAGTTTGAAGGTTGTTATCACGGTCACTCCGACGGACTTCTTGTCAAGGCAGGTTCAGGACTTCTTACAAATTCTATTCCAGATAGTGCAGGAGTTCCTAAAGGTTATACTGACAATACTTTGCTTGCCGTATATAATGACGAATCGTCTGTTGAGAATTTGTTTGAGGAGCACAGTGATGATATAGCCTGTGTTGTTGTTGAACCTTGTGCGGCAAATATGGGTGTAGTTCCTCCGAAAGAAGGTTTTTTACAGTTTTTGCGTGATATTACCAAAAAGAACGGTGCATTGCTTATTTTTGATGAAGTGATTACAGGTTTTCGTCTTTCACTTGGCGGAGCCCAGGAATATTACGGAATCACTCCTGATTTAACAACACTCGGTAAAATTGTGGGAGGCGGAATGCCTCTTGCTGTGTACGGAGGTAGGAGAGAGGTTATGGAGTGTGTCGCTCCTTTAGGTTCTGTTTATCAAGCTGGCACACTTTCAGGAAATCCTGTTGCAGTTTCAGCAGGACTTGCCACACTTAAAATTCTTGAAAGGTCAACATATCTTTATGATGAACTTGACAAAAAGGCATCACAAATTGAATGTGTGATGAAAAATACAGGATTTAATGTCAATCGTGTCGGTTCATTGCTTACAGCCTTTTTTACAGATGAGAAAGTTGTTGATTACAATACTGCAAAAACATCAGATACGCAGAAGTATGCTGAGTATTTTGGTTATATGCAGGATAATGGAATTTACATTGCACCTTCACAGTTTGAGGCGATGTTTGTATCATCAGCACACAGTGAAGATGATATCAGATATACCTGTGACATAATCTCAAAATTTAAAATATAGCAAAAAAAGCGTCGGAATTTGAACCGACGCTTTCTCTTATACTTCTTATATCTTATATATAGTACATTATTTCTTCTGATTTTTCTTCCATTGATTTATGACACTCTTCGATAATATCGGCAAGTGTCAGATTTTGAGCGAACTTTTGCATATAATCTGTCAGCTTGTCCCATAGATTGGCATTTACGGTAGTAGCTATAACAGAGTTTTCCTGTTCAAAAAAATCAACTTCGCTCAAAATCGTAACATCAAGTGCATTTATAATTTCTTTAAATGTAATATTCATTGCTGATCTTGTGATTATATAACCGCCTTTTGAGCCTTTTAATCCTTTGATTAAATGTGCCTGTCTAAGTATGGTAAGAATTTGTTCAAGATATTTTGCTGAAATATTTTGGCGTTTTGCAATACTATATACAGTTACTGCTTCGTTGTTCTTAGAGTGTATTGCTATATCAATCATAGCTATAATACCAAACTCTACTTTTGTTGAAATTTTCACATAATCACCTCCAATGTATATAAAACCTACTACATTGGTAGTGTATCATATTTTATATAGCAATTCAATATTGTTAAATTTACAAAAATAGCCCAAAAGCCTACTAAAATACTATGCAATACTGCAAAATATATAAAACCTATTGATTTACTATGTTAAATGGGTTATAATATCGTCAGCAAACAAAGAAAGCGTATGTTTGAATAAAGGTGGGTGATTAAATGAAATTCAATACTGCATTGTTGCATAGTAAATTTGATGGTGACATTGCAACAGATGCAACTGTAACTCCTGTTTATCAAGTTAATGCTTTTTCTCACGAATCTCCTGAAAAACTTGAAAAAATATTTAATAACAAAGCACCTGGATTTGCCTATTCAAGAATAAGCAATCCTACGGTGGATTCTTTTGAAAAAAGAATAGCTTCTCTTGAAAAAGGAATAGGAGCGGTTGCCTGTTCATCTGGTATGGCGGCTGTAACAATGTCTCTTTTAAATATTCTTTGCACAGGTGATGAAATTATTACAGGTTCGGGACTTTTCGGCGGAACTATTGATTTATTTTCAGACTTAAAATCATTTGGAATTATAACACGTTTTGTGAAATGTGTTTGCACAGAAGAAATTGAACCTCTTATCAATGAAAAAACAAAAGCTATTTTTGCAGAACTTATAGGAAATCCTGCACTTGATATTGTTGATATTGAAAGTGTGGCAAAACTTGCACATAAGTACAATATTCCTTTGATTATCGACAGTACTACCGCAACACCTTGTCTTATTCATCCAATAGATTACGGTGCTGATATAGTTGTTCATTCTTCATCAAAATATATCAATGGATCAGGCAATGCAATAAGTGGAATAATTGTTGACAGTGGTAATTTTAAGTGGGATGTAATTCGTTATAAAATGTTCAGTGAATACAAAAATTATGGAAAATTTGCATATTTAGCCAAACTGAGAAACGGAATCTGGCGAAATATCGGATGTTGTCTTGCCCCAATGAATGCTTTTCTAAACACTATCGGACTTGAAACAATGGGACTAAGAATGGAAAGGCTGTGTGATAACGCCTTTGAGCTTGCAAAGTTTCTTGATTCATTTGACGGTATTAATGCAAATTATCCGTTACTTTCAAAAAATACGTATAAATCTCTTGCAC
>JAXJXA010000327.1:0-11598 GCA_036307745.1 Acutalibacteraceae bacterium | reverse complement strand
GTGGTAAATTGAATTTCTTGGTGCGGCACCTGTACCACCATCATATCCGGAAACAAGAATTACCTGTGCACCAGCTTTTGCAACACCTGCAGCAATAGTACCAACACCAGCCTCAGAAACCAGCTTTACAGAGATTCTTGCATTCTTGTTTGCATTTTTAAGGTCATAAATCAACTGTGCCAGGTCCTCTATCGAATAAATATCGTGGTGTGGTGGTGGTGAAATCAAGCCAACACCCGGTGTTGAATGACGACACTTTGCAATCCAAGGGTAAACCTTACCTGCTGGCAACTGTCCACCTTCACCCGGCTTTGCTCCCTGAGCCATTTTAATCTGAATTTCCTTAGCACTTACAAGATATTCGCTTGTAACACCAAATCTTCCCGAAGCGACCTGCTTGATTGCTGAACAACGATTAATACCATCTTTGCCTATTGTAAGACGTTCAGGGTTTTCGCCACCTTCACCGGAGTTACTTTTACCGTGAAGTGTATTCATAGCAATAGCCATACACTCGTGAGCTTCCTGAGAAATTGAACCATATGACATAGCACCTGTTTTAAAACGCTTAACAATGTTGTCTACCGACTCTACTTCTTCTATTGGTACACCGCCATCTTTAGGATAGTTGAAGTCAATAAGTCCACGCATTTTCAATGCCCTTGTTTCATCATTTATCAGCTTGGAATACTCCTTGTATTCTTCATAATTGCCTGTTCTGGTAGCCTCTTGCAAAAGGTGAATAGTTGCAGGAGTGTACAAATGCTCCTCCTGTCCGCTTCTTGCTTTGTGGTTACCAATAGAACTGAGAGTTTCGTCAACAGATAATCCCAATGGATCAAAAGCCTGTGAATGACGGTAATCAACATCCTTCTGAATGTCCTCAATACTTATACCTTCAACACGGCTGACTGTACCGGGGAAGTACTTTTCAATTACATCAGAATTAAGACCAACAGCTTCAAAAATCTGAGAGCCCTGATACGATTGTATGGTTGATATACCCATTTTTGAGGCAATCTTTACAATGCCGTGAAGTACTGCTGAGTTATAATCCTCAATAGCAGCATATTCCTCTTTTTGCAACATATTGTTTCTGACTAAATATTTAACAGCATCGTGTGCAAGATATGGATTAATAGCAGATGCACCATATCCCAGCAATGTTGCAAAGTGATGTACCTCTACTGGCTCACCTGATTCCAGAATAAGTGACATTGAATTTCTCTTTTTAGTCTGTACTAAATGGCTATTAAGAGCAGCAACTGCTAACAGCGAAGGAATAGCAACGTGGTTTTCGTCAACACCACGGTCAGACAAAATAATTATATTTGAGCCTTTTCTGTAAGCTCTGTCAACTTCAACCAGCAAGTGCTGTACAGCTCTTGCCAGATTTGTATTTTTATAATAAAGAATTGAAACTGTTTCAACTTTAAATCCCGGCTTGCTCATTCCCTTGATTTTCAACAAATCAAGGCTTGTAAGAATAGGATTATTCATTTCAAGAACATTGCAGTTCTGAGGTAAATCCTGTAAGATATTACCTTCTCTGCCCAGAAACATTGTTGTTGAAGTTACAATCTCTTCTCTGATAGCATCTATCGGAGGGTTAGTAACCTGTGCAAACAACTGCTTAAAGTAATTAAACAAAGGCTGATGCTCTTTTGAAAGAACAGCCAGAGGACTATCGCTACCCATTGCAGAAACTGCTTCAGCACCTGTTTCAGCCATTGGTAAAATCATTGTAGATAATTGCTCATATGTATAACCAAAAGCTTTTTCAAGTCTTGAAAGTTCTGAATCTGTATATTCCTGAACCTTCTGGTTAGGGATTTTCAAATCCTTAAGATGAACAAGGTTAGAATCTAACCACTCACCGTAAGGTTTCTGCTGTGCATAATACATTTTCAGGTCATCATCTTTTATAATCTCACCCTTAACAGTGTCAATCAACAACATTTTGCCCGGACGCAAACGCTCTTTCTTAACAACTTTATTATTAGGTACATCAATAGCACCTACTTCAGAAGCAAGTATTACATTGCCATCATCTGTAATATAATATCTTGATGGACGCAAACCATTACGGTCAAGTACAGCACCCATTATATCACCGTCAGAAAATACAATAGACGCAGGACCGTCCCAAGGCTCCATCAACGTTGCATAATAATGATAAAAATCTTTTTTCTCCTGTGGCATAGCCTTGTTATTTGCCCAAGGCTCAGGAATAGTTATCATAACCGCCAAAGGAAGAGGAATACCATTCATTACCATAAATTCAAGGGTATTGTCCAGCATAGCTGAATCTGAACCACTTGGATTAACCACAGGAAATACCTTTATAAGTTCATCGTCACTTATAACATTTGAGGACATATTTTCCTCACGAGCGAGCATTTTATCTGCATTGCCTCTGATTGTGTTAATTTCACCATTATGAACAATAAAACGGTTGGGGTGTGCTCTGTGCCAGCTTGGATTTGTATTTGTCGAGAATCTTGAATGAACAGTTGCTATTGCAGATTCATAATCAGGATTTTGTAAATCAGCATAAAATCTTCTAAGCTCTTTTACAAGAAACATTCCTTTATAAACTATTGTACGGCTACTAAGGCTTACAACATATGTATTATCATTTGACTGTTCAAAAACACGTCTTACAACATAAAGCATACGGTCAAAAGGCAATCCTTTTTCTACATTGGCAGGTTTTTTTACAAAACACTGCATAATACAAGGCATTTTCTCATAAGCTCTTTTGCCTATTACATTGGGATGTGTTTCTACTACACGCCAACCAATAAACTCCATACCTTCTTTTTCAACAATAAGCTCAAACATCTTCATAGCCTGATGTTTTGCAAGCTCCTCTGTAGGGAAGAAAAACATTCCCACACCGTATTCTCTCTCGGCACCAATATCATACCCCAATGATTTTGCAACCTTTGAGAAAAACTTATGAGAAATCTGCACCATAATACCAACGCCATCACCTGTTTTTCCTTCGGCGTCCTTTCCTGCACGGTGTTCCAAATTTTCAACTATTTTCAGTGCAGATTCAACTGTAGAATGGGTTTTTACACCCTTCATATTACAGACAGCACCAATACCACAGTTATCATGCTCAAATCTGGCATCATATAATGTGTTTGCTGTAAGCTGTTTTGAAAAAACTTCATTCTGCATTAAATATCTTCCTTTCCTTAAGGTATTGTAAACATATTACTGAGTATTTTGTATTCATTATTTTCTTTATCAATAACGCACACATAATATAACACTTTTAAACGATATTGTAAAGTTAAGAATCGTGACAATTCAGGAAATTTTTTACTGTTATTTGTGCTTCAGCACTATAAAAATTCAATAACAAATGAATTTTTAATTGCGATATCCTTTATTTTCAAGCTATTCAAAGTTAAAATCCCCTATTTTGCAATATTCTAATCATTGAATTGCATTTTTTTTAACATACCCCCCTATTTTCGGGATTTAAAGGTTTTTTAACAAGATAAATGAAAGTATATATTTCGTGCAGTTGCATAAAATTGAAAAAATTTAAATTTTTTCGTTTACCACCATTAAAGCACATTTTTTTACAATAGCAGAGACTTTTTTGCATTTTATTCACCTTTTAAAAGATTTTATAGATTTTATGCCACATTTAAGTTAAAATATTTATTAACATAATTTTTCATAAAAAATGAATTAACCAAAAATAAAAATTTCATAATCACTAAAATCAACCGTATATCGCACATTTATAATCACCAATTTTATATAAAAGCCGTAAATTGTACTTAACTATTATATTAATCTTATTACACTATAATTACTATTTCCTCAAAGCAAAAACGGCAAAACACCATTCAAAAGGTGTTTTGCCGTAAATTGCTAAATATTTTAATTTATTTACTTTTGGTTAAGGATAGTATCAGCCTCTATCCTCCATATCTATATACTCACGTTCTTTTACAAGGCTCTTATATGCAGGACGGATAATTTTATCTACATTTATAAGTTCTTCCAGTCTGTGAGCACTCCAACCTACTATTCTTGCAACAGCAAAAATCGGTGTATATAACTCCAGAGGAATTCCCAACATATTATAAACAAAGCCACTATAAAAATCTACGTTAGCACTTACGCCTTTGTACATTTTACGTTTTTTGGCTATAAGCTCAGGTGCCATTTCTTCTATCATAGAGAATAGTTTAAAATCATTGTCCATATGCTTTTCTTCAGCCAGACCACGTACAAACTTTTTAAATACTTGTGCACGAGGGTCAGAAACCGAATAAATAGCGTGTCCCATACCATAAATCAATCCCTTATGGTCAAAAGCCTCACCTGCAAGAACTTTCTCAAGATAAGTTCTAACCTGATCACGATCAGTAATATCCTCTACATTTTCCTTAAGGTCATTTATCATCTGCACAACCTTAAGATTAGCACCACCGTGCTTAGGTCCCTTTAATGATGAAAGTGCGGCTGCAACAACAGAATATGTGTCTGAACCCGATGAAGAAACAACGTGTGTGGTAAATGTAGAGTTATTGCCGCCACCGTGCTCCATATGCAAAATAAGTGCAGCATCAAGAACTCTTGCCTCAAGGTCTGTATATTGCATATCCGGTCTTAACATTCTCAGCAAGTTTTCAGCCGTAGACAAATTAGGATCAGGACGATGAATAAATAAGCTATTGTCACACTCATAATGATTATATGCGTGATATCCGTACACTGCCAACATTGGAAACACTGCAATTAATTTAATACATTGACGCAAAACATTTTCAATAGATATATCTGCTGCTTTATCGTCATAAGCTGCCAAAGTAAGTACACTCTTGGTTATGGAGTTCATAATATCCTTACTAGGTGCCTTCATAATTACATCCCGTGTAAAACTGGATGGCAACACCATATTTTCACCCAGCAACTTTTTAAAATCATCATACTGCTGTTTTGTAGGAAGCTCTCCAAATAAAATAAGATAAATAGCCTCTTCAAATCCAAAATGCTCTGTCTTACTTGAATTTTTAACTAAGTCCTTAATAGAGTAACCTCTGAACAACAACTTGCCTGCACAAGGAACTCTTTCGCCGTCTACCATTTTTACAGCCATTACATTAGAAATAGTTGTAAGACCTGCCAAAACTCCAACACCGTTTTTGTCACGCAGACCCTTTTGTACATCATATTTTGAAAACAGCTCAGTATCAATTTTACTACTGTCTATACATTTCTGTGCAAGCTCATTAATATATGAATTTTCCACCTACACAAACCCTCCCTTGGTTGATATGTACTAATGATACCATTTTTCGAGGGTAATTGTCAATTTTATTGTGCATATGTTAATGCATTGTTAATAATTAAACTATTTTTTAATTTTTGTTCGACGTAATATTATTGACAATAATATAATTTTCAAATATACTATAAATGTATACACTTTTAAGATTATTGTAAATAATGCACAAATTATACATAAATAACCATCAGATAATAGAATTGATTTATAATTTTTTAGAAGTATATATAAGAAGTATATATAAATAATAAATATACTAATTGGAGGTATTTATGCGATTACAATTAAGAAACATAGGCAAACTTTCTTATGCTGATATTGAACTTAACGGGATAACTGTAATTGCCGGAGAAAACAATACAGGTAAAAGTACAGTGGGCAAAACCTTGTATAGTATATTTAACAGTTACTATGATGTTGAGAATCAAATTGAGCTTGAACGTGAAAAAAGTATAGCTAGAGTACTTGAGGCTATAGATATAAAGTCAGAGGAGATTTATAGTAATTTTTTCTTTTGGGATAAATTTGAAGATTTAGCCAAAATACTTAATAAAAGTAAAGAATATTCAATAGAATTATTGACTCGCTCCATTTATGAGTATCTTTCAAGTATAGAAGTTGATAAAACTATGGTTGATGAAGATGACATTGTTATTGCTGCTGAAAAAATTAGCTATATTAAGAGTATTTTAAATCAGCAACTTTGCACAACTTTGCTAAAGAGATCTCTCGATTCAGAGTTTAACGGTCAGATTAGTAATATATTTTCTGATGATGATAGTACAATCGACCTTACAATTAAATCAAAAACTGTATCAGTTACTATAAAAGATGATGAGGTTGTAGATGTTGAAGGTTTGTTTTCGTTAAGAACAGAGGTAGTATATATAGATGATCCTTTTATAATAGACAATATCCACAGTATTCGCTCTATTGATAAATTTTATGTGTCACCTACAGGATATCACCGAACAAAGTTAAAGGAAAAATTACAAAAAAATAGTGAAACTAATTTATTTGAAGAAATTTTGATTAATGATAAGTTAAATAATATTTATAACAAAATCAACAGTGTTTGTGATGGTGAAATTTATAAAAAGGATAATATGAGATGGTCATATCATATGCCAGGCACTTCAAAAAATATAGACTTTAAAAATGTATCTACTGGTTTAAAAACATTTGTTATTATAAAAACTTTATTGCAAAATGGAGTAATAGGAGAAAAAGCGACTATAGTATTGGATGAACCGGAAATTCATCTACACCCTGAATGGCAGTTGCTGTTTGCTGAAATTATTGTTTTATTGCAAAAAGAATTTGACATAACTATATTATTGAACACACACAGTCCTTATTTTCTAGAAGCCATTGAAGTGTATTCAAAAAAATATGAGATTGCAGATAAATGTAAATATTATTTAGCTGAAAATGAAGATAACATATCGGTAATAAAAGATGTTTCAAAGTATACAGAGGCTATTTATGAAAAATTAGCTATACCGCTTCAGAAACTGGAAAATGAGAGGATTTAAAATGATAGATCTGAGTGATAAGGATTTTAAATCTACATTAAAAGAAACGTCATTAGATGATTCAAATAAAGAGGATAAAAAATATATGACTGAATCGGAACTACCAGCGATTGATTTTGATTTAGTAAAAAGAAAATATGCAAATAGTTTAGGTTTATCAGAAGATAAGGCTCATTCTGTGGATGCTATCGTTATTACTAAAGATGAAAATCTTGAGTATTTTATTGAATTTAAAAATGGAAAAGTTGAGGGTAAGACTAAAAGTAACATTAGAGATAAAATACGGGATACTCTTTTGATTTATGGTGATATTACTCTAAAAAATGTTTCGTATACACGAAAAAATACTGTTTTTATCTTGGTTTATAATGAAGAAAAAAATAGACGTGGCAAATCGCTTGATAAGATGAGAAGTCATTGGATGGATAGAGCCCAAACTGAAGAAAGACGTTTTGACTTAGAAAAATTTGAAGATATATTTTTTAAGGAGGTACATACATATACAGAAAAACAGTTTGATAACTTTCTAAAAGAGATATCTTCAAGTGTTTTATAATTCTTAATATATAATTTTATTTATATTATCTATATGTTTGGTAAATTGGTCTATTATATATTATTCGATAATTGAATAAAACTTATCCTAGTATCAACTCATTCTTGATATATTTTATTGCTATATTTATCAGGATTTGTTATAATATGTGATTAGAAAAGTATATAGCTGAAAGGATTTGAAATATATGAAACTTGGAATGGTTGGACTTCCAAACGTAGGTAAAAGTACATTGTTTAATGCTATTACAAACGCAGGGGCACAGTCTGCAAACTACCCCTTCTGTACTATTGAACCAAATGTAGGTGTGGTATCTGTGCCGGATAAAAGATTAGACAAGCTGGCTGAAATGTATGAGCCTGAAAAATTTACTCCTGCTACAATAGAATTTGTTGACATAGCAGGTTTGGTTAAGGGTGCATCAAAAGGCGAAGGTCTTGGCAACAAGTTCCTTTCCAATATTCGTGAGGTAGACGCGGTTGTACACGTTGTACGCTGTTTTGATAATGATGATATAATACACGTTGATGGCTCTGTTGATCCCGCAAGAGATATTGAAACAATAAATCTTGAATTAGTTATGTCTGATATAGAAATCATTGAAAGACGAATAGATAAAACAAAAAAGATGATGAAGGCAGACAAAAAATATGCTACTGAGTTAGAGTTCTTTGAGCGTGTAAAAGCTACCCTTGAGGAAGGAAAGTCAGCAAGAAGTGTTGATTGTACCGATGACGAAAAGGCTTTACTTTCATCTGTTGCTTTGCTTACAAACAAGCCTATTATCTATGCTGCAAATGTAAGTGACACAGACTTTGCAGACGGAATTGAAAACAACGAATATTACAAACAGGTTAAAGCTATTGCAGACAGTGAACACGCTGCTGTTCTTCCGATTTGTGCAGAACTTGAGGAACAACTTGTGGATATGGAAAAAGAAGAGCGTGATATGTTCCTGAATGACATAGGTCTTACACAATCAGGACTTGACAGACTTATTACAGCTTGCTATAACCTTCTTGGACTTATCTCTTATCTTACAGCAGGAAAACCAGAAGTTCGTGCCTGGACTATAACCAAAGGCACAAAAGCACCTCAGGCAGCAGGAAAAATTCACACAGACTTTGAGCGTGGATTTATCAGAGCCGAAGTTATCTCATTTGATGACCTTATGGAGTGTGGCTCTATGACAGCGGCTAAAGAAAAAGGTCTTGTAAGAAGTGAAGGTAAAGACTACGTTATGAAGGATGGAGATATCGTTCTTTTCCGTTTTAATGTATAATCCATACAACAAAAAATATTCTATAAAAATAAAAATCAGGTTTAACCTTTTATGGCTAAACCTGATTTTTATTTTTACAAAATCTTTAACAAACAAAATTGGATAAAAATTACAACAGTGGTGAAATTAGTCGCAAAGCACACTGACCAAATCTTAACACAGCAGAACGACCACTTCTGTATTTCTCAGTTACTTCATTACATTCCGGAAAAGTATTGTCAAAATCATTTTTCACATTTTCCACAGCTGTACATTCATATAAAAACACACCATTCTCAAAGTGAAGATATAAACTTCTATAATCTAAGTTTATTGTACCCACTGTTGCAATTTCGTCATCACACACACACTGCTTTGCGTGACAAAATCCGGGAGTATACTCATAGATTCGTATACCTGCCTTTGCAAGTCGTGCATAATATGAACGTGTAACCTCAAAAATTAACTTTTTATCAGGTATACCAGGAGTAATTATTCTTACATCTATACCTCGTTTTGCAGCAAGCTCAAATTCACGGCTCATCTCGTCACTTATAATAAGGTATGGTGTCATAAAATATACATATCTTTTTGCATTTTTTACAATATTCATATAAACGCTTTCGCCTACACGTTCAACATCAAGTGGACTATCAGCATATGGTTGGATATATCCACACTGTTCAGAGTGATATTCTATATCAGGGAAAAATCTATCATAGCTTTCATCTGTTGCTTTAATTGCATTCCACATTTCTAAAAACATCACCGTCAAACTTTTTACAGCGTCACCTGTTATCTTTACACCTGTGTCTTTCCAGTGCCCATATGGGTGTGTAATATTAAAATACTCGTTTGCAAGATTGTATCCACCTGTAAAACCTACCTTACCATCAATTACTGTAATTTTTCTGTGATCGCGGTTATTCATAAATATGTTTAAAAAGGGTATAAGAGGATTAAACACCCTGCATTTAATTCCCAGTGATTCCATTCTTTTTATAAAATCGTGGTTGATAAAACCTATACTTCCAATGTCATCATAGAAAATACGCACTTCTACACCCTGTTTTACTTTTCCAGCAAGAATTCCCTTTATTGACTCAAATGACTCTGCATCCTCTATTGCGTGGTATTCCATAAAGATAAATTTTTCTGCCTTTTTGAGTTCTTCTTTCTGTGCCTCTATCCCCTTAAGTGCATCATCATAAAATTCAACATCTGTATTCTGATAAACCGGATATTTTCCATAATTAACTATGTATTTCACTTGATTTGCAATACCTATATCCTTATCATCAAGGCTATTCAATATATCTTCATTTTGTACAAGCCTTTCAATCAAGGTAGCGTCAATTTTTTCAAATCTTTTTCGCATACCTCTGGTTACATCAGAATGTCCTACCAAACAATACAAACATATTCCCATAATAGGAAATAATAAAATAACAATAATCCAAGGTGTTTTCATTGCAGAATTAATATCTTTACTATATATTCTGCAAACTAATACTACTGCCACAACACTTGCCAGTACAGAAATAACATCTGAATAATCATCAAGCCACTGTGCTAAAATAAAAAGCCAGCCTATCTGCAAAAGCACTGACAATACCACAAAAATCATTCTTCCTATACTGTTTTTTACTGCTGTTTTTGACTCTGTTCTCATAAATTTATATCCCTTTTCTTTATGCCAGATATTGTTACAAAGAATAATTATTCATTAAATTACCATAATGTCAAGTATATGAAAAAATTTCATAATTTTTTCATATTTTAATTTGATACAAATTAAAAAAAAATAAACAAAAACGTATAATTTCATAAAATGTTCTTCCGGGGACAAACTATACATATATAAACTATATGTCAGGAGAGATTTTTTGAACAGAGTAGGAAAGTATACCATAGAATTTCAAAACACACCTGCAATAGCTGGATTTGGTTCTGTAGCAGGAAAAAAAGAAAGTGAAGGTCCCTTAAAAGATTATTTTCATAAAATAGAATATGATACCAAACTAGGCTGTGACACCTGGGAACAGGCAGAAAGCAGACTACAAACAGAAGCCATAAAAACAGCACTGGAAAAATCCCAGATAAATGGTGAGGATATTCAGATAGCTTTTGGAGGTGATCTGCTTAATCAATGTATAAGTACAAGCTATTGTATACGTGATTTTAATATCCCTTTTCTGGGACAATACGGTGCCTGTTCTACAATGGTGCAAAGCCTTATGATGGCAGGAATTATGGTGGATGGAGGATATGCAAAAAATGCTTTGGCAGTAACTTCTTCACACTTTTGTTCAGCAGAACGACAATACAGATTTCCTCTGGAATATGGCGGTCAGCGTACCCCAACTGCCCAATGGACCGTTACAGGAAGTGGGGCAATAGTGGTATCTGAAACAGGCAATGGACCAAAACTAAAACACTGTACTGTAGGTAAAGTTACTGATATGGGTGTTACTGATATCAACAATATGGGTGCTGCTATGGCACCTGCCGCTTGCGAAACAATAAAAGCCTATTTAAAAGATACAAAAACAAAACCCTCAGACTATGACCTTATTCTTACAGGCGACCTTGGCAAAATAGGTTCTGAACTTTTAAATCAGCTATTACAACAGGAGCATATAAATATTGTAAATACTCACAACGATTGCGGTATGATGATTTTTGACATAGAAAAACAAGATGTACACGCAGGAGGAAGTGGTTGTGGTTGTTGTGGCAGTGTTCTTTGCAGCATTATACTAGAAAAAATGTGTCAAAGAGCATTAAAAAACATTCTTGTAATAGCAACAGGTGCATTAATGTCACCTACCTCTAATCAACAGGGAGAAAGTACACCTGGAATTGCCCACCTTGTCCATCTTGAAATATAGCAAAAAAACGCTATGGCATTTGCGGTATGCCATAG
>JAXJXA010000326.1:0-4762 GCA_036307745.1 Acutalibacteraceae bacterium | reverse complement strand
TTTGCAGGTTTTAAGGACAGCGTCCTTAACGAAATATTCTTCAATAATCTTTTCTACCCCAACATTTATTATAGAGCCTTCAAATATTAGACGATAAGATAATGAAGTTTAGAGCTAATTTTTATTGATATAGGAAATTTATGATAACAATAAACAACGTGAGGTGGAGTATATGAATACATTTACAGATACAATAGCAGCTATTTCAACTGCTAATGGACCTGGTGGTATTGGTGTAATAAGGATATCCGGTAGTGAATCTTTAAAAATTGCCGATAAGGTATTTAAGAGTGTAAGTAATAAAAAAGTTTGCGAAATGAAAGGATATACTGCTTCATATGGAAGTATATATGATGGTGATGAAAAAATTGACGAGGCTGTTTTAACTGTTTTTAAAGCACCCCACAGCTATACGGGAGAGAATGTTGTTGAAATATCCTGCCACGGAGGAATGTATGTAACAAAGCAGGTTTTACGTGCAATTATAAATAATGGAGCAGTTCCAGCTAAAGCAGGAGAATTTACACAGAGAGCATTTTTGAATGGGAAAATGGATTTATCTGAAGCAGAGGCTGTTATGGATATTATTTCGGCAAAAGGAAAAACAGAGGCACGAACAGCACTGGCTTGTAGAGAAGGCAAGATAAGTAAAGAAATTTTTAAGATCAATAGCTTGCTTGTAAACTCTGCTGCACACCTTTCTGCGTGGGCAGATTATCCAGAGGAAGATATCCCTCAGGTGGAAGATGAAAATTTGAAGAAAGATCTTCTATCTGCAAAAGAGATGATTAATAACTTATTAAAAAACTATGATGCAGGAATGGTTCTGAAAAAAGGTGTGGATACAATTATTGTTGGAAAGCCCAATGTAGGAAAATCTACACTTATGAATCAGCTTACAGGTTATGAAAAATCTATCGTAACAGATATTCCGGGAACTACACGGGATATAATTGAAGAAACGGTTGTGCTTGGTGATGTAACTTTAAATCTTTCAGATACAGCAGGTTTGCGTGAAACAGATAATCTTGTTGAGAAGATAGGTGTAGAGAGAGCCAGAAGAAAGATAGAAACAAGTGGATTGATTCTGGCTGTTTTCGATGCTACTGATAATCTGAATGATGAAGATATTAATTTATTAAAAACTATAAAGGGATTACCAGCGGTAGCTATTATAAATAAAACTGATTGCGATGGAATTATAGATATTGATTTTATAAAAACGCAAGTAGATAATGTTGTTTTTATATCGGCAAAAAGTGGTGAAGGTGTAGAAGAACTTGTACAAATTATTGAAAAAATTACAGGAACTGCTGACTTTGATCCATCAGTTGCAACTCTTGCCACTGAAAGACAACGTGATTGTGCTGTGAGAGCACTTAATGCACTTGATGAAGCAATTAATTCAATAGAGCTTGGATTTACTCTTGATGCAACAACAGTTTCTATTGAAGATGCTATACAAAGTATTTTAGAAATAACAGGTGAGCGTGCCAGTGAAGTGGTAGTTGAAAATGTATTTAAGCATTTTTGTGTTGGTAAATAATTATGGATATTATAGGAAAAACAGTGGAAGTAACAGTGGACAGACCACTTGGGACGTATCATCCAAATCACAATGATATTTTTTATACCGTAAACTATGGTTATGTTTATGGTATTTTAGCACCTGATGGTGAATGGCAGGACGCTTATATTTTTGGGGTTGAGTATCCTATTCAGAAGTTTACAGGTAAAGTAATTGCTATTGTTAATAGGGAAAATGACATTGAAAATAAGTGGATTGTTGCACCAGAAGGAATGAATTTTAGTAAGGCTGAAATTATTGAAAAAATTAAATTTCAAGAAAAATACTTTAAATCAGATATTGTAATGGAATAAAAAGGAGAGGCACACTATGAGTTTTTTTGCCGGAAAATTTGATGTTGCAGTTATAGGTGCAGGACACGCCGGAATTGAAGCTGCACTTGCATCTGCAAGACTAGGTTGTAATACTGTGGCATTTACCATTAATATGGACGCAGTTGGAAATTGTCCTTGTAATCCTTCAATAGGTGGAACAGCAAAGGGACACCTTGTAAGAGAAATTGATGCTATTGGTGGTGAGATGGGAAAAACTGCTGATGAAAGTTTACTGCAAATGCGTATGTTAAACAGAGGAAAGGGACCTGCTGTACACTCTTTGCGTGCTCAGATTGACAGAAGAAAATACAGCGAAATAATGAAACATAAAATGGAGTTGCAGGAAAATTTGCAGATTCATCAGGCTGAAATTGTAAGTATAAACAAAGATACTGACAACGATGTATGGGTACTTGAAACCAGACTAAAGGCAAGATATGAATGTAAAGCTGTTATTATAGCAACAGGTACTTTTTTAGGTGGACGCATTTATGTAGGTGATGTATCGTTTGAAAGTGGTCCTGACGGTATTTTTCCTGCCACATTTTTGGGAGAATCATTAAAAGAACTAGGGTTATCGTTAAGAAGATTTAAAACAGGAACTCCTGCCCGTGTTCTAAGAAAGAGTATTGATTTTTCAGAACTTGAAGAACAGCCTGGTGATGAACCAGTAATTCCATTTTCTTATGATACTGTTGAACCTCTGGAGAATAAAGTTAAGTGTCATATAAGCTGGACTAATGATAAAACTAAGAAAATTATACTTGATAATATTCACAGATCACCTCTTTATGGAGGATTAATTGAAGGTGTAGGACCAAGATATTGTCCAAGTATTGAAGATAAAATCGTAAGATTTGCTGATAAACCGAGGCATCAGTTGTTTATAGAACCTTGCGGAATGAATACTGAGGAAATGTATTTGCAGGGAATGTCATCTTCATTGCCTGAAGATGTTCAGTTGGATTTTTATCATTCTATAAAAGGTCTTGAAAATGTTGTAGTTATGCGTCCTGCATATGCAATAGAATATGACTGCGTTGATCCAACAATGATGAACAGTACACTGGAATTTGAAAGATTTCCTAATTTATATGGTGCAGGTCAGTTTAACGGAAGTTCAGGATATGAAGAAGCCGCTGCACAAGGATTAATTGCAGGGATAAATGCTGCATTAAAAATAAAGGGAGAGAAACCTTTTATATTGGATAGAGCTTCATCTTACATAGGAACTTTGATTGATGATTTGATAACAAAGGGAGCAGATGATCCTTACAGAATGATGACATCTCGTTCGGAGTATCGCCTTGTTTTAAGACAAGATAATGCAGATGAACGTCTTACACCTCTTGGTAGGGAGATAGGCTTGATTTCTGATGAAAGATGGAACAGGTTTATTTTAAAGCAGGAACAAAAGAAAAATGAGTTGAAAAGACTTAAAAACACTGTAATATCACCTACAGAAGAAGTTAATAAGATACTTGTTTCACGTGAAACATCGCCTATAACAACAGGTGTAAGATTGATCGATTTAATGAAACGTCCTCAGATAAATTATGAATGTATTACTTCTATTGATACTACAAGACCGGAGCTTGATCCTAATGTGCTTGAACAGGTTGAAATAGATGTTAAATATGATGGATATATAAAACGTCAGGCTGAACAGATTGCAAAAATGAGAAAACTGGAGCAGAAAAAGTTACCAAAGATAGATTTTTCTGAAATTGTTGGTTTAAGACTTGAAGCTATTGAAAAACTGAATAAAGTAAGACCTGAAAATATAGGTCAGGCATCAAGAATAAGTGGTGTAAGTCCTGCGGATATTTCGGTGCTTCTTATTTGGCTTGCTCAGAATTCTAATAAAGGAAACAGGGAATAATTTATGGATAATTTTAATACGGTGTTAGTTGACGGTATGAAAAAAATTGATATTCAACTGACAGATGAACAAATAGAGAAATTTAATATATATTGCGAACTTCTGATTGAATGGAATAATAAAATGAATCTGACTGCTATTAAAGAGCCGGTAGATATTGCTGTTAAACATTTTGTAGACAGTTGTTCAGTTTTGAAGTATGTAAAGATAAAAAATAACGCAAAGGTAATTGATATTGGTACCGGTGCGGGATTTCCGGGAATTCCTCTGAAAATTGTCAGAAATGACCTAAAAATTACATTGTTGGACAGTTTAAATAAAAGATTGATATTTTTGAATGAAGTTGCTGATAAATTGGATTTTGATATTGAAACTATACATGGAAGGGCAGAGGACTTCGGTAGAAAAGATGAATACCGTGAAAAATATGACATTGCTATTTCCCGTGCTGTTGCTCCGTTGAATGTTCTAAGTGAATATTGTGTTCCTTTTGTGCGTAATGGAGGAAAATTTATTTCTATGAAAGGCCCAAATGTTCAGTCAGAGATTGATGAAAGTAAAAAGGCTATAAAAGTATTGGGTGGAAAATATAATAATGTGGTTCAGTTTAATATCAACAATAATAGCAGAAGTATCGTCATTGTTGATAAGATATCTCAAACTCCTTACACTTACCCACGACACGGTTCGAAAATTTCTAAAAAGCCTTTGTAAGATTTATAGGAGCTTGATTACTTTTGGTATTGAGCGAAAAGCATTGAATATTTTCTGATTCACTTGTTTGAGTGTTAAAGTTTTCAACAAAAGAGAAGACTTTGTTGAAAACTTTAACGCAATTTATAATTTCAATGTATGATGAAGGAAATTTAAAAGTTTGGATTAAACTTTTTTAAAACATTTGCAATATAATGTTGGGGTGAAGAATTAAAGTTTAGGTTAAGCCTTTTTAAAGTCTTGTGGCGACGGCTTCAGCCTAGT
>JAXJXA010000325.1:0-5514 GCA_036307745.1 Acutalibacteraceae bacterium | reverse complement strand
ATATGTATGTTTATATGGATTACAGAATTTGAGGAGAAAATAAATATGAAAACTTTAATTATAGACAGATTTGAAAACGGATATGCAATTTGTGAGGACAGGAACAAGAGCTTTTTCGGGCTTGAGCTTTCTGAACTTCCAAAGGGAGCAAAATCAGGTGATGTTCTTGATATTGATGATAATGGTACAATAAAGATAAATATTGAGGAGACTCAAAGAAGAAAAAGCCGTATGCAAGGCAAGATGCAAAAACTGTTTTAAAGTAAATTTAATATAAATATAAAACTCCTTCTTGAGAATCGAGTCAGAATTTGTTCTCAAGAAGGAGTTTAGTTATTATACTGTATTTTTAGAAATATCACTATTTTTCTTTTTACTTATTCCTAACAGTAAAAATCTTATCACAGGAATTCTACTTAGTATTTCATATGATATAGGTAAAATTATTATTTCTGCAACAAGAAGAATTATGTAGTTGAATATCATTGGTAAATCTAAATAAGTTGTAAGCAGGTAAGCCATCAGCGAAAGAGGAGGGTAATGGATAAGATAAAAACTAAAACTACGTTTTGTCATATATCTTGTAAATTTATTTTCTTTGTTGAACCACGCTTTGAAGCAACCAATTAAAGCAAGTATCATAATCCAGGCGTAAGCATTGGTGAAGAAGCTCTGTAAACATTCCTGAGAAGAATAGTTTGTTCCAAAATAATATATACTATAAGCAATACCTGTTATAACTGCTATAATAAGTAACGGTATTTTAAATTTGACAAGTCTGTCAGTTACTTCTTCGTGTGAGAAAACAAAGTAACCCAGTAAAAACATAAATATATAAAAGCCGTTACGATAAACCTCAATAAACGGAGTATTTAAAATCATTGAACTGCCCCATACTGGAATAACCAGCAAAAGAAGTACCCATATATTTGCTTTTTTGCAAAAGTTATAGAGCTTATCTTTTTTATCAAAAAGACGAACAATTAAAAGTACTATACAGGCAAGAAAAAGCTCACGAGCAAACCACGTAACGCCTATTCCACAAAGGCAGTATATAAGGTATTTAAAAAAACCAGGCATAGTGTCGCCACCGATTGCAGACATATCGGTATATTGATTTGTAACCCAACCGGAAATCCAGCCAAGCAGAAAAATTACTGCAATAGACGGAATGAGAAGTTTTTTTGCACGTTCCTTTGCGAATTCCTTACCACTTCTCTTTTGCAGTGCATATCTTGCACTCATACCAGCAACTACAAACATCAGAGCCATAAACCACGGATAAACAAAATACAGAGGATAATCCATTTCTTTAATGCCTGGCACATCTATGTTGGTTATTACTCCTGCACTATTAAACAGATAAATTATATGGTATACAATCACAAGTGATACCACAGACCATCGTATATTATCAATGTAAGCTTTTCTTGAGGATATAGTATTCATAATGTCACCTTATTTCCTTCCATCGGGATTTGTATGATTAAGAGCATCAAATAAAAAATTGGCATTTATAAGAGCAAGTCCTTGTTCAATGTCACCCAAAACCATTATTGAGTCACCAGGCTTAATGTTAAAAATCTTACGTGCTTTTGCAGGAATAACTATCTGTCCTTTTTCACCCACAGTAACGGTTCCAAAAATGTATTTTCCATTTGGGCCAATAGGTAGTCCGTAGTTTGTCTTGCTATCGTAATTTACGAATTCATCCAAAGTGACATTAAATAAATTGGCAAGAGCAATACAGTTGTTTATATCAGGTACAGTATCGCCTGTCTCCCATTTGGCAACAGCCTGACGAGAGACTCCGATTGCCTCAGCTACCTGTTCCTGAGATAATTTTTTGTTTTTTCGTAAAGTATATATGTTTTCACTTATCATACATTTCACACCTTTCATATATATTATAATTAATATGAATAAAAAGAACAACCAACTATCATTTACAATTTCAAGAAATTTTGTTACAAGTAGTTGCGTTTTGTGTTGTGCAGTATGTTGAGGTATATTAAAATCAAAATTTATTTTTAACGTGAAATATAATTACTTATAGAGTTGGAAAATAAACGCAAAGTTTAATTTATAGATGCATATATTTATTTAATGTAAATGATATCCTTACGTATTAGAGCAAAATTAGACAAATAGCCAAAATTATAAAAAATACTATCCAAACTCCAGAAATTGTGGTATCATAATCAAGATAAAATTGAGTTATATATTTTAGAAGTAAAAATGATTTGTGTACAAAGCCGCAGTTGATCTGTATTGTGTTTGCATTTGCAGGTTGTGCGGCTATGCTGATGTATTCAGCCGGATATATTTGAGCTTTGGAGGATTTTGGAGGATTATGAATGTAGAAAGCAGAATAGGAAAGTTTAATTTAAGAAAATTGGTGCTTGCAGTTGCGGATATGTTTATAATTTCTGTCTCAGCTTTGCTTGCGAATTTTCTTTTGCCACTGTCCGGAAATTTGCCGATTAGTACATCTAGAATGGTAATGCAGACCAGTTTAGCTGTTTTAGTAGGACTTTTAGGATTGCTTGCCTGCGGTGCATATTCGAAAATGTGGAGGTATTTTAAAGCAAGCGATTATATATCCTGTTTGCTTGGAGTAACCTTTGGTATGGTTATTGTGCTGTTGGTTGCTATAATGGGTTTATTTCATTTTGAAACAAGAGGCTTTTTTATTTTCTGGATTATGGAATATATTTTTTCGGTTGCTGGTGTAATGGTGTTTAGACTTGCATTCAGAAAAACCTTTTTAACCTTGGTAAAAGTTGGAGAGGATAGCTATCGTAAAAGAACTTTGGTGATTGGTGCAGGAAGGGCAGGAAAAATTATTATAAAGGAGATAGCAAATGCCTCGGAAAATGATGAAAATGCAAGACAGTATAAGATTATAGGTGTGGTTGACGATAATCCTAAGCTTACAGGAACTAAAATAAGAAATATTCCTGTTATAGGTAAAACAGAAAAAATAGTAAGTTTTTGCAGAGACGAAAATATTGACACCATTCTTATGGCTATTCCTTCTTGTAGTGAAGAGGATAGAAGAAGAATACTTGAAGAATGTTCAAAAACCAGTTGTAAAATTAAGGTTATTCCGTATGTGGGAAATCTTATTTTTAAAGAATATGATGGAAGTAAAAAGAGTACTGAGAATAAAACTGTTATCAGTCAGCTTAATGACATTAATGTTAATGATCTATTGGGTCGTCCACCTATTTCCTTTGATAAAGATGAAATTTGTAAACTTATAAAAGGTAAGGTCTGTATGGTTACAGGCGGTGGTGGTTCAATCGGATCTGAGCTTGTAAGACAGATTGCTTCCTTTGAACCTGAACAGGTTATTATAGTAGATATTTATGAAAATAATGCTTATGATATCCAGCAGGAGCTTATAATGGAATATGGCGATAAGTTAAATCTTGTAACGCTTATTGCTTCTGTAAGAGATTATAATAAGATGAAGTTGATATTTGAAACTTATAAGCCGGAAATTGTTTTTCATGCTGCTGCTCATAAACACGTTCCTCTTATGGAAGATGTGCCTGAGGAGGCTGTTAAAAATAATGTTGTGGGAACCTTTAATGTAGCAAGATTGTCAGCAAATTCAGGAGTTAAGAAATTTATTATGATTTCTACTGATAAAGCTGTTAATCCTACCAATGTTATGGGTGCTACAAAGCGTTGTTGTGAAATGCTTGTACAATATATGGCACAGTCAGGCACAAAAACAGAATTTGTAACTACAAGATTTGGTAATGTACTTGGCTCTAATGGCTCAGTTATTCCTTTGTTTAAAAGGCAGATAGAAACAGGTAAGCCTGTAACTGTTACAGACCCTAATATTATAAGATATTTTATGACAATTCCCGAGGCAGTTTCACTTGTGCTTGAGGCAGGTGCAATGGCTAAAGGTGGTGAAATTTTTGTTCTCGATATGGGAGCTCCTGTAAAAATAGTTTCTCTTGCTGAAAACCTTATCAGAATGTATGGAAAGGTTCCATACAAAGATGTTGAAATTAAATTTACAGGACTTCGACCCGGTGAGAAGTTATATGAAGAGTTGTTGATGGATGAAGAGGGTCTTAAGAAAACAGCTAATCAGAAGATTTTTACGGGTAAGCAGATTGAGATTGACCCAGAAAATTTTATGCGTGAATATGAACAGCTGAAAAATGCAGCACAAAATAATGATTCAGAAAAAACGCTGGAGCTTTTGGAGAAGATTGTTCCTACATTTAAACATAAAACAAATAGATAATTTTATAAATTCAGGGAGGATATACTATGTGTGGTATTGTTGGATATTGTGGATATAGAGATTGCAGTGATGTGTTGGTAGACGCACTTACAAAACTGGAGTATAGAGGATATGACTCAGCCGGTATTGCTGTGTTTGAAGATGGTAAAATTCAGGTTGCAAAGTCTAAAGGAAGATTGGATGATTTAAGAAATAAAATGAAAACAGAGGGCAAGCCTCAGGGCTTTGCGGGTATAGGTCATACAAGATGGGCAACACACGGTGAACCGTCAGATGTAAATTCTCATCCACATAGTGGTGAGAAAGTTACAATAGTACATAACGGTATTATTGAAAATTATAAAGACCTTAAGGAGTTTTTGACAGAACACGGTGAAGAGTTTTTGAGTGATACAGATACGGAAGTGGTTGCAAAACTACTTGGTTATTATTACAAGAAGAATCCAATGGATCCTATGGCTACCATTGAACGTACTATCAAAGACCTTGAGGGTTCTTTTGCACTGGGTATTGTATTTGAAGATTTCCCAGAAGTGGTTTATGCTACAAGACGTGAAAGCCCATTAATTGTAGGTGTTGGTAAAGATGAATATTTTATTGCATCTGATGTTCCTGCAATTATTAATTATACAAAGGATTACTACCTGTTGGAACACGATGAGATTGTTAAGCTGGAGAAAACAGGTGTTACAATTTATGATGATCACGGTGATATCGAAGAAAAACAGCTTATGACAGCTGACTGGGATATGACAGCGGCAGAAAAAGGTGGATATCCTCACTTTATGATTAAGGAAATTCACGAACAGCCTCAGGCTATAAATACTACGATAAAGCCAAGAATTACAAACGGTATGCCTAATCTTGAGGAATGTGGCATTACTCTGGATAAAATAAAAAGCTTTAAGCAGATATATATAGTAGCTTGTGGTACTGCAATGCACGCAGGAATGGTGGGTAAGTATGTAATCGAAAAACTCGCCAGAGTTCCGGTTGTTGTTGATATAGCTTCTGAATTCCGTTACAGAAATCCTCTTGTTGGTGAGGGAGATTTGGTTATCATTATTTCTCAGTCAGGAGAAACAGCTGATAGTCTTGCTGCGATGCGTTTGTCAAAGCAACTTGGTGCAACAACACTAGCTATTGTTAATGCCAAGGGAAGTTCTATCGCAAGAGAAGCAGATATGCTTATTTATACACACGCAGGTCCTGAAATTGCAGTTGCTTCAACAAAAGCATAT
>JAXJXA010000324.1:0-2295 GCA_036307745.1 Acutalibacteraceae bacterium | reverse complement strand
GTATTTTAAATGGTGTTTAGCATTATAATAAAAACACCATTTAAACCATTGAAAAGATTATCAAGCAGAATTTTGATATAACAAGAACGACACAATCTGTAGACTGTCAAGGAGAAGTATCTTGTTATGTGCAATTCTGTTGATAAAAATTCATTTGTTTAAATGGTGTTTAGTATAATAAGCAAACGAATTAAGGTTTATAATAAATAAAACTGATTTCGTTTGAAAATGAAGTCAGTTTGTTACGTAAATTTTACTAATATGTACTTTTTGCTCTTTGTATAAATTTGGCGATTAATTATATCAAATATGTTTTTTGTTTTTTCGTTTTATAATTAAATAACCTATTTGAAAAATTAAACAAATTGGTAGAATAGGAAAGTCCATAACATAATAAACAAAAATGCCAAAGATTCCGATTACAAATCCATCCCAACCGTAATGCAATGTTTCGCCTAAAAATCTACCACCAAAAACTGCATATTGCAAAGATAATAATAATGCGAAGAGATAAGGAATAAAAGAACACATAAACATAACTTTAGACTTTTTTCTGAATATGTAGCATATTTGAAAAGTTAAACATGTTGGAATAATTGGTGTAGCATATGTATAATGATGATACTTTAATATTATGATTTTTGACAATCTTTCGATTCCGCTTAGTTCGATTTCGCTTGCAGTATATTTTCCAAATAATATGGAATATATTACAAATACATATGGGATAAAAGATAGGATGAAAATAAGTTTAAATATTTTACTTTTCATATTGATGGTAAAATCCTTCCTTATGAATAAAACTTTAACTATTTTGATTTT
This sequence comes from Acutalibacteraceae bacterium, assembly GCA_036307745.1. GTDB lineage: Bacteria > Bacillota > Clostridia > Oscillospirales > Acutalibacteraceae > CAG-964. The sequence continues at coordinate 1,473 of JAXJXA010000324.1, read as the reverse complement.
ATCATATCGTTTCATAAAACACAATATACATATTTCCTTTTTGATAAATTTAATTCTTGGATTTGTGTGGAATAAAATTAATTTATTCTCTTTATTATAATAATATAGTGATAATGAAAGGCTGATTGAAAAAGATAAATTGAGTATAATAATGTGTATATTATGTATTGCTCGGAGATTGTGAGGTGATATAGATCTTTAACTTGCAGTAATCTTTTAATCCTAATGTTATTATTTCTTAGGAGGGAAAACGAATGAAAAAATTGCAAAAATTTTTTGCCACTTGCGTTATGGATTTGTGTGATTTTTACACTACCGTTTAATGTAAGTGCGACAAGCTTAGAAGAATAAGATGGTTTGGAAGTAACTATCACAACCGATAAGAGTGAATATACTGCTGACGAGGATATTCAGGTTTCCATAAGTATAAAAAATACCAATTCCTATTTTAAACGGTGTTTAGTATAACAGCTAACAAGGTTGGGGATCAAGTTTTAACCAGCTTTGATTATGGTGATAGCAACGGGCTGTTACAACAGATAACTTATGGTATGGTCAGACGATAAATTATGTTTACGATAAATATGGCAACATAGGTTATGTGAAATACAACGGTTCAACTGTATTCAGATGGTACAGTAACCACAGCGGTGCTATTACCCGTGGTATGGATTTGAAGAATAAATATATCTTTAGCTACGATTATGACACAACAGGCAGGCTTGTTCGTCAGAACAAAACCAATTTGTTATCATCAAACAAAAATCAGCTTATATCAGCTTTTGAATATTCCTACGACCTCAACAACAATATTACAAAGCTGGTAAGCCAGAATCAAAATACCACTGTAAAGCATCAGTACACATATGGCAAGAATAATCTTCTGGAGAAGTATGTTCTCAACGGTGGCAGAGAGGTAACTTACGGCTATGACGGTATTAACAGAAATACCAGCATAAGCCTGAACACCGAGAGAGAAATTCGTATGGAGTATACATATTGGTTATCTGAGAGAAATGCAGATGACAGTACTACATACAGAACTACAAAGGTTAACCGGGAAACTATTGATGGAAGAGTTTACTACTACACCTACGATACAAATGGCAACATTACTCTAATTTAGGAAAAAGTAGACAGTACCCTTAACACTCTGTATATGTATGAATACGATAAATTTAACCAAATGATATATTCCATGGATTATACAAACGACGCAGCAAGTTCTTATCTGTATGACGAAGGCGGAAATATCATTTTTGAATCGGTTATGTCACAGTTTAACAATGGTGTTCCTTCCCAAACTGAGTATAAAAACTACACCTACGGTGACAGCAACTGGACAGACAGACTGACAGCGTTTGACAGACAGGAGATTACTTATGACGCTATGGGGAATTTTATATTAGTTTTCAAGTATGTTTTGGTGTGATTCAATATAAGAATCAATAATGAATTTACATTACAAAATGC
>JAXJXA010000323.1:0-3180 GCA_036307745.1 Acutalibacteraceae bacterium | reverse complement strand
TCTGATATTGGTTCTTTCCAAATTTACAACTCTATCATCATTTCTAAGCTTCCAATCAAGTTGACCGTAACCAACATCTACCGAATAAACTTTTTTGGCTCCATTTTGCAACATACAGTCAGTAAAACCACCTGTTGAAGCACCTATATCCATTGTGATTTTATTTTCCAGATTAATTGGAAAAACCTTCATTGCTTTTTCTAACTTAAAACCTCCACGGCTTACATATTTTGGAGTACCACCACGAACTTCAAGATTGACTGTTACAGGATATGAAACTCCTGGCTTATCAGCTTTTTGATTATCAACATAAACAAGCCCTGCCATTATGATTGCCTTCGCTTTTTCACGACTCTGGGCATAACCAGAGTCATAAACAAGCAAATCAAGTCGTTTCTTTTCTGTTTTCTCAGCCAAAATAATCACACTCCTTGTTTCGATTCAATAGTTTTAGCCATCCCTTCAGCATCAAGTCTAAGTTTTTTTAATAATGAATCAACTTTTGCATGCTTAATAAAAATATCATCTATAGCTGTAAGATTAAATTTACCATTATATCCACGATGATTTATTTTATTGAGAAAATGTTCACCAACACCACCTGTGGCCATTCCTTCCTCAAAAAAGAAAATACTTTTATATCTAACTGCAAAATCCAAAGCACCTGTTGGGATAGGTTTTATACAGTTAAGCTTTAAAATACATATATTTATTCCTTTACTTTTTAAAAGTTCCAGTGCTTTACAAGCATTAGAAAAAATTTTACCGTAGGTTATCACAAGGATATTTAAGTTTTTATCATCACCATAAATAGAAAAGCTCTTATTTGTACAGACGAAATCATTTGGAATATATGGCTCTGTACCACGGGGATATCTTATAGCAACAGGCCCACCCTCAAAACTAACTGCAATATCCATTGCAGTTTCAAGTTCATCAAAGTATGTAGGACTGTAAATTGTAAGATTGGGGACTGAATTAAGTAGCGAAACATCAAAAACACCCTGATGTGTTTCTCCGTCTTCACCCACTAAACCTGCTCTATCAACTGCAAAAATAACATGCAGATTCTGCATTGCTACATCGTGTATAATCTGATCTATACCACGTTGTAAAAAAGTAGAATATACAGCAAAAAATGGCAATGCACCTTGAGCCGCAAGACCTCCTGCAAAGGTAACAGCGTGTTCTTCAGCTATTCCTGTGTCAAAAAATCTTGGCTTGAATTCTGTTGCAAAACGTGATAGCCCTGTACCTGATTCCATAGCTGCTGTAATTGCAAAAATTCTTTTATCTTTTTTAGCAAGTTTTATCAGTTTATTACCAAAGATAAATGAAAAATCTATTTTTCCTGATGTAGGTTCACCTGTTTCTATATCAAAAGCAGAAATTCCATGATAAACATTCGGTTTATTTTCTGCCATTGCATACCCTTTCCCTTTTTTAGTGACAACGTGTACAAGAACAGGTCCCTTTATATTTTTTACACTCTCAAAAGCCTCAGTGAGTTCAGAAATATTATGTCCATCAAGAGGACCATAATAATGAAATCCCATATCTTCAAATAAAGTTGTCTGATAAAGTGAATAACGTATTTTTGTTTTTACACGTTTAAGAACTTGTGCAGCAGGTGTTCCTAATCCCGGAATCCGCTTTAAAGTTTTGTCAACTCTTTCTTTTGTAAGCAAATAACCAGTTTTAAGTCTTACACGTTTCAAATATCTAGCAATAGAGCCTACATTTTTAGATATCGACATTTTATTATCATTTAAAACAACTATAAAATTTTTAGTAAATCTTCCTGCATTATTAAGTCCTTCATATGCCATACCACCTGTTAAGGCACCATCACCTATTACCGCAATGGTGTAACCGTTCTTTCCAAGTACATTTTTAGCCCTTGCTATACCATAGGCTGCCGAAATTGATGTACTGCTGTGACCTGCATTAAAGGCATCATAGGGGCTTTCTTCGCGTTTTGGAAATCCAGAAATACCGCCTTCTGTTCTTAAGGTATCAAATTTATCCGCTCTACCTGTTAACAACTTGTGAGTATAACTTTGGTGTCCTACATCCCATACGATAGAGTCATCCACAGAATAAAAAACCTTATCAAGTGCCACAGTCATCTCAACAGTTCCTAAATTTGAAGCGAGATGTCCACCATTATGAGAAACAACAGTTATTAATTTTTCTCTTATCTCTTCACATAATTCAACCAGCTCTTCTTTTGTAAAATCCGCAATATCAGCCGGTTTTTTAATATGCTCTAAATATGGCTTATCCATAATCAAACAGTACCCTTTCTGTGACAAACTGATTAATTCTCTCTTTTTGCAAGTGATATGGCTAATTCAGTAAGAGAATCTGAATTGCCGGAAAAAGCATCTAAACTTTTAATAGCCTTATCTGTAAGTTGATTAACAAGTTCACGGCATTTATCTAACCCCAACAAAGAAACATAGGTAGATTTTTGGTTCTCTTTATCGCTACCAACTGGTTTTCCAAGTTTATTCTGATCTGCTATAACATCCAAAATATCATCCTGTATCTGAAAAGCAAGTCCTATACTTTCACCGAATATTCTTGCGTTTTCAATAGCATTATTATCAGCACCAGCAATTATACAACCCATTTCACAGGCACTTTTTATAATTGCAGCTGTTTTTTTTCTATCCATTTCCTTTAATATTTCTATACCGGAATTTTTACCCTCATTTTCCAAGTCAATAACCTGTCCGCCTACCATACCCTCAGAACCACAATAAGTAGCAAGATTATTAACAGCTTTTGCTACATTGTACGCATTATCACTATTAATATTTGAGGTAGCAGTTTTAAAAGCAAGTGCCTGTAATGCATCTCCAGCCAATAAAGCTATATCCTCTCCAAAAACTTTATGATTAGAAAATTTCCCCCTGCGATAATCATCATTATCCATACAAGGAAGATCATCGTGTATTAATGAATAAGTGTGTATCATCTCGACTGCACAGGCTAATGGTATTGCGTCATCAATATCTCCCCCACACAGTTTGCAAAATTCTAAAACTAACAGAGGTCGAACACGTTTACCACCTGCAATAAGGCTATACTCCATTGATTCAATCAGCTTTTTTTCAAGACAATTACTACTGGGTATATATCTTTTTAGTGCCTTTTCTATTTTATCATTTAAAT
>JAXJXA010000322.1:0-2033 GCA_036307745.1 Acutalibacteraceae bacterium | reverse complement strand
GTCTTTAAACATAGTGCTAATACCTTCACCTGCAGCAACAGCTACAAAGCCAATTTCATCCAAAGGCTCGGCAAATACAAATTCAGAGTTAAGCTCATTTTGCTGCTCCTCAGCCTCTTTTTCTTTCGCTTTATTTACTGCTTCTTCTGCCAGACGATGCTGTTCCTTCATATTTTCTACCTTAACGGTAATAAGTTGACCATAATCCAGACCATTTTGTAATGCAACACCTGGTTTATCAGTATGAACGTGAACTTTTATGATTTCATCATCATCAACAACGACAACACAATCACCTATTTTTTCAAGAGCATTGCGAAGGTGTTTTATCTTTGTTTTGCTATCACGGTCTTTTTCTACTATAAATTCTGTACAATAGGTAAATCTTATGTCATCATCAAACTCCGCAACTGCATTTGTGAAATAGTCATTGTCATCTCCAATCAAGACAGGGGAAAGTGTTTCTGCTTCGACAATGGTACCGTCTTTAATAACAGAGAGCATACCGTCGAATATAATGCATAATCCTTTTCCGCCTGAATCAACCACACCAGCCCTTTTAAGAACAGGTAATAAATCGGGGGTGGTTTGCAAAGCCTTTTCAGCAGAATCACAAACTGCCTCAAAAGTTTCTGTGATATTTTTTCCCTCATTTGCACATTCTTTTGCAGTTTCTGATGAAAGACGTGCAACAGTAAGAATTGTGCCTTCGGTAGGTTTAGCTACAGCTTCATAGGCTGCATTAACACCAAGTGCAAGTGCCTGTGCCAGGTCTTCAGATGTAGCTGTTTCTTTTCCTTCAAGTCCGTCTGCTATACCTCTGAACAGAAGAGATAGTATAACACCTGAGTTACCTCTGGCACCTCGTAACATAGCTGAGGCAACAATTTTGCTTACTTCACCGATATTTTTGTTATCTGGTGAATTGTTAAGAGCATTTGAGGCGGCACCTATTGTCATAGACATATTGGTACCTGTATCGCCGTCCGGTACTGGGAATATATTCAAATCATCAACAGAGTGTTTTGCTTTTAATATACTGTTTGCAGCAGAAATAACTGCATTCTTGAAAATAATACCATTCATAATATTACTTCCTTTCAATTTATTTTTATGTCAAAATAACCGTACTTTTAATCGTACTATAATTAACAGTAATTATAACACAGATACTTATATATTTTCAATAGTCAGAGTATTTCTAATGCTTCAATATTTATAGTTTTACCGTTTTTCTCATCAATTTCCATAAGCACACAGTTCATTTTACAATCGCCTGTGGCAAGGTCGAACCTTTGGGGTAGCTTTTCTGTGAATTTTTTTATTATAATTTCAGGTTTTACCCCAAGAACAGAATGTATTGTACCTGTCATTCCTGCATCTGTAATATATCCTGTACCATTTGGCAGAATTGTTGCATCAGCAGTCTGAACGTGTGTGTGTGTGCCGAATACGGCAGATACCCTTCCATCAAGATAATATCCCATTGCACGTTTTTCACCTGTTGCTTCAGCGTGAAAATCTACAATTATAATTTTTGCATTTTCATTCTGAGCCTGCTTAATCAGCTTGTCAACTTCTTTAAATGGGCAATCCAAAGGTTCCAGATATGCAGTACCCATCAGATTTATAACAGCAACCTGACATCTGCCCATATCAAGAATGGTCATACCACGTCCGGGAGTAGTACCACTTGGAAAGTTAGCAGGACGAATCAGGTATTCACACTCGTCATAAAGCTCATAAGATTCTTTACGTCTGAATGAGTGATTACCTGTAGTAATAACGTCAACACCGCTTGTAAACAGAAAATCTGCCGAAGCAGGGGTGATTCCGTTGCCGTCAGCGGAATTTTCTCCGTTAGCTATTACAATATCAATTCCTTTTACTTTCTTTAGTTGTGGGAGTTTGTCTCTTAAAAAATTACAGCCTATTTTTCCGACAACGTCACCAATAGCAAGAATATTCATATAGCACCTACCAAATTTAATTTATTTAGGGGCTTTTTGAAAAATCAAAAGCACTGTCTATTT
>JAXJXA010000321.1:0-4208 GCA_036307745.1 Acutalibacteraceae bacterium | reverse complement strand
TTCAAAGGCAGAGCCTTTGCAGGTTTTAAGGACAGTGTCCTTAACGAAATATTCTTCAATAATCTTTTCTACCCCAATATTTATTAAAGAGCCATATTATAAAAGGTTACTGCATATCACAAAGTTGCAGTAACCTTTTTATTGAATAAAAAAGGAGGAGAGGGAAAAGAGATACAAAAAACCCGTCTGAGTAAAATCAGACGGGTAAAAAACATTTATAATCTATAATCAGTCGCTTGAATATGGAAGCAAAGCAAGATGTCTTGCACGCTTAATAGCAACTGTCAGCTCACGCTGATGATGTGCACAAGTACCTGTTACTCTTCTTGGAAGAATCTTAGCTCTCTCAGAAACATAACGGCGAAGTCTTGCAACATCTTTGTAGTCGATATTCTCAACTTTATCTACGCAAAAAGCACAAACTTTTCTACGGCCCTTGCGTCCGCCACGGCGGTTGTCCTTCTCTGGTCTCTCAGCCATGTCAATCTCTCCTTTATATAGTCTACAGCCTAAGCTGTTTCAATCAAAAATCAGAACGGCAAATCATCATCTTCAGGCAGTTCCTCAAAATCTTCAGGTACACCGCTTGAGTAAGTTCCTGTAGAAACAGGAGAGCTGTGCTGTACGGGGGGATCCTGAGGCATTGGCACACCATAGTTGCCATAACTACCGCTTGAAGTTCTGTCTCTTCTGTCGCCTGTAAAGAATACATTGTCAGCAACAACCTCAGTTACAGAACGGTTATTGCCGTCTTTATCCTGGTAAGTTCTGCTTTGCAATGAACCCTCAAGGGCTATAAGCTGACCCTTGCCGAAATATCTACAAAGAAATTCAGCAGTCTGTCGCCAAGCCACTACGTTAATAAAGTCTGTTTGACGCTCTGTACCTTGTTTTACATAATTACGGTCAACCGCAACGCAAAAACTGCATACAGAAATTCCTGAGCCTGTTGTTTTAAGTTCAGGCTCTGCAACCAAACGACCCATAATAACTACTCTATTCAACATAAGTAATCATCTCTTTCTCAGTCTACACATATTCGTAAAGGCTACCATATACTAAAAATTACTCTTCATCCTTTTTGATGATAAGTGTTCTAAGAACACCGTCTGTAATCTTATAACGTCTGTCTAACTCAGCAGGGAAATCTGCTGTACTTGTAAAGTTAAACAATACATAGTATGCCTCTGACTCTTTGTTGATCTGATAAGCAAGTCTACGCTTACCCCATTCATCAACGCTGTCAAGTGTAGCATTTTCAGAGATTAGAGTCTTGAACTTTTCGATAAGAGTCTGGATACCCTCATCACCAAGCTTTAGTGAAATAACCATCACTGACTCATAAGCACTTGTAATTTCTGACATTTCGTTGCACCTCCTTCTGGACATTTGGCCCTGATATTCAGGGCAAGGATTTGTTACACTTACACGCATAACAAAGTTATAATAACAGATTTTTGACCTTTTGTCAATGCAGATTTTATACTATTTATAAGTAAAAATTATTATCGCTTTTACATAAAATTTGTTACAAAAGTTTGTACAATAAAAGAATATATTATTTACATATAAAAATGTTATAATCACATTGTGTAATGTTATGTATATTTCTCAAATTGGATCAGTGAGAAATATATGGTTGCAAGAATTTTCTTAGGAGGTAAGATTTATGGTGAAGAAAAAGACAGCCCGTATAGGTGCATCTTTGTTAAGCTGTGTTTTGGCTGTAACAAGTACATTCTGTATGGGAACATTTGCAGCTTCTGCGGCAAATTCTGATGTGCAGTCCAGTGGTGGCACAGGTGCAACAGCAGTTCTTAATAATGAGGCTGGCTGGTCTACATGTAATGTTTACTATTGGGGTAACAGTGGCAATATAAAAAATAATACCTGGCCAGGTGTTACTTTGACAGATGCAGACAAAAATGCAGAGGGCTATTATGAAGTGGAAATCAGCTCAGAATATCTGGCTGAAAGCAACGGTGTTATTTTTAACAATGGCTCCGAGCAGAGTGCAGACCTTGACATCGCTGCAGGTGAGTGTAAAATTTACAACAACAAAACAAAATCATGGGAAGATTATGATTCAAACTCTTTGAAGTTATCACTTACAACTGATGTGGCTTCTCCTCAGTATAAAGGAACAGATATTGTTTTGAGTGCTACAACATCAGGTGGTAGCGGTGAATATACTTACACATTTAAAGCAAACTCAACTACTCTTTACACAGGCAGTAATAATACATATACCTGGACCCCTTCAACAGCAGGAACATATACACTTTCTGTAAGTGTTTCTGATACAGCAGGTAACAGCAATTCAAAGTCACTGACATATGAAGTTAAGGACGATACAAATGCTACTGAGCCTGTTCTGAAGGGCATTACAGTAGGTAGTAGCGGTTATGGTGTTGTTAACAGTGAAACTGCTGTAAATGTTAATGCTTCAGGTGGTAAAATAGGAACTAACTTGCTATTCTATAAGGTTGCTGTTACTGATCCAAGCGGTAACCCTGTAAATACAGTTTATTACACGCAGAGCAACATTCTTAACTTTACACCAACAACAACAGGTGATTATAAGGCTACTGTAACTGTACAGAACAGCTATAATAACACGGTCCAAAAGTCTTATACTATACCTGTTAAATCTATCGGCGATATTACATTGCCTTCAATTACAAGTTTTACAACAAGTGCTTCAACTGTAACAGCAGGCAGTGCAGTTACACTTAAGACAGTAGTAAGCGGCGGTACAGCTAATTATACATACAAGTATTATGTTAACGGAACAGTTGTTTCTACAAAAACATCATCTTCAACAACAAGTTCATATTCATGGACACCTTCAACAGCAGGCACATATACATTGAAGGTTACAGTTACAGATGCTAATAGTAACACTGTTACAAAGACAATCAGTAACTATACTGTAACAGAGCCTAGTACAACTACAGTAGACCCTGTAATTTCATCATTTACAACAAGTGCTTCAACAGTATCAGCAAATACACCTGTTACTCTTACAACAAAGATTAAATCAGGTACAGGTACAGCTAACTTTACTTACACATTCAAAGTTAACGGAACATCTGTTAATGTACAGAAATTGTCTTCAAGAACAGCTTCTTATACTTGGACACCAACAGAAGCTGGTACATATACACTTAAGGTTGTTGTAAAGGATGCTAACGGCGTTGTAGTATCTAAGACAATCAGTGACTATGTTGTAACATCAGCAAATAATATTGTTATGGGTGATGTTACAGGTGACGGTAAGGTTAATGTAGCAGATTCACTTTATGTATTGAAGAGTGTTACAAATATAAGTGGATATACTATTACAAAGGGAACAGATAAGTTTACTGCTGCTGATATGGACGGTAACGGTTCAATAACTATTGCAGATGCAGTTCTGATTACAAGAGCATACCTGAGTGCTTAATAGAGTAGCACTTAACCCGTAATATTATGGGTAAGGAGGACACAAGAATGAGAAAATTAAATAAAATGCTAGCAGTTTTATTGGCTGTCCTGATAATTGTTACCACCGGAGTTGTAGGCGTAAGTGCTGCAACAACATCTGAGGAAAAATCAGAGGCTGATGCAACAGGTATAACTGTACATTATAAAGGTACAGGTACTTCTACCCCTACTATATACTACTGGAATAGTTTGCCTAAAAATATAACTGAACCTACATATCCAGGTAAGGATATGCAACTGGATTCAGAAGAAGGCGAAAATTGGTATACATACACATTCTCTGATGTTACAAAGATTAATATGCTGTTTATAGAAAATGGCAAGCAATCTAAGGAACTAACCAGAGGTAATGCAGGAGAGTATTGGTATAAAGACGGTATATGGTATACTACAAATCCTGAAGAGCTTGATCCTCTTACAACTGATTTGAGAGAAGATACTATATACTTTGTAATTACAACACGTTTTTATGACGGTGATACAGGCAACAATGTTCATTGCTGGGATGATGCAAAGGCTAACAACCCTGACAGTGACCCTGCATGGCGTGGTGACTTTAAGGGTCTTATCGAAAAGCTGGATTATATCAAGGCACTCGGATTTAGTGCAATCTGGATTACACCTGTTGTAACAAATGCCAGTGGTTATGATTATCACGGATATCACGCATTTGACTTTTCAACAGTTGATGTTCGTTATGAGAGCGATGGTGCTACATATCA
>JAXJXA010000320.1:0-16246 GCA_036307745.1 Acutalibacteraceae bacterium | reverse complement strand
TTTCGCACTGCACTTCATACTGCGTCCTCGAAAGGCGATAGCCTTTCTGTGGATCAGTATTCGTTCAGTACAAAATCTGCTCCAAAATCTTTTACCGATTTTAGACGGTGTTTAGTATTACTTTGGGAATTCACTTAAATTAACTTATATTTCTAAGATAAACAATAAAAATTGACTTTTTTCTCTGTTGGTGGTAAAATTTATTGATATAAAATAATTATTTATGTATATATTTTAAGGAGATGTTGCAATGAGAGTTTCTAAACTTTTGGGTGAAAGATTTAAGAATGCTCCCTCTGACTGTTTGATTGAAAGCCATAAACTGATGGTTCGTGGTGGATATATGAAATATATGGCTAACGGTATTTATTCTCTGTTTATGCCAACAAAAAGAATTACAAAGAAAATTGAAAACATCATTCGTGAAGAGATGGACAAGATAGATGGTCAGGAGGTTATGTTCCCTGTTGTTATGCCTGCTTCATTGTGGGAAGAATCCGGAAGATATACAAGCATTGGCAGTGAAATGGCTAGATTTACTGACAGAAATAAAAATAAAATGGTGCTTGGTATGACTCACGAGGAAGCAGCTGTTCACCTTGCCAAGGACACAGCACAGTCATATGCAAACTATCCTTTTATGATTTATCAGATACAAACAAAGTTTCGTGATGAGCCTCGTGCAAGAGGTGGACTAATCAGAGTTCGTGAGTTTACTATGAAGGATGCTTACTCTTTCCATACTTCACAAGAGGATCTTGAAGAATATTACGAAAAGTGCCATAAGGCGTATGAACGTATTTTCAAGCGTGCAGGTGCAAAAAATGTAATTTCTGTTAAATCTGACAGTGGTATGATGGGTGGCAGTGTTTCTCATGAATTTATGTTGCTCACAGGTATTGGTGAGGATTCTCTTGCTATCTGTCCTGAGTGTGATTTTAAGGCAAATATGGAGGCTTCACCTTGTATTATTAATAACGAAGCAGGTGAAACAAAGCCTCTTGAAAAGGTGCATACACCTGGAGTTAAAACTATCGAGGACTTGCAGAAATTTTTTAATGCGGATAATAAAGTTTTTGCTAAAGCTGTTGTTTATCAGAAAAACTCAAATGATGAATATGTAGTTGTATTTATTCGTGGTGACCTTGAAGTAAACGAAACCAAGTTGAGAAATTATCTTGGTGAGGATATCCACCCTGCACAGGATATTGTTACAGAAGAATGTGGCATTGTTCCAGGATTTATTGGTCCTGTTGGTCTTACAGAGAAAGCAACAGTTGTATATGACCAGTCACTTAGGGGTATCAATAGCCTTGTAGGCGGTGCAAATGAGGTGGACTATCACTATACAGGAATCAATATTGGTCGTGATATTGGTGAGGTTGAGTATGCAGATGTTGCTAAGATTTTTGAAGGAGCAGTTTGTCCTGTATGCGGTAAGCCTGTAATCACAATTAAGCGTGGTATAGAGGTAGGAAATATATTCCAGCTTGGTACAAAATATACAAAAGCAATGGATATGACATACCTTGATAACAAAGGCGAGGCAAAGAATCCTATTATGGGATGTTACGGTATTGGTGTTGGAAGACTTGCAGCTTCAATCTGTGAAGAAAGCCACGATGATTACGGTCCTATATGGCCAATATCTATTGCACCATGGCAAGTAGAAATATGTAATTTAAGAGCTAAAGATGAGGTTGTTACAAATGCCTGTGAGACACTTTACAGCCAGCTTACAGATATGGGTATAGAAGTTTTGTATGATGACAGAGCTGTTCGTCCGGGATTTATGTTTGCAGATGCTGACTTGTTCGGTGTTCCGGTAAGAGTAGTAATAAGCCCCAAAACTCTCGAGAGAAATTGCTATGAGGTTTCTTTCAGAGATAAGTCTTTTAAGGGGGATATTTCTACTGAGAATGCTGCAGAAGAAATTAAAAATATGGTTCAGAAGTTACTGGCTGAATGTAATGCATAACATAAATAATATGTAATATAAAAAGCCATATAATAAACTCCGTTCTAAGTTTAATGTTGAAGAACGGAGTTTAGACTATTTGTAATATTAGCAATACAAATTCTGTATTAAATAAAGAAGATTATCTGTTGATTAATTTTGTTTGTTAACCATTTTGTATTCATCATAAAATTTAAAGTAGTGGCAGTCAGCAAATGTATTTTGCATAAACTTTACTACTTCATCTTCATCGAGATTAATTTGACAAATATAACAATCACATTCTTCGTCAAAAACATAGTTTGCACAGTGTTCGCAATTAGATTTTCCGTACATAATATCACTCCCTAAAATTGTTTAATTCTATGTTTTGATTATACCATATTGTGAGATGTGTTGCTACTATGAATTGTTAAAGGAAGGGTTTATATGTATATTAGTTACAAGTCTGTGGCGGTATTCTGGAGAATACTTACAGCTTTGTGTGGTGCTTTTGGTTTGCTGTTGAATTTCGGTGTTTTTTCCGGAAAGATTGATATGGTACATTTTCAGTATTTTACAAACCTGAGCAGTATAGCCGCAACGTTATATTTTTTGGTTCTGTCTTTTTGGCATATAAACAATGATCAAAAGGAAAAAACCTGCTTGTTGCCGTGGCTTAAAGGAATGGTGACATTCAGTATGTGTGTTACAGGGCTTATAGCACACTTTATTCTGAATCATTGTGAAATTCCTACGGGCAACGAAGTTATGGCAGATAACATTCTGCATTATTTATTGCCTGCTATGGTAGTTTTGGACTGGTTACTTTTTGATAAAAAAGGAAATTATAAAGTGTTTTTCCCGTTTTTGTGGTGTATTCCTGCGTATCTCTATATGATTTATACATATGTAGTAGTTTTGATTTTTGGAGGAACAGTAGGTTCAACCGGAAAATATCCTTATAATTTTATGGATATAGATGCCAATGGTGTTGGTACAACAGTTTCTGTTATTATAACACTTACAATAGCTTTCATAGCGTTAGGTTTTCTTTTCTACGGAATAGACCAGCTACCTGAGAAATTTACAGCACTTATTTCAAAGCTGAAACCTAAGCCTAAAGAGGAAGCATGAATAGTTTTAAAGGCGAAACAACATTATGAAAAAATCTGAAAAAACTATTGCATTTTGTAGATAGATATGATACAATTCTAATGTTATTACGGATAAACTGAAAGAGGTGAAACGATAATGAAAGAGGGTATCCATCCTAACTACAAGCAGACAACAATTACTTGTGCTTGCGGTAATGTAATCGAAACAGGTTCAACTAAGGAGAACATCCGTGTTGAAATTTGTTCAAAGTGTCATCCTTTCTTTACTGGCAAGCAGAAGCTTGTTGATACAGGCGGACGTGTTGACAGATTTAACAAGCGTTTTGGCATCAAAAACAAATAAGATTTTGTTTCTTAAGCGACACAGCAGTGCTTGTGTCGCTTATTGATTTTTATAGGAGGTGTGCATTATGGCAGACAACAGTTATAAAACAGTGCTGAAAGAGGCAAATGACGAATTTATAGAAAAACGTTCAAGATTTATAGGATATTGCAAGCCGGTTTCAACTGAAGAAGAGGCTCTTGAATTTATAAATAAAATTAAAACCAAGCACTGGGACGCTCGCCACAATGTTTATGCCTATTGTTTAAGAGAAGGTCAGATAAAGCGATATTCTGATGATGGAGAGCCTCAGGGTACCGCAGGAGTTCCTGTATTGGACGTTCTTGTAAAAAGCAATCTGACAGATCTGGTTGTGGTAGTAACACGCTATTTTGGTGGTGTTTTGCTGGGTGCAGGTGGTTTAGTAAGAGCATATTCTCATAGTGCAAAAATAGCAACAGAGGCATCGAGCATAGTAACAATGCAACAGTGTGCTGTTTGTACCCTTACTTGTGATTATAATCAATATGGAAAGGTATCATCTCTTATTCCACAATGTGGTGGCTTTGTAGATAACAGCGACTTTGGCTCAGAGGTTGAGATGAGTTTTCATATAGCACCGGTTAATCTGGAAATGTTAAAAAAATCGCTGGCAGACGCAACTTGCGGTGAGGTTGAGCCTGTAGAGGAGTTTATGGAATTTTTTGCTACTGATTGCGATTAAATCAAAATGGAGGTTTAATTATATGGTAAAGGCTGTTTTTATTGATTTTTATGGTACTCTCGTTCAGGAAGACACAAGGGTAATCAGTGAGCTTACCAAAAGAATATATAATTCAGGAGAGGCTATTGAGCCTTCAGAAATAGGTATTTATTGGTGGGAATTCTTTCAAAATTCAGTTAATAAATCTTATGGAGAAAATTTTATTACCCAACGTGAGTTGGAGCGTACTGCTTTAAAAGAAACACTTTTAAAGTTTAAATCAACTGAGAATCTTGAAGAGTTAAGTGAGTTGATGTTTTCACAGTGGATTAATCCACCTGTCTTTAAGGATACGAGAGAGTTTTTTAAAAAATGCCCTGTTCCTGTATATATAGTTTCGAATGTAGACAGAGATGATATTATGCAAGCAGTTGAATATAACAATTTTAAACCGACAGGTATTGTTACAAGTGAAGATGCACGTTCATATAAACCGAGAACTGAAATTTATAACCTTGCTTTGTCTGAGGCTGGACTAAACAGCAATGAAGTAGTACATATTGGTGATTCTCTTACAAGTGATGTTAAAGGTGCGGAAGATGCAGGAATAAATACGATATGGCTGAATCGTACTAATAGAGAGATTCCAAGCGGAGTTATAGCAGTAGATAATCTTCTGCAGGTGTTTGATACAAAGTTTTTTAAGTAATTATAAAGTAATATAAAAGGCTTTCCGATTTTTTTAATGAGATTATCATAATTATTGAATAAATATAATATGTGTGATAAAATGGACACAATATGTAATTTGGAGTGAATAAAAATGGAATATACTTTTAGTGACAGAGTAAACTCTCTGAAACCATCAGCTATCAGAGAAATTTTTAAATATGCTTCTGATCCGCAGGTAGTGTCCCTTTCAGCAGGTAATCCTGCTCCAGATGCTTTTCCAAGCAAAGAGATTGCTGAAATTTCTGTAAAACTTCTGAACGAAAACCCTATTGATGCACTTCAATATAGTGTAACGGAGGGTTATGTACCTCTTAGAAATTATCTTAAGCAGTATATGAAAGAAAAACATAATATAGGTACAGAGAAAGATGAGCTTATTATAACTTCCGGAGCACAGCAAATTATGGATTTAGCTACAAAATCCCTTTGCAATGAAGGTGATGTTATTATATGTGAGGCACCAAGTTTCATAGGTTCTCTCAATTCTTTTCGTTCATATAATGCCAAACTGGTTGGTGTACCTGTGGAAGCTGACGGGATCAATATTAGTATTCTTGAAGAAAAACTGAAAAGTGAGAAAAATGTTAAATTCATTTATGTTATTCCTAATTTTCAGAATCCGTCAGGTGTGACTATGAGTTTTGAAAAGCGTCAAGCTGTTTATGCTCTTGCTAAAAAGTATGGTGTACTGATACTTGAGGATAATCCTTATGGTGATTTGCGTTATTCAGGTGAAAATGTTCCTTCAATAAAATCTCTTGATACAGATGGTATTGTAATTTATGCAGGTTCTTTTTCCAAGGTTATTTCACCTGGTATGCGTGTAGGTTGGTGTGTTGCACCTGTACCGATAATACAAAAAATGGTTGTATGTAAACAGGGACAGGATGTTCATACTAACATTTGGTCACAGATGATTGCTTATGAATATATAACCAAGTATGATTTTGAGGCTCATCTGGAAAGATTGAGAAATCTTTACAGAAAAAAAGCACAGCTTATGATGGATTTGCTGGATGAACATTTGGCACCTTATGTAACTTACGATAAAATTGATGGCGGATTATTTATAATGTGTAAACTGCCTGATTATATAGATATGATTGACTTCTGTAGAGAGGCTGTTAAGAGAAAGGTATGTGTTGTTCCCGGAAATGCATTTCTGACAGATGAAAATGATAAATGTCATACTTTCAGAGTCAACTTTTCAACACCGACAGACCAACAACTGGAAAAGGGTGTTAAAATTCTGGGAGAGCTTGTAAAAGAACTTTGCAGTAAGGAGGAAAAATAAAATGGAACAACAGAAACAAGAAAAAAAGAAAGTAATATTCAGTGCCATTCAGCCCACAGGTAATATTACATTGGGCAACTATCTTGGTGCTTTGAAAAACTGGATAAAATTGCAGGATGAATACAACTGTATTTATGCTTTGGCTGATTTACACGCAATTACTGTAAGACAGGAGCCTGCAAAGTTCAGACAGAATATTTATGAGGCTTATGCACTTTTGCTTGCTTGTGGTGTAGATTTGGAGAAAAGTTTATTCTTTATTCAGAGTCACGTTAGTACACACGCAGAACTTGCCTGGGTATTGAATTGCTATACACAGTTTGGTGAACTTTCAAGAATGACACAATTCAAGGATAAGTCTGCAAAACATTCAGATAACATTAATGCAGGACTTTTTGCATATCCATCATTGATGGCGGCAGATATTTTGTTATATCAGGCTGATCTTGTTCCTGTTGGTGCAGACCAGAAACAGCACCTTGAATTAACAAGAAATATTGCAGAACGTTTTAATGGTGTTTATGGAAACGTATTCAAAGTACCTGACGCTTATATTCCCAAAACAGGTGCGAGAATTATGTCTTTGCAGGACCCTACAAGAAAAATGAGCAAATCTGATGAAAATTCTAATTCTTATGTCGCAGTGCTTGATAAGCCTGAAGTTATAATGAAAAAGTTTAAGCGTGCTATTACAGATAGCGATGCTTGTGTTCGCTTTGGAGAGGGAAAAGAAGGAATAAATAATCTTATGGGTATTTATTCATCTGTTACAGGAAAGACATATGAAGATATTGAGAAAGAATTTGAAGGCAAAGGCTATGGTGACTTCAAAACAGCAGTAGGAGAAGCGGTAGTTGAAGAACTAAGACCTGTTCAGGAGAGATTTAATCAGTTTATAAAGGATAAGGCTTATCTGAAAGAGTGTTATGATAAATCTGCTGATATTGCACGTAAAATTTCTCAACGTACTGTTGACAAAGCTATGAAAAAAATAGGTTTTGTATTAAAGCGATAATTTGTTTGAAGACAGCATCTTTGGGTGCTGTCTTTGCTGTCTTATTGTATATAAATAAAAAATAATAAATTTTATGTTCAGTTTTCTTGTGTGTATTTACATTTTATATAAAAATATATAATTAATTTGTAAAGTGATTTAGAGGTGTTTTTCTGGAGTTTTCTAAATATCTATGATAAACTTTTATGTGTTGAATTTATAAATATTGAAAGGATGATGAGAAAATGAAAATATTTAAAAAGGGTAGTTTTGGCTTACTGTCTGTATTTTTGGCGATTCTGCTTACATTTACAGGATTACCACTTACGGTGTCTGCTGTAAGTAACAGTATAGCTCCTGAGTATGTTCAATCAAGTTCAAGCAAGGCTTTGTGGGCAGAGGGAACAATCACTGATACAAGTAATAATATTGACGCTGTCAAGTGGTATGCTAAAGAGGGTATATATTATTGGTTTTTACCATCTTCAGCAAATTTATCAAATCTGACTGTATATCATAATTTTGGAAATGTTAAAATTAATGGTGTACAGATAATAAGTGGTAATAGCTACAATTTTTTTGAAAATGAAAAAAATTATACAGTCACAGCTGATGGTAGTACATATACTCTTTGTGTTCAAAAGGCAAATGGTATAGGTTCAATGTTCTTTACAACAGAGAGTGGTTCGATGGACTATGTTAATAGTAATAAGGAAAATTCTGAATCTGGTAAAATGGTTGTAATTGATTATGACGGTAATGTTTCATATGATAATGACCTTGATTCGATAAAGGGTAGAGGTAATACAACCTGGAAATTAGATAAAAAGCCCTATAACATTAAATTGGCTAAGAAAACTGCTTTGATGGGTATGGATAAGAACAAGAAGTGGTGTTTGCTTGCCAATGCACAGGAACATTCAATGATAAGAAATGTTCTTATGTATGATTTAGCTCACGAAACAGGACTTGATTATACCCCTGAATCACGTTTTGTAGATTTGTATGCTAATGGTGAATATCTTGGTACATATCAGCTTACTCAAAAAGTAGAGGCAGGCGACGGTGATTTGGTGGATATTACCGATCTTCAAAGAAATACCGAAGAAGCTGTGTCAAATGCAACAGGTATTAAGGATGTTGATTTGGAAGAATTGTATGGTAATAATAAGTACAGTTCAGGTCAAAAGAATGCTTTTAATATCCCATACAACCCTTCTGATATAACAGGTGGATATCTGATGGAATTTGTTGTTTCAATAGACGAACCTAGTAACTTTACAACACGGGGCGGACAGATGGTCAATATGAAAGCACCTGAATTTTGTTCAGCTCAGCAGATTGATTATATTGCAAGTTTTATGCAAGACCTTGAAAATGCTCTTTATTCATCAACAGGTTACAATTCAAAAGGAAAGCATTATACTGATTATATAGATATAAAATCTGCGGCTATAATGTATTTGTTACAGGAATTTTCAGTTAATATAGACGGCGGTATTTCTAGTTGTTATTTCTATAAGGATTCTGATATTACAGGTGATGGAAAGGTTCACGCAAGCCCTTGTTGGGATTTTGATGTTTCTCTGGGAAATTTGACAAATACAAAAGATAACATAACAATGACTTCTTATGATAAGTGGTTTATTAAGAATTCAAAAAGATATTCAAGTACACGCACAATTTTTGCACAACTTTGTCAACACGATGATTTTATGACTGAGGTTGAGAAGATTTGGAGAGAAGATTTTGTTCCTGCTCTTTCGATAGTAACAGGCAATTCAACAGGTAATAAAAGATTACAGAGTATGTACGACTATTACGATTTTCTTGAGTCATCTTCTGTTATGAATTATACACGTTGGGATTTAGAGGAAACATTGCTTGTGACTGGCTCAGGTAACACTCATCAGGAACAGTTTGAATATCTGGAAACATTTATAAAGGGAAGAATCAGTTTTATGAATTCAGGACTTCTGGATTTAGAAACTGCTAAAACAGAGGCTATAAAGTCTATTGATAATTTGATTGCACAGTACAAAAAGGAATATTCAAGTGATGTGGTAAGTGCGATGACAAAGGAAGCAGATAATGGTAAAACAAAAATTAACAACGCTTCTACTAATTCACAAGTTACCACATTACTTGAACAGACTATTCAGGCTATAAATGATTGTAAAGCTGATGTAGTTTATTTTGATAACACCAATACTCAGTGGGAAGAGGTCTATTTCTATTCCTGGGGTGGATCTCTTACAGTTGATTGGCCAGGTGTAAAAATGAATTATGAAGGTGATAATATTTATAGCTATACAATAAAAGGTGAGCTTAAAAATATCATCTTTAATAACGGTAAAAGTGAAACTACAAATGATAAGCGACAGACTTACAACTTAACATTCCAAGGTAATAGAACAATATATAAAGCTAAGGCAGATTATGAAACTTATGATAATGATAAAAAAGCATATATTCATAATGGAAGCTGGAGTAAATGTCAACCAGCCATAGAGTTAGTTTATGGTGATATAAACGGAGATGGTAAGGTTACATTGATTGATGGTGTTAGTCTGATGAGATATTTGCTTGGTAAATATGAATTGACAGATAATTCCAAAATAGCAGGAGACGTCAACGGTGATGGTAATATAACTCTTGCAGATGGAGTATATATTCAAAAATATTTACTTGGAAATATTACAAAATTTCCGGTAGAAAGTTAATATTTTAAAGTATAATGATTTGCACAATAAAAAGCCATACCACATTCGCAAAGAATGTGGTATGGCTTTTAACAACCCTGAAATTTAAAAAGAGGTTATAAAATTACTTGTTATTCTCAATATACTTTACAAGGTCACCAACTGTTTTAAGGTTTTCAATCTCTGTATCAGGAATCTCAACCTCAAACTCGTCCTCGATTGTCATCAGTAGATCAACAACGTCAAGAGAATCAGCACCTAAATCATCCTGAATTGTTGTTTCTGCTGTGATTGAATCTTCCTCAGCGTCAAACTGGTCAGCTAAAATAGCTTTAACTTTCTCTAGTACCATAAATAATTCCTCCTGTGTTTTATTAAAATGCGTGTATTGCTTGTATTACAGTAGACAAAGCCGCCATTTTTTGGTACAATAATACCAATGTGTTTTACTTGCAACACAACTAAATTTTAAGTACAGACTTATATTATTGGTAAAATGCAACTTTGTCAATATAATTTTGAAAATTTTTTAAATATTTTTCGATTTTGATTATCTTGTAATAAAAAAATATGAATTGAGGTTTTTTCTATGTCAAAAAAAGAATATGCTGTTATAGGTCATCCGATAGGTCATACAATGTCACCTTTTATTCATAAAAAACTGTTTGAACTTGCAGGAATTGAGGCTGATTATTCAGTAATTGATGTTAAACCAGAAAATCTTGCAGCAGATTATGCAGAAAAGCTGTCTAAACTTGACGGCTTTAATATAACAATTCCACATAAGTCTGCAATTATTCATAGTTTGTCATCTCTTGATAAAAAAGCGGCGATGTATGGCAGTGTAAATACTGTTGATGCACAGGGAAGAGGTTACACAACTGATCCCGACGGTTTTTTACAGGCGTTAAAGGCAAACGGCATTAAGCTGGACGGTAATGTGGTAATTTTAGGTACAGGCGGTGTAGCCAGAATAATGGCTTTTGAAGCCGCTAAGGCTGGTGCAGATATTACTATTGCTGTAAGACACGAAGATATTCATATGGTTGCAGCTTTAGCCTGTGAGATTATGGAAAAGACAGTTCATCCAAGTATTTCTACTTGTTATCTTGAGAGAATAGAAAAGCTGGACAGAGATATTGACTTGCTTATAAATGCAACACCATTAGGAATGTACCCCAATATTGATGCTATGCCTGTTGGTGAAGATATTATCAAGAATTGTAACGCTGTATTTGATGCTGTTTATAATCCTCTTGAAACAAAGTTGGTAAAAACTGCAAAGTCAATGGGAAAAAAAGCAGTTGGCGGAATGGCTATGTTGGTATGGCAGGCTGTTGTTTCTCATCAGATTTGGGACGGATCAACATACGATATTAAAGATATTGAACAAATTTGTATAGATGCTTCTGAAGAATTGCAGAAAAACTTTTAATTAAACGGAATTTGGTGATTAGCTTGAAAAAAAAGAATATAGTGCTTTGTGGTTTTATGGGCAGTGGAAAAACTACTGTTGGCAGACAGCTTGCAAAGCTTGCTGATATGGAGTACATAGACCTTGACCAGTACATTGAACAACAGCAGAAGACAACTATAAGCAATATCTTTGCAGAACACGGTGAGGAATATTTCAGAGATTTGGAACACTTAGCATCAAAAGAGATTGCAGAAAAGCAGAACTGTATTATTTCAGCAGGAGGAGGAACCTTACTTTTTGAAAGAAATGTTCAAGCTTTGAAAAATAACTGTACAGTAGTTCTTTTGAATGCTCCTCTCAATACAATCAAATACCGCCTTCGTAATGATAAAAAACGTCCATTACTACAAAGACCTGACAAAGATAAAGTTATGGAAGAAATGTATAATCAGAGATTTCCAATTTATAAAAGGGCAGCTGATTATGTTCTGAACGCCAATAAAGCACCATTACAGGTAGCAGAAGATATTTACAAATTACTTTTTGACAAAGATGTTTAATTGATTATCGTTATCCGAATAAAAGAGGATTTTTAGGTGTAATGAGGTGTTAAAATGAATATTGTAATTTCCGGCTTGGGCATAATTGGTGGTTCATATGCAAAGGCAATAAAAAAATACACCAATCATACTGTTATAGGGATAAATCGTAGTGAAGAACCTATAAGACTTGCACTTAAATGTGGTGCAATAGACAGAGAGGGAACTGCTGAAGATTTAAAAACAGCAGATATGCTTATTCTGGGTACATATCCAAAAGCAGCGGTTGATTTTGTGGAGAAGTATGGTAAATATATAAATAAGGATTGTGTTGTTACTGATACTTGCGGGATAAAAAGCGAAATATGTCCGAAAATGGTAATGCTTTCTGAAAAATACGGCTTTACATTTGTAGGAACTCACCCTATGGCTGGCAAGGAAAACAACGGTTTTAAGGCTTCTGATGCTGATTTATTTCAGAATGCCTCCTGTATTATGGTGCCTTGTAATGCATCTCAGAGTACGGTGGATTTTGTGGTGAATTTTGTACATTCAATCGGTTTCACTCAAACTCCTACTGTTACGCCTCAGGTGCATGACAGAATGATCGCTTTTACATCGCAGGTGCCACACGTACTTGCTTGTGCTTATGTGCTTAGTCCCTTGTGCAAAAACCACAAGGGTTTTTCAGCAGGCAGTTACAGAGATGTTTCAAGAGTTGCAAAAATAAATGCAGAACTTTGGACGGAATTGTTTATTGAAAATAAAGAGCCTTTAACAGCTGAACTTGATACATTAATTGATAATCTTTCAAGGCTCAGAAACAGTATCGCAAACGGTGACAGCAAAAGCCTGTATGAACAACTGCATGCAGGAAGAACCGTTAAGGAGGAACTAAAGGAATGAAAACTATACACGTTGCCACAGGGCGACCTTACGATATATTAATTGAACGTGGATTAATTGAAAATTGTGGAGAATATATCCGCAAGGTGTCAAAAGCAAAAAAAGCTATGATTATTTCAGATAGCAATATTTTTCCTATTTATGGAGAAAAAGTTGTTAACTCTCTTGAAAAATCAGGATTTGAAACTTTCAGTTTTATATTTACCGCAGGAGAACAGAGCAAAAAGTTAGATACTATTTATGCTATGTATAATGAGCTTGTTACCAATGGTTTGACTCGTAGTGATATTATTGTTGCACTTGGTGGAGGAGTTACAGGAGATATGTCAGGTTTTGCAGCGGCTACATATCTGCGTGGCATAGACTTTGTTCAAATACCGACATCTCTTCTTTCACAGGTGGATTCTTCTGTTGGCGGAAAAACAGGTGTTGATATACCACAAGGTAAAAATCTTGTTGGTGCATTCTGGCAACCTAATACGGTTCTTATTGATCCTGATACACTTGATACATTGACTGACCACTTTTTTGCAGATGGTATGGGAGAGGTTATAAAGTACGGATGTATTAAAAATGAAGAGTTATTCAATACTCTTGCTAAAAATAATGCAAAAGATATAATTGAAGATATTATATACGAATGTGTTAAGATAAAGCGTGATGTTGTAGAGCGTGACGAATATGACCACGGAGAACGTGCTTTATTGAATTTTGGACATACCTTGGGTCACGCTATCGAAAAGGAACATAATTTTGAAGGAATTTCTCATGGTCAGGCTGTGGCTGTGGGAATGATTATGATGACTAAGGCAAGTGAAATGGCAGGAATTACGAAAAAGGGAACAACTGAAAAAATTGAAGTTCTTTGCCAAAAGTATAATCTTCCTGTCAATGATGACACAGCTGTTGAAAGTATGGTGAAAAGTGCATTTGCAGATAAAAAAAGTACAAGTACAACAATTTCGCTGATTGTGCTTGATAATATAGGTTCAAGCAGAATATATCCTGTTCAAAAGACAGAGATGCTTGACTTTGTTACAGGAAATAAATAAAAACTATTATACGAGGAGGATATGAAATGAGCAGTGTAAGAGTTATACCAACTGTTTTTAACGGAGAGGTAACTTTGCCACCATCTAAAAGTGACGTACACCGTGCAATATTATGTGCCGCACTCTCAAAAGGGAAAAGTGTTATAGCTCCTGTGGATTTGTCACAGGATATTTCAGCAACTATTGATTGTGCAACAGCTTTAGGAGCAGAAATTACCGTTGAAGGGAATACTGCCTATGTTGACGGAACAAATCTGTTTTCAAATAAAGAGGCTGTGCTTGATTGCAGAGAATCGGGTTCTACACTGCGTTTCTTTATTCCTGTTGCCGCAGTAGGTGGTGTGAAAACTACATTTATTGGTAAAGGTAGATTACCTCAGAGACCAATAGGAATTTATCTTGATTGCTTGCCAAAGGCTGGTGTAAACTGTGTTACACAGGGAGGATTACCCCTTGAAATTAGTGGAAGTTTGCAATCGGGAGAATTTGTAGTACAAGGCGATGTAAGCTCTCAGTTTATTACAGGTTTACTTCTCGCATTACCTCTTACGGGTGAAGATTCTAAGATTGTACTTTCATCGTCTTTGGAATCAGTTGGGTATATAAATATGACTATCCGCACAATGGCTCAGTTTGGAGTTAAAGTAGAAGTTACCGATTATGGTTATTTTATAAAAGGTGGGCAAAGTTATACTCCTTGTAACTACACCTGTGAGGGAGATTGGTCACAGGCTGGATTTTTTATGGCGGCAGGTGCTCTTGGTGGAAATGTTACTTTGAAAGGTTTACGCACAGATTCAATTCAGGGTGATAAGGCTTGTATGGAAATTTTTTCAAGATTTGGTGCAAAGGTTACAACGGATAATGATAAAATCAATGTAACTGCTGATAAACTAAAGGGAATTGAAATTGATGCAAGACAAATTCCTGATTTAGTACCTATTTTTGCTGTTACAGCCGCTTTTGCAGAGGGAACAACAAATATTTATGGTGCTGAAAGATTACGAATAAAAGAGAGTGACAGACTTAATGCTATTTGCACCTGTTTGAAAAAGATTGGTGCAGATGTTACCGAAAAGCCTGATGGTTTGCTTATAAATGGTATTAGTCAGGCAAATGGTGGTTGTGTAGAGGGGTATAACGACCATAGAATTGTTATGTCAATGTCAATAGCAGTTGAAAAATCTACAAATTCCATAGAAATTACCGATAAAGAAAGTATTAATAAATCTTATCCTGCCTTTTTTGAGGATTATAAGAAGATTATGGGCAAGGTTGAAGAAATATAAAAGGAGGCAGAGTATATGTCATCATATTGGGGCAAAAAAGTTAAGATTTCAATTTTTGGTGAAAGCCACGGTAAAGGAATAGGTGTGGTAATAGATGATTTGCCTGCCGGTGAAAAAATAGATATGGAGCAGTTGCTTATGTTTATGGGCAGACGTGCTCCAGGTAAGGATAAAACTGCTACACCACGTCTGGAAAAAGATTTTCCTGTAATTATGAGTGGTATGCTTGATAATATAACTACAGGCACTCCTTTGTGTGCAGTAATAGAAAATACCAACACTCGTTCAGTTGATTACGGCAATCTTCTTACATCACCTCGTCCCGGTCACGGTGATTATCCTGGATTTATACGATATAACGGTTTTAATGATATTCGTGGCGGTGGACATTTTTCGGGAAGATTAACGGCACCTATTGTGTTTGCAGGTTCAATATGCAGACAGATTCTTGAAAGAAAAGGTATTAAAATAGCATCACATATTTACTCGGTAGGTAAGGTTTGTGATACTCCTTTTAATCCTGTTTATATTGATAATCAGCTTATTGAAAAGCTGAACAAAATCTCTTTCCCTGTAATTGATAGTGAAGTTGAGAGCGATATGCGTGAATATATAGAAGAAGCACGCTTGAATCAGGATAGCACAGGTGGCGTAATTGAATGTGTAGCCACAGGTGTTCCTGCTGGTTTAGGTGATCCTATGTTTGGTGGTGTTGAAAATCTTATTTCTTCAATAGTATTTGGTGTTCCTGCGGTTAAGGGGATAGAGTTTGGTGCAGGTTTTTCAATTACTGAAATGCTTGGTAGTCAGTCAAACGATCAGTATTCTTATGATGAGAAAGGTAATGTAATAACACTTACAAATAATAACGGTGGTATTACAGGCGGAATTACTAATGGTATGCCAATTTTGTTTCGCACAGCAATTAAACCCACACCATCTATTTCAAAACAGCAAAAAACTGTTGATTTAACACAGAAATGCAACACAGAACTTGTTATAAAAGGTAGACACGATCCTTGTATTGTACCTCGTGCAACAGTAGTTATTGAGTCTGCTTTGGCTATTTCTCTTATAAATTTGCTGTAAGGAGGATAAAAATAAATGGATTTGAGTGAAATTAGAAAAGAAATTGATAATATAGATTCACAGCTTATAGAGTTGTTTAAAAAGAGAATGGAATGTAGCAGACAGGTTGCTAATTATAAAAAAGCAACTAATACTTCTATAATGAATTTAAAG
>JAXJXA010000319.1:0-1532 GCA_036307745.1 Acutalibacteraceae bacterium | reverse complement strand
GTGCTGTACATAGCACAGTATAGCCTGTGTAACCAGGTGTACTCTATTAATAGAGTTTAGTATTAAATTTACTCTTTTAAACAAAAAATATAGCGTTTAATATAGCATTTTTTATATTATCAAACAAACCCTAAAAAATAGAGAAACTTAGAATAATATATTTATAATATTATCTAATTTATATGCTTCTTTAGAGGAATAGCAGTTGCATAAATAATTCAAATTGCAATCTGAATATTCGATTTCTTTTGAATAGTTGTGAATTATTTCAATAATATCTTCAAAAGTGAGGGAGAGGGTTGAAGAGAAAATATATACAAAAATTTCCTTTATAACTATGTATGATGAAAGTAAAAAAAGAGCTTTTTCTGTTATCATATCATCGTAATAACTTTCTAAAAAGTATCTGTAGATAAGATAAATTAGAAAATTTTCAAAGAGAAGTTCTGTGTTTATATGCTTCTCAAATTTTGTATGTGCATTAATAAATTGTAGTTCAGACTGTGAATTTAGATAGTTTAGAGTATTTTGCAAAAGTTCCATCCACTTTAAATCAAGAATTTCAGCAGATATATAATCATTTATTATATTACATAATAATTTTTTTAAAAATTGAAAATCTTTTTTGTGTGCGACATTTTTATTATCAAAGTTAGCTGTATCAGTAAAAATAAATTTTGCATAGCTTTTAATGTATTCAATGTTGCCTAAAAGTTCATTATCACTTTTGTCAGAATGACAGTCGATTTCTACTTTGTAACATAACTTAACTACAGTAAATAAACGCTGATTTATTTTATAACTACGATTTTGAAGAGTATTTGTTATGATTTTTCTGATTTCAAAGAGATATGCCATATAGTAATTATTTTTAAATGGATTTTCTGTTATTTTATCTTTAGTTTCTGAATCAATAAGATAAACAGGTTCCTGTTGTGATAAAATAATTCTGCATACTTCTTCACAGGATATTCCCAAACCATACTCCGTAATATTCAGGTATTCATTAATATATCTAGGATGATTGGTGCAAATTTGGCAAAGATTTTCTTTACCAAGGTTAATGATAATATCACAAAGATTATTTTCATTAAGGAATACACAACGTTCTTTTTTATTCAGTTTAAAGCAGTGTGTATTATCGCACTTAGTAATTCCGTTTTTAAGTTTTTTACCAAATTCACCTTCTACGCGTTTATATTTTTTTAAGGTGTTGTTATCTATGTCAATTTCCCAACCTATGCAACAGTTATCCTGACATTTATCTGCTATACATTTAAAAGTACTGTAATATACAGGTTCAAAACAATTCATACGATTGTACCTCTTTTGTTTATTTGTTTAATGATACCATAATAATTTGTAAGTTTAAATGCTTTATGCCGATTTTTACACAAAAATACCTGGTAACACTTTTTATTTAATACTAAACACCATTTAAAATCGCTAAAAGATTTTCGAGCAGATTTAGTAATGAACGAATACTGATCCACAGAAAGGCTGTCGCCTTTCGAGGACGCAGTATGAAGTGC
>JAXJXA010000318.1:0-3814 GCA_036307745.1 Acutalibacteraceae bacterium | reverse complement strand
GTTGCATCTATGCTTTATCTTGACTACAATAAAGCCGGTAAAGAGTCAGCCAAAAATAAGTTTGGCGGTAAAGAGAATCTGGAGGCAGTTGCCTTCATTCAAAAGTTGAATTACAATATACACAAATTATTTCCAAGTGTAATGACTATTGCTGAGGAATCAACAGCTTGGCCGATGATTTCAAAGCCTGTTGAGCAAGGCGGTTTGGGTTTTGATTTTAAGTGGAATATGGGCTGGATGAATGATATGCTTCACTATATGTCGCTTGACCCTTTTTACCGTCCTTTTAATCATGCACATATGACTTTTTCATTTTTCTATGCCTTTGCAGAAAACTTTGTGTTACCAATTTCACACGATGTAGTTGTTTTTGGAAAGAAATCTCTTTTAGGTAAAATGCCGGGAGATTATAACAGTAAGTTTGCTCAGGTAAGAACGTTTATGGCTTATATGATGATGCATCCCGGAAAAAAACTTACTTTTATGGGTACAGAGATTGGTCAGATGGAAGAATGGAATACCGATAGTGAGCTTTCGTGGAATATGCTGGAATATCCTAAGAATAGCCAGTTGCAATATTTCATAAAGTGTTTAAACAAATTTTATGTAGAAAATCCGTCTATGTATGAAATTGAAGATTCGTGGAAAGGATTTCATTGGATTCATCACGATGATTTTACACAATGTGTAATGGCGTTCAGACGTCTTGATGCTAAAGGTGAGGGTATTATAGCAGTATGTAACTTCTTACCTATCAAGCGTGAAAATTATAACATAGGTGTGCCATACAAGGGGGTATATGAAGAGGTGTTCAATACCGATAACTCGGATTTTGGCGGTGATGGTATTACCAATGGCAATGAAATTAACTCTGTTGATGTGCCTATGCACGGTTATGACCAAAGTCTTGTATTAACAATACCTCCTCTATCAGCTATGTATTTTAAGTGCAAGCTAAGACATACTGACATTGATAATTATGATATTGCTCCTGAGGACAAAGAAACGATAGAGGAATTTATGGAGCTTAATGAAAAGATTGCGGAGCTTGAAGAAATAACAAATTCAGATTCTGATAAAGTAGTTAAAAGAACAAATAAAAAAGCTGATAAAAATACAGATGCAGAAAATGTGTGTATTTGTAAAGAAAATGCAGACATTAAACAGCATATTGGAATAGAGGTTGTACAGAAGGTTGTTGAAAATGCTGAAAAAATCAGCAAGGAAAAAACAGGAAGAAACAAAAAGTTAACGTCAGTTGAAAATAAGACTGAAGAAATATAACGCTTATTTATCTCTTGAGAGATTGATTTTATGATTATTCTGTTTTACAGAATATAGGTATATAAGGAGGAAGTAAAGTAATGTATCCAAAGCAAACAACAGTGGCAATGATACTTGCCGGAGGACAGGGAAGCAGATTAGGAGTATTGACAAGAAAATTGGCAAAGCCGGCAGTTCCCTTTGGAGGTAAGTACAGAATTATAGATTTTCCA
The DNA here is from genome assembly GCA_036307745.1 of Acutalibacteraceae bacterium. GTDB lineage: Bacteria > Bacillota > Clostridia > Oscillospirales > Acutalibacteraceae > CAG-964. The sequence continues at coordinate 2,318 of JAXJXA010000318.1, read as the reverse complement.
CTGTCTAATTGTGTTAATTCCGGTATTGAGGCAGTGGGGGTTTTAACCCAATATCAGCCTTTGGTGCTGAACGAATATATAGGTAATGGTCAGCCTTGGGATTTGGACGGAACTTATGATGGAGTAACCTGCCTTAGTCCATATCAGCAAATGGATGGTGCACACTGGTACGCAGGTACAGCTAATGCAATTTATCGCAATATGAATTTTATTGAAAGATATGACCCTAAATATGTAGTTGTACTTTCAGGCGATCACATATATAAGATGGATTATTCAAAAATGATTGCATATCACAAGAAGAATAGAGCTGCCTGCACAATAGCTGTAATAGATGTACCACTTGAAGAAGCATCAAGATTTGGTATTCTGAATACAAATCCTGACGGTTCAATTTATGAATTTGAGGAAAAACCTGAAAACCCAAAGAGTACTAATGCGTCAATGGGTATTTATGTGTTTGATTGGGATAAACTAAGAAAATATCTTGAAGAAGATGAGGCTAATCCTGATTCCAGCAATGATTTTGGTAAAGATGTTCTTCCGGCAATGCTTGATGCAGGCGAGAGAATGTTTGCTTATCAATTTGAGGGATATTGGAAAGATGTTGGTACTATTGACAGCCTTTGGGAAGCCAATATGGATTTGCTTAATCCTAATACTACATTGGATTTAAGTGGTGAAACAGAGAAGATTTATTCAAGGAATCCATTAATGTCCCCTCACTACATAGGTGAAAACGCAAGAATACAAAATTCTTTAGTGTCTGATGGCTGTGATGTTGATGGAAACATAGAGTTTTCTGTATTGTTCCCAGGTGTAAAAATAGGTACAGGAGCAACAGTAACCGACTCTATAATAATGCCAAATGCGGTAATTGAGGACGGTGCAGTAGTTGAGTATGCTATTGTATCCGAAAAGGCAGTGATAAAAAAGAATGCACATATAGGTGCCAGACCTGAGGAATATAAAAATGATGAGCAGTGGGGTATTGCAGTGATTGGTGACGGTATTACCGTAGGCGAGGGCTGTGTTGTAGCTCCAAAGGCTATGATAGACGCTGACGTTGTGGAGGTAAATGAATAATGAGAAATAACGATGTACTTGGTATAGTGTTTGGCAATACACACGCTGACAGAATACAATCTTTAACATCGCACCGTACAATGGCATCTGTACCATTCGGCGGTAAATACAGATTAATTGATTTTAATTTATCAAATATGACCAATAGTGGCATTACCAATATTGGAATAATTGTAAGTAAAAATTTCTTCTCACTTATGGATCACGTTGGTTCGGGTAAAAGCTGGGATTTGTCCCGTAAAAACGGCGGTGTTCATCTTTTGCCGCCTTTTATTCAATCAGGTGAAATTCTGGGAGACTCTATTGTTGAAAGTCTTTATTCTATAAGAAGATTTTTGAGTGATGCTACTGAGGAATATGTTCTTTTATCAGAATGTTGTATGGTTGCAAATATTGATTATGAAAAGATGATTCAGGAGCATATTGAAAATAAGGCTGATTTTACAGTTATGTATGTAACAGGATTGGACAGTAAAGGAAGAAAAGAGGCTATTACATTTACAACGGGTACAGATGAACGAATTGAATCTTTTTCTGTAAATCCTTGTGCAACACCTGAATGTAATGTAGCTGCAGGTTCAATTCTTACAAATCGTAAGCTGTTGCTTGAACTTGTACAGGAGTGTATAAATAAAAATCAGCTGAATTATGTAAGAAGTATTTTCCAGCCTGAAGTAAGAAAATACAGATTTTTTGGGCATAAGTTTGAAGGTTATTATTCAATAATTTCTTCAATAGATGAGTACTTTAAAGCGAATATGGATTTACTTGTTAAAGATAACAGACAGGAATTGTTTAACAGCAAGAGTCCTATTTTTACAAAAGTGCGTGATGATATGCCAAGCCGTTACGGTCTTGGATCTTCGGTTAAAAATTCACTTATTGCTCAGGGTTGTATTATTGAAGGTGAGGTTGAAAACAGTATTATAGCCAAGGGCGTACGTATTGGTAAGGGAACAAAGGTTAGTAACTGCATAATTATGCAGGATACTAAAGTTGGTGTAGGTGCAAATCTTAATTATGTGATATGTGATAAGGACGTTATTATAAAGGACGGCAGAGCTTTGTGCGGATATGACTCCTTCCCTATTTACATTCCAAGTGAAAAGGTGTTATAATATAACAGTAAAAGCATATTTTGGTGTTATACTAAACACCGTTTAAAATCAGTAAAAGATTTTCTAGCAGATTTAGTGCTGAACGAATACTGATCCACAGAAAGGCTGTCGCCT
>JAXJXA010000317.1:0-4282 GCA_036307745.1 Acutalibacteraceae bacterium | reverse complement strand
TTACCACCCTGAGATGATGTTGGAGCCGTTGGATTTTCATTACCACCCTGAGATGATGTTGGAGCCGTTGGATTTTCATCTCCGCCAGATCCAGTATTTCCACCAGTATTTCCTCCGGTGTTTCCACCAGTGCTTCCACCGGTACTACTTGGGAAATTATATGGATTGTTAAAATCACCTTCTATTTTTCCGGCATTAGTACATTGGTTACGCTTGTTGTCAGTGGTGCTTTGTCCACCCTCTCCGCCTTCGCCATCACCAATGCCTGCTTTTGCTTCAAGCTCCGCTTTACGCTTCTCCATACGTGCTCTATCAAGATGATCGATAAGCACAATACCTAATCCAACTGCAATACCTACCCCGCCGGAAAAAGCAAATCCTGCTAAAATGCCTAAAACAGGTACACCAACACCCTTTTGATCTTGCTGATCACATAAGCTTGAATACTCTGCTTTCTCTCTAGGTGTTAGATTTGGTGATTGAGTAACCGCGTCTTCATGTTTGTGGTTGGCACCGGTTGCCCAATCATAGGCACCTTTACCTGCGCCAAGAACATTATATCCGTTTCCAATTACAGCACCAGCTTTAGAGGTTCCTCCAACTACAACACTTCCAACATCGGCTGGCCAACTTCCGTTTACATCATCCCAATAACCATCTGATTGTGCAACATTTCCAATGGCTCTTCCGCTGGGAATTGCAGTTAACTTTGAAGTCACCGTGCTGGTTGTATTGTCTTGATTTACTAAATTGTAGAAATCTTCGTCTAGTGTTGCTGCAAACTCTTTCAGGTCATCAATATTTATGAACATTTTATATTCATAAATAATATCTTCACCATCTTGATAATATTTATTTTCCAGCATATCACCGGTTTTTAAATCATCACCGGTATAGCTTTCTACAGTATACGAATTTTCAAGGCGAGTTATCTCTTTGTCAGTATTCTTATCTATTAATGGTACAGAATAGCTTATTTTATAGTCAATATTGTTATTTGTACTGTTATCTGTGATTTTAACAGTATCCGTTACAGAGGAAATATCAGCATTAAGGTTATAATATTCCTTATTTCCCTTTTGATAAGCTACAAGCTCGCCCATTGTAATAGAATAAATTTCTTTGCCTTCAGTATCTATGGTAACAGCAAAGCTTTGCTGCTTACCTACGGCACTTACTACAAGATTGCCCTTAACCAAGCTTACATTATTATCTTTTAATGCTGTATAGTTAGGGGTTACGGTAATATTAAGGCTTTCTCCGCTTTTTACAGGAGTGTCTGAAACTGTTGGATTTAATGTTACATACTCGGCAAGGTTACTGTCTGCTGTAACTGAAACACAGTTCAGATCGTCACCCATATTTATAAGCATAAAGTTTTGCTCTAGTGTGTCTGTATTGGTAGAAACCAGATCACAAGCAAAGTTCAGGTCTGCCTCTTTGAAGTTAAGAATTACCTCTGTTTCTGTGTCTAAAACATAATTTGTATCCTCAACTATGTATGACTTTACAGGAAGATTATACTTATTTTTTCCTGCTTTTTGTGCAAATACAGAAAGCTTTACCTTTACACTTGAGCCTGCTGTTATCAATGTAGGCTGATCAGGCGAGCCTGCACCTACAAATCCCAAGAAAATGTCATCATAATCATTGGTAATATCCAGGAAAAATTCAACATCATTTGTTCCTGTATTTTTAACTGTTACATATCCGCTTTGATCAAAATCTCTGTCTATATCAAACTCAACGTCTGTTATCTCAAGCTGTTTAATATGTTCCTCATTGTTGGTGTTCAGAACGTTTAACAGTGCATCAGATACAGCACTTACATTAATGCTTCTGCTATTATCTTTTTTAATATCATCTGCTGCTGCAACTGTTGGTGTAACAATGCCAACAAGCAGAGTAAGAGTTAATATTAAAGAGATAACTTTTAAATGTAATTTATACTTCATCGCTTTCTCCTTATCCTACATAAATGTTTAAATATGTTTCTGAGGTAGCACCTACGCTATCGGTAGCTATTACCCTAACTTTATATGTACCCTTAGCCTCAAATGTAGCCACAGCAACACTTCCATTTGAATTATCAGCAAAGCTGTACCATATATCAGAGCCTTCTGCACAATAGCTATATCTAAAAGTTTTGTTATTTGTACCGCCAATAGTGTCACAAATAATTACAGTGCTTGAGCCAGCTGTAATATAATCCGGCAGGGCAGAGGCAAACAACTGCATAGCCTCATTTACAGTAACGGTTGTAGTTGCAATTTTTTCAATACCCTCACTGTTTTTAGCTGTCACTCTTACTTCATAAACACCGCTGTCAGCAAAATTTACATTAAGTGTTTTGTTGTCGCTGAATTTCTGAATAATAGTCCAATTTGAATCCAGCTTATTTCTGTACTCATACTTAAAAGTATAAGTGTCATCCATATAAGTATCCTTTAAAGTAGGGTCAAGGTTCACTGTAATATTTTCAGTGGTACTATAATTTTTATAAAAAGTAACACTATAATATATTGCGTTTATTGTGCGGGTAGTTTTAACCTCTTTGCCGTTACTGTCTTTTGCATAAACAGTAACGTAATATACGCCTTCTGATGTTGGTGTATAGTCAAGTTTATTATTTGCGTTATAATTCTGCAAAACCTTTTCTGTTGTAGAGTTTGCATTCCTTATTGTAAACTTGTATGTATAGTCACCGCTACCATTGCCGGCTTCAGCAATAAAATTACATTTCTGGTTTACGTTAACTGTGCCGGGTACTGACAAAGTACAATAAAATACAGGGTCCACAGGCTTGGCTACCTTTAATGTCATAATATTCTGGTCTGCACCTGTACCTGTGTTTACAAATGTACCTGTTGAATCTTTAGCTGTTACTCTTATTCTATATGTACCCTCTGCCGAGAACTTAAATTTAATTTCATTATATGAAACGTAGTTTGTATAAACAAGTGGCTGCCAATCTCCATTATTTCTACTGTATTCATACAGGTATTTAATTTCTCCAAAGCCACCTGTTACATTAACCTTAGCTGTAACCTCTGTGCCGGGTTCTACGTTGGTATTTGACAGTGAATACGACATTCTCATTTTCTGAGGAGTGATTTTTACAGCGTCTGAAACAGTAGTGTTTCCGCTTTCATCCTTAGCGATAGCTCTTATTTCAAAGGCACCTGCATAATTTGCGTATTCATCAGGCACAGCTGATGTTTTTCCTACAAATTCAGTATATGAAAGTTCACTGTAATCCTGCAGGGTATGCCACGTTGAAGAAATTAGTTCTCTGTATTCAAATTTGTATTCAAGGTTGGTTCCCTCTGCAAGAAAGCCTTTAGCCTCAGCAACAATAACCGAAGTTTCACCTACAAATGGTGTTGTATTTTCTACATTCAGGTCTATATACATACCTCTTACTTCTACATTTTTTTCAGTTGTAACACTGTTGCCCACAGAGTCAGTTACAATAGCTCTTATAGTAAATGTACCGCCCTGCATTAGCTTTAAAGTAGCTATACTGTTTTCAGACTCCTGTATAGTATTCCACTGTGCATTTTCGCCAACCTTATACTGGAACTTGTATGTAATACCATTGCCAAAATTGGTTGCTGTTGCACCAATGTCAATAGTATCTCCGGCTTCAGCATTTGTTACAGTATTTATTACTACCGCAGGCTCTTGAATTTTATAAGTTTTTGTGCTTGATATAATTAAACTGCTGTCCTCAGTGCTTTTAGCGGTTACCTTAACAACATATTCTCCGGCTTCAGTAAATTTAACCTTTTGTGATTGTGAATATGTATAATTGCTAATAGTTGTCCAAGTGCTGGCATCTTTCTTTTTATACTGATATTTATACTTAAACTCTTTATATGTAGTTTTATCAACACCTACATTAATGGTGAATTCTTGATTTTTTACAGTTGTAGGACCTTCAGCATTAATTGTTACAGTTGGTTTGGCAATGTTAAATGTCAAGGTTTTTTCAGCAATATTTTCTGAACTGTCTTTAATAGTAACCTTTAAATAGAATGTTCCTACCTTGTTAAAGCGTATATCAACATTTTGAGTTTCCGTGCTGTAATCGCTCAAAACGGTCCAATCTTCGTCCTCGGCTGATTTGTATTCAAACTTATACTGCTTGTTTACATTAAAGTTTGTACCTGTAGCCACAACATTTATACTCTCGCCGTAAACAGGCTTTGTATTTGTTGCCTTTAGATTTGCTCTTGGTGCAGTTACAACAACCTCTGTGGTAGCTACTGCCGTATCACCC
>JAXJXA010000316.1:0-5336 GCA_036307745.1 Acutalibacteraceae bacterium | reverse complement strand
CACTTTAACACTTAAAAGCGTTACGCTTTTATCTTCTAAAGTGTTATGCAATACTAATTTGATGGAGGAATTAAAAATGGCAAAATTAACAGATGCAAATTTAGTATCGTACAGCCCTGACCTTAAGGTAATCGACTGTACACTCAGAGATGGCGGATTGGTAAACAATTTTTATTTTTCAGATGAGTTTGTTAAGGACTTATATAAGGCTTGTATCGCAGCCGGTATTGACTATATGGAATTTGGTTACAAGGCTTCTAAAGATATATTCAATGAGAGCGAATTCGGCAAATGGAAATTCTGTAATGATGATGACATAAGAGCTATTGTTGGTGATAATGATACTGATCTTAAAATTTCTGTTATGGCAGACGTTGGTAGAACTAATTTTAAGCGTGATATTGTTAACAGAAGCGATAGTCCTATTGATTTAATCAGAGTTGCAACTTACATAAATACAATTCCAGCTGCTATTGAGATTATTGAAGATGCTAAGAAAAAAGGCTATGAAGTTTCTTGTAATATTATGGCAGTTTCAAAGGTTAACAATGATGAACTTATGATTGGACTAAAGGAAATTGCAAAAAGTAGTGTTGATGTTATATATGTAGTAGACAGCTTTGGTTCTTTTTACCCTGAACAAATTTCTAAACTGACAGACCAGTATGTTGAGCTTGGTGATAAATACGGCAAAAAAATTGGTATGCACGCACACAATAACCAACAGCTTGCTTTTGCAAACACAATTACAGCTCTTAGACATGGTGCTAAATTCCTTGATTCAACAATTAGCGGTATGGGTCGTGGTGCAGGTAACTGTTTTACAGAATCACTACTTGGTTTCTTGAGAAATCCAAAATACAACCTTGTTCCTGTTATGGATTTCGTACAAAAGCATATGCTACAGCTAAAAGCTGATGGCAATGTATGGGGATTTGATATTCCATATATGCTTACAGGTGTACTTAATGCACATCCATCATCTGCAATTAAGTTTATTGGTGAACATAGAACAGATTACTCTAAATATTACCAAGAGTTGCTTGACAATACTCTTTGAAGGAACCAATGAGGTCTTATACTATGTATAATAATCGTTAGACTTCATTTTCAACTAGGGCTTGTTTGAAAAATCAATTTGATTAAATTTTACTTAACATAAGTATATTCAAAAACGTCACACAGATATAAAACTGTGTGACGTTTTTCAAACTTTGAAAAAACTACCTATCTTTTTCTATATGACATTTTTCCTTTGTTTCTTTGTCTTTACTGAATATTTCCCTTATACCCATAACTAAAAGTAATATTCCAAAACCACGTCTTAACCACATCGGGTCAATGCTATTGGCAACATATGCTCCCAAAAGACTAAAACACACACCTGAAATAGCAAAAGGAATCGCTATTTTCCACTTTATCAGCTATTGACACTGATACATAATTACAGATAATATGGCTATCGGAATAAAAAACAACAAATTTATTCCCTGAGCATTAGCTTGAGGAATATCCGTACACAGCGACAAAAAAATTACAAGTATTCCTCCCCCACCCATTCCCATTGAACCTAATAAACCTGCACCAAATGAGGCAATAAGCAACCATAATAAATTCATACGAACACCATTCTGAAACCTGCCCATAACATAACTAAAGCAAACATTTTTCTTATAAAGACAGGTTTTATCCTTTTCAATAACATAATTCCCATAAACGCACCTATAATACCACAAGGCAAATATGGAAAAACATCACTGATTTTTACAACACCCTTAATAATATAACTGATGCCACTTGCTATACTCATAGGCAATATAATCGCAATACAAGTTGCATGAGCCTCTTTAACCTCGATTTCTTTTCTTAAAATAGGAATTGTAACCATTCCGCCACCCGCACCCAGTAAACCATTTAAAAAACCTGTAATTCCACCAAATAATATTTTCACAAAAAGTTTCATACACATCTCCACTTTACTAAAACTAATTTTATTTTTCCGCAAAAAAAGTATTTATATTACAACAGTTATACTATTGCTAAAAAATTTTTGCTTACTCCTAAAAGATTTAACTATTATAAAAAATAGTATAAATAACTATTTTTTTATATTTTTATTGAAGATTTTTTCACTTTATGTTATAATATGGCTGTAGGTAATCGTTTCATTTGCAAAAAATATTTTAGGAGGAATTTTAGATGAAAAAAATAACTAGCCTGTTTTTAACAGGATGCATACTTGCAACATCTGCTGTATGCACAGGAATTACCGCATCTGCAACAGAAACTGAAACTCAAGAAACAGCTAAAATTACCGTTTATGACTATTGTGGAGTTGCTTTTGACAGTACTCAAAGTACACACAGCTATTTGTCAGGTAAACGAGTAAACAGAGGTACATATGAATTTGAAGTTGGCGATATCGTAAACGTAACTGTATCCTACACATCAAGTTCACAATCAGCTATTTCAGCAGTTATTGGTTCAACTTTTATTAACCAGAAATATCAAAGTCTCACTAATAAACTTTCCTTTGATGAATCTACAAATGGTAAGTGTGATATGCTCTCTCTTACAGATTGGTATCATACCAGAACACTTGATACAGACGGCAGTGCTTTGTATGATCCATACACATATCTTATAGGCAATGTTTCAGGTGCATTAGTTAGCTCAAATCCATTAGACAGTAATCCTAATAATACAGAATCAGATTTCACAAGAGATAGAATCTCTTACACCGCTGCAACAGCATCAACAAGTGGCTTTAAAATCTCCAGTCTTAAAAAGTTCTTTACCTTTACAGTTCGTGTAGAAGAACCAGGCGAAGCTTTCTTGTATACTGTAACTGAAGACGCTATTGAACCTACCAATCTTTCATCAGTTACAGAAAATTTGAGAAGTGTTACTGCTGTAAAAAAAGTTGGTCACGAAGCTCCTCTTGCTGAAGACGAATGTGCAATAAAAGTATACTATGACAATGATCCTCGTTATAGACGTTATGTTAAAACCGATGGAACAGTAGCAACATTTGAGGCAAAAGAAATAGAAGGAAAATACTTCTCATATTGGTCAAGCAATGCTGAGGGAACAGATGTTCTAAGTACAAACAGTAAATATGTCTTTAAAATAAATAAGAGTACATCAATTTATGCAATTTACGCAGATAATGAAAGTGATGTAATGGCAAAAGTTCCTACTCTTACTATGACAGGTGCCTATGCTAAAGCTGAAGATGATGCAAATAACATTTACTTTGAAGCTACAAGAAGTGTTCCTGACGGCTACACCTTAAAGAGTCACGGAATTATATATGGCAGAAATAAGTCAACTTTCTCAGAAAATCCTGAGGAAACTTTACAATTAGGATTAACTAATGTAAAAACATACACTAACACAACAAAGTCCAAGAATGCCACAGATGTAATGTCTTATAATATGGGTGTTAATAAATCAGGTATTCTCTGGGCAAGAGGTTATATGGTTGTAATTAATACAACAACAAACCAGGAAGAAACAATTTACAGTGATGTTGTAAGTGGTAGCTTTAATACTCTTCCTCAAAAATAATTGCTAATAATTAAAAAACTGATTTCAGTAATTTAGAACGGCAGGTTTAATTACCTGTCGTCTTTTTTAGCCAAAAAATATTATCACTGTTACCACAGACATAACCATACCTGTTAGATCAGCAAGTAATGCACAAGGAACTGTACATCCTGTCTTACTCACATTCACACTACCAAAATACATTGCAATAGTATAAAATGTAGTTTCTGTTGAACCCATCATTACACTTGCTACTCTACCAACAAAAGTATCAGCACCATTTTGAGTAAGGATATTATCCAACACGGCCAATGCTCCACTTCCACTTATAGGGCGTATTAAAGCCATTGGAATTACTTCAGAAGGGAACCCAACAGATTTACATAAGGGATTTAATAACTCACTTAAAAAGCTAAACAAGCCACTTTCCTGCAACATTGTAACCATCATTACTAAACCAATTATTGATGGTGCAATTTTTACTGTAGTTTTTAGTCCTTCAAAAGCTCCTTCTGTAAATATTGTAAATACTTCTACTTTATTTATTAACCCTACTAATATAATCAAAAATATGATAATCGCAATAGAAACTGAAGCTATATATTCCACTTAATCACCTCACCTTTTGGATTTTCTTGAAAATATTTTTGTAGCTACTATCCCAACAATTAATGCTGTCATCGACGAAATCCATATACACGGAGCTATTTCCATAGGTGATTTACTATTAGCAGAAAGCCTGAGTGCAGCTATTGTAGTTGGTATTATTTGTATAGAAGAAGTATTCATTACCACAAAGGTTGTCATACTTCTATTGGCTGTTTCTTCTCCACTATACATTGCAGCAATAGCCTTAAGACCAGCAGGCGTTGCTGCATTTCCTATGCCTATAAGATTCGCTGTAATATTTGTACTTACTGCATTCATAACTTTTTGATTATCTCTATGGTCGGGAAATAAAAAGTGTAACATCGGAGCAAACAGCATACTTAAAGCCTTTGTAATACCACAATGTTCAGCAATAGCCATAATTCCACTCCATACCCCCATTGAACCTGCAAGAGTGAACAAAAGCCTAACAGATGCTTCTCCTCCATTTATTACTGCTGTTGCAACCATATTTCCACCTCCGCTTATTATTCCATATACTATGGATAAAAGAATAAGAACAGACCATATAATATTCATCATATTAATCACTCCACATCACTTTGCAACAAAATTAATAAATTCGTAATATACTGAATATTGACAAAATAACCATTTTTTGGTAAAATAAGTACAAACATAGTTGTTTAAGTTAAATAAAATCACTAATTATGCCAAAAGGAGAATTAGTATGTCGAATAATGATAGAAAAAACAACATAATAGGACATATTTGTACTATTGATAGTTTAGGAAGAATTGTAATACCAGCTACAATGAGAAAAAGTTACAATATCGAAAAAGGTGAAAATATTGAGTTGCTAGCAATGGACGAGGGTATTTTACTTAGAAAATACAAACCAGGCTGTATATTCTGCGGAAATATTTCTGATATTACTCTATTTAAAGGTCATATCATATGTCGTGATTGCTTGAAAAAAATGACTAAGGAACTGCTTGAATAAACAAGCTGTTCTTTTCAACATTATGTGACTTTAAATCTCCTGAACTGTATTAAAATTCTGCGTTAATAAAATATATTCCTAAATTTTGAATAAATTACCCCAAAGAAAAAAGTAATCCTAAAAAATAGGATTACTTTTTTCTTATATCTATATTATTTTGATATCTATTTATACT
>JAXJXA010000315.1:0-8470 GCA_036307745.1 Acutalibacteraceae bacterium | reverse complement strand
GAACAATTTATTGCGTTCTCAGATAAATATAATAAGAGGTTTTGCCACTAATAAGGCAACTAAGATTTTTTTACATAGAAAAAAAGAGATAAAAGATAAGATAAAAAAACTATATTCTGAGATGAAAAGTAAGGGTATATTAACCAGAAGAGCGAAAATAGATTGTATTCTTATTTTATATTGTCCGGTGTTATTTAATGTGATTTATAAGTTATATAATTCTATATCCGGAATAGACAAGAAATATGAGGTTAAGTAATGAAAGAAAATCCGTTGATAAGTGTGATTGTACCTATATATAAGGTTGAAGATTATCTAAAAAGGTGTGTGGACAGTATTATAAATCAAACCTATAATAATCTTGAGATTATTTTGGTAGATGATGGTTCTCCTGACAACTGTCCGCAAATTTGCGATAATTATGCAAAGCAAGATTCCCGAATTAAAGTTGTTCATAAAAAAAATGGAGGACTTTCTGATGCCAGAAATGCCGGAATGAAGGTTGCTACGGGGGAATATATCAGCTTTATTGATAGTGATGACTGGATTGATTTGAATACATATATGCTAACTGTAGAAAAGATGATTGAAACAAATTCAGATATAGGAGCATTTAATATTATATTAGTTTACGATGATAAGGAAATATCTCCTGATTTATCCCAAGAATTTGAAGTTATGAATTCAGAACAAGCTATTGAAACTACCATTGATAATATTAAAGTCAGAACTCCTGTTTGGAACAAAATCTATAAGAAAGATTTATTGAAAGACCTGGAGTTTAAAAAAGGTAAATTGAATGAAGATGAGTTTTTTACATTCCGTGTGCTTGATAAAGCGAATAAAATAGTGTATTTACATCGTCAAAATTATTACTACTATCAAAGAGCAACCAGTATTATGGGAAAATATAGTGTAAAACGTTTAGATATGGTAGAGGGTGTAAGAGAAAGATTATTATTTATTTCTGAGAATTATCCCGGTTTATATAATAAAGCAAAAATTTCCTTTTGTTTTACTTGCTTGTATCATTATCAAAAATTATTAAAAAATGCAAATATAGACAGTGATAATATTGGAAAAAGAAAGCTGAAGGAATATAGAAAACAGATTCATATAGGGATAAAAGATGTTCAGGAAAGGAATTTCTTGGATAAGGTCAGCCTTCTTGTTTCAAATTGTGAATTTGGACTTGAATTGATTGCAAGGTTGAGAAATATTTTAAATTATGGTATTTGAGGGGATTATAATGCGTGTTTCTTCTATTTTGAAAAACAGAGTGTCGTTGCCCTTTAAGGTGTTGGTTAATGATATATCAAATAAAGAAGTAAAGTTAGGATTTGTACGTTTTTTTACAAGCCTGTTAAAAGGTATAAAAATCTCAAATTATTTGCAGAAAAAGCAACAGAATATTATACTTAATGAATTGAAAAAAGAATTCGGAGATATTCTTGAGAAATTCAAAGGATATAATTATAATGCTGTATATGATGCTACTGCCCCTGTATGGATAAGTTGGTTACAAGGATATGATTCGGCACCTGATATTGTAAAAAAATGTGTAAAAAGTATTCAGAATTCAACTAATCACCCTGTTAATCTAATTGATTTGAAAAATATACAAACTTATTTGGATTTACCTCCATACATTATGGAGAAATACAAAAAAGGTATAATAACAAATGCACAGTTTTCTGATATTTTGAGAATGTCTTTGCTGTCTGAGTATGGTGGCTTGTGGATTGATGCTACAGTTTTTATTCCGGATGTTATACCGGAATCTGTATTTGAAAATGAGTTTTATACCTGTAAAAGAGAACCAAGACAAACGGGTTATATTTCAGGTTATAGATGGACATCGTTTATTAATGGTTGTCAAAAGGGTTGTATTGTTCAAAAGATAATGAAAGAGTTGTTTTTTGAATACTGGAAAAGAAAAAATTACCTGATTGATTACCTTTTAGTAGATTATTTTATGTTTTTAGTATATGATAATATTCCGTCTGCAAAATATTTAATAGATAATTTGCCATACAATAATTCTAAGGTTGAAGATTTTCAGAATGTAATGAATATGGAATTTAACAATGATGATTATAAAAGAATAATTGAGGCAGAAGATACTATTTTTTATAAATTATCCTGGAGAATGGATTTTTCAAAATATACGGACGATGGAAGTCAAACTTTTTTTGGTTATTTTATGGATGAGATGTGAGTGTTTAGTATAAAGTAGTTTGATGAAATAGACTTAGCATTTTATTTAATTAGAGGTGTTTATATGTCAATACCAAAGGTCATACATTATTGCTGGTTTGGCAGAGGAGATATTCCTGAAAAGGATTTAAAATGTATAGAAAGCTGGAAAAAATATTGTCCGGATTATGAGATTAAGTGCTGGAATGAAGATAACTATGATGTTAATAAAAATCTTTTTATTAAACAGGCGTATGATAAAAGAAAATTTGCATTTGTTTCTGATTACGCACGACTGGATATAATATATAATCACGGTGGAATTTATTTTGACGTTGATGTTGAAGTAATAAAAAATATAGATTCATTATTAGAACATAAAGCTTTTTTTGGCTTGGAAGAGGTAGAGAGCAAATATTATGTGAATAGTGGGTTAGGATTTGGTGCGGAGAAAAATCTCTTTTTTCTGAAAGAGATTATGGAAGTGTATGAAAACAGTAATTTCCTTTTAGAAGATGGAAATATAAATGCCAAACCATGTCCTATTATAACTAATGAGGTGTTATTAAAACAAAAGAACCTTGATATTCGGAAAAATAAATTTTATAATGTCGATGGTATTATTATATATCCGACAGAATATTTTAATCCTAAAAGCTATGAAACAGGAAAATTGAATATTACCGATAATACAATGACAATACATCATTACGATGGCACCTGGATAGACGAAACGTCAAGATTATACAAAAAGTATAGTAAGATTTTCGGAGACAGAATAGCATCTATATTAGTAAAATGTATATGTATGTTCAAAAGAGGGGAAAAAAGATAAAAATGGTTACTGTATTTACACCTTTATATAACAGGGCATATATTGTAGAGCGTTTGTACACATCTTTGAAAAATCAGACTGTAAAAGATTTTGAATGGCTGGTAATTGATGATGGCTCAACGGATAATGCACAAGAAAAATTTGATATGTGGAAAGCTCAGGATAATGACTTTGAAATTCGTTATATCAAGTGTGAAAACGGCGGAAAACACAGAGCAATTAACAAAGGTGTACCACTAGCCAAAGGAGAACTTTTTTTTATTGTGGATTCCGATGATTGCTTACCTGAAAATTCAATAAAAACTATTATAGAGATAGAGAATGGAATAGAAGATAAGTCAAAGTTTGCAGGAATAGCTGGAATAAAAAGGACATTTGATAATAATTTGGTTGGTACTACTTTTAAAGAAAAATATGTTGATGCAAGCTCGCTTGAAAGGGATAAGTTTGGGATTTCTGGTGATAAGTCGGAAGTTTTTTATACTGATATACTAAAGAAATATCCTTTTCCTGAATTTGAAGGTGAAAAATTTGTTACTGAAGATGTTGTCTGGTCAAGAATTGCCGCAGATGGCTACAAAATCAGGTGGACTAATGAAGATATTTACATATGTGAATACTTAGACGATGGTTTAACAAGTAAAGGACGAGAAATATATATAAATAGCCCCTTAGGATATGCTTTGTATGTAAAACAGATTGCAAAGTTAAAAAAAATGAGTACAAGAGAAAAAATTAATTATTATTACTATTTCTATTATGACCTTAAAGAGAGATTTTCTCTTAGTGAGATATCTAAGTTGTTAGATATTTCAATGGTTTTATTAGGTATTAAAGTTACAGAAATGCGATTGAGGCAATGGTTGCATAATGTTTTAAAACGTTAAAGTCAATATTTGAAGGTGTATGAAATGATAAAGACAAAAGAAGAGCTTGTTGATTATCTGAATAGCGATAATGAGTATTTTATCCGTAAAGATAAATGGTCCAGATTTATTATGACATTAACAAAGGATCCGGAAAGTCAGATATATAAATACACGAAATATTTGAGAAAACAAGAGTATTACAGTAACTCAAGTAAAGGGAATAAATTTAAAATTTTGCTACATCTTTTTTATCAAAGACGAAAAAATATATACGGAAACAGGCTTGGTATATTAATAGAGGAAAATTCATTTGGTAAGGGCCTGAATATCTATCATCACGGAACAGTAATAGTTAACCCCAATGCACGCATAGGAGAAAATTGCAAATTACACGGAAATAACTGTATAGGTAATGATGGAAAAACCAATGATGCCCCTATATTGGGGAATAACATAGATGTAGGATTTGGTGCCTGTATTATAGGCGGAGTAAAGCTAGCGGATAACATTAAGATAGGTGCTAATGCTGTTGTTACAAAATCCTTTGATGAAGAAGGAATAACATTGGTAGGTATACCTGCAAAAAAACTTGAAAGGTGACTAATTTGAGTATTATAAAAAGAGTTAAGGCTTCTTTGTTTTCTAGGACAAGACCATTTGTGCAAAATCATTTTGAGATGTTTGCAGATGGAAAAAAGCTGAAGGAATTAAAAGATAAATATAAAGGTAAACGTTGCTTTATCTGCGGTAACGGGCCTAGTCTGAATGCAGAGGTGCTGAATGTTTTACATTCAAGAGGAGAATATACTTTTGGAATGAACCGGATTTTCAAGATTTTTCCTCAAACAGAATGGCGACCAACCTTTTACATATGTGAAGATCCTGTTATAATGGAAAATATTGAAGATGAAGTAAATGCTATAGATTGTGAAATTAAGTTTATACCTACTGAGTTTAAATGGTACTATGGTGTAGATATTAAAAATGCACATCATTTTTATAAGCATTGTGAAAAGGAAAATCATAAATTTTCTTATAATGCGGCAAAGTGTCTTGAATGTACAGGTACTGTTACTATAACCTGTATTCAGCTTGCCTATTATATGGGATTTTCAGAAGTATATTTAATAGGTGTTGATCACAATTTTAATAATATGACCGATAAAAATGGAAATAAGGTTGTTGACAACAGCGTTAAAAACTATTTTTGTGAAGATTACGATAAAGATGTTCAGGATAAAGTGGTACACGACTTGTATTACACAACTAAATCATATGAATATGCAAAAGAAGCCTGTGATAAGGTGGGCTTTAAGGTTTATAATGCTACCCCCGGTAGTAAGCTGGAGGTTTTTCCAAGAGTAGATTTGGAAAAATTGCTGATAGAGTAATGTTTGCTATAAATTATTAAATTTATGAAGAAAGGTATGAGTACTATGAAAATAATTGGTATGATTCCCGCAAGAGGCGGTTCAACACGTTTTTATAACAAGCCTACAAAAATGATTTTTGATAAACCTATGCTTTGGTGGGTATGGAAACATTCTAAAGAGGTTGAATGTTTTGACGAGGTTTATGTTGCTACTGACAGTGAAGAGATAAAAGAGATGGCAGAGGGCTTTGGTGCAAAGGTTGTTATGACATCTGAGGATAACGAAACAGCAACCGAGCGTCTTTATGAGTTTTCTCAGAAGATTGATGCTGATTTGTATGTTATGGTTAACGGTGACGAGCCTTGCATAACAAAGGAATCCATTGTTAAATGTATTCCTGAAAATCTTGACCCTGCTGATTTTTATGTTTCAAACCTTATGACAGATTTCAGTGATCCCGTTGAGGTTGTAGACAGTACAAATCTTAAAATTGTAACTAACAAAGACGGAATATGTCTGTTTATTTCACGTAGTCCAATCCCATTCCCAAAGGGTGCAATGAACTATACATATCATAAGTTTGTAGGTGTTGGTGCTTTTACCAAGAGTGCATTGCAGTATTATCACGATACTCCAAGAGGCCCTATTGAGAAGATAGAGGAGAATGACTCATTCAGATTTGTTGAGAATAGAAAAGATATTTACTATATAAATGCACATTGCAAGACTATATCTGTAGATACTCCTAAGGATATAGCAAAAGTTGAAGAGTATCTGAAAAACAACGGGGAGGCTTAATTTTATGTTCCAGTTAATTGCAGGCCCTTGTGCCATTGAGTCAAAAGAGAATGCATTGTTAATAGCTAAGCATTTAAAGGCTGTTACCGATAAATTGGGTATACCCTTTACATTTAAGGCTTCCTTTGATAAGGCAAACAGAACTTCTATCAACAGCTATCGTGGTCCAGGACTTGAAAAGGGATTGGAAATTCTGGCTGAGATTAAGGCAGAGCTGGGAGTAAAAATTGCAACAGATATTCACGAGTCCTGGCAGGCTGAGCCTGTTGGAAAGGTTGCAGATATTGTTCAGATTCCTGCTTTTCTGTGCAGGCAGACAGATTTGCTTGTTGCTGCTGCAAAAACAGGAAAGATTATTAATATTAAAAAGGCTCAGTTTTTGGCACCCTGGGATATGAAAAACTGTCTTGATAAGGTTAAGGACATAAACAGCAACCTTATGCTATGTGAACGTGGTACATCATTTGGATATAACAATCTTGTTGTGGATATGACAGGTTTGGTTGAAATGAAAAACTTTGGTTTCCCTGTTATTTTTGATGCTACACACAGTGTACAGAAGCCGGGTGGAAAGGGCAATGCAACAGGTGGCAACAGAGAATTTGTAGAGCCACTTGCAAAAGCTGCGATTGCTGTTGGTGTTGACGGTATCTTTATGGAAACACATCCCGACCCCGATAATGCACTGTCTGACGGGCCCAATATGGTACCTCTTGACTATACAGAGGAGTTGCTGACAAAGCTGATAAAAATACACAAGGCGGTACACGAAAATGAATAAGAATAAAATAGATGTTATTGCCGAAGGAAGAAAGTTATTTGATACTGAGATTGCAGCTCTTGAAATAACTAAAAATGCTTTGGACGAAAACTTTATAGAGATTGTTGACCTTATTGTAAACTGTAAAGGTAAAGTTGTTATTACAGGTATGGGTAAGCCCGGTCATATAGGAACAAAAATTGCCGCTACAATGTCAAGCCTTGGTACCCCGTCTTTCTTTCTGCATCCGGCAGAGGCACAGCACGGTGACCTTGGTATGTTAAGAAGTGATGATGTTGTAATTGCAATATCATTTTCGGGCGAAAGCGAAGAGGTTACAAAGCTGATTCCTTGCCTGAAGGCTATTGGTACTCCTTTGGTGGGAATATCAGGAAATTCAGATTCTACACTTATAAGAAACAGCGATTATAGTTTTGTGTTCCCTTATTTTAAAGAGGCTTGTGCTATGAACCTGGCACCAACATCAAGTACAACAGTAGCTCTTGCATTTGGTGATGCACTGGCTGTTTGTGCGTCAAAGATTTATGGCTTTAATGAGGAGAATTTTGCACTGTTCCACCCTGCTGGCTCATTGGGTAAGAAGTTGCTCTACACTGTTGGTGATATTATGCACACAGGTGAAGACAATCCTGTAGTTGTATCTGGTACAATGTTGAAAGATGCAATTCTTGTAATGAGCAAGAAAGCATTGGGAATAGTTAATATAGCAGATGATAATATTCTAAAGGGTGTATTTACCGACGGCGATTTAAGACGTGCATTAAGTAATGAGAATATTGATGTATATAAGGCTGATATAAATTCATTGATGACTGTAACACCAATGACAGTTAAGAGTGAAACACTTGCTATTGAAGCACTGAAAATGATGAATGAAAAGAATATTTCTGCTTTACCTGTGGTTGATGATGGTGTTCTTACAGGAACTATCAGAATCAATGACATTACAGGTGTTGGAATTGTAATGTAAGGTGAATTTATGCAGAAATTAAAAGATATTAAATTATTAGTTATGGATGTTGACGGAACCTTAACCGATGGAAAGATATACATAGGTGCAAACGGTGAAGTTTTTAAAGCGTTCAATGTAAAAGACGGTTATGCATTGGTACAATGTGAAAAATACGGTATTACCACAGCAATTATTACAGGAAAAACATCTGATATTGTTGCTGTAAGGGCAAAAGAACTGAAAATTGCAGAGGTTTTTCAGGGGATTAAAGATAAGCAAGCTGTGCTACAGGATATTTTGAATAAATACGCCTACAAATGGGACGAGGTTGCCTATATAGGTGACGATGAAAACGACCTTTGTTGTATTGAAAAATGCGGATTTTCTGCTTGTCCTGCTGATTCTTTGGATTGTGTTATTTCTGCTGTGGATTATGTATGCAGACGAAAGGGCGGAGATGGTGCAGTAAGAGAGTTACTGGACAAAATCTTTGCTTGCAAGAGGAATTGATAAAATAAAAACCGAGTCTACGAAAGTAAACTCAGTTTTGTTAAGTAGTTCCATATTAGGGGCTGTTTGAAAAATCAAAAGCACTGTCTATTTTGCCTCAAAGCGGTGCTTTTCTGTGTTAAAAATCCTCGAAATACGTCAGTATTTCTGCGGTTT
>JAXJXA010000314.1:0-1007 GCA_036307745.1 Acutalibacteraceae bacterium | reverse complement strand
AACTAGCACCAACTCTTGGTAAGGATAAGATTATGGTTGTTAATATTTCAGGACGTGGCGATAAAGACGTTGCCGCTATCGCAAGATATAAAGGAGAAGATATTTATGAGTAATACTGCTAAGGCTTTTGAGAACGGTAAGGCTTTTATACCTTTTGTTACAGCAGGTGACCCTGACCTTAATGTTACCAAAGATGTTATTGTTGCAATGGCAAAGGCAGGAGCAGACCTTATAGAAATAGGAATTCCATTTTCTGACCCTGTTGCAGAGGGTCTTGTTATTCAAGCTGCTGATGAACGTGCGTTAAAAGCCGGTACAACAACAGACAAAATTTTTGATATGATTGCTCAGGTAAGAGAAGAAACAGATATTCCACTGGCTATAATGACATATATAAACCCTGTATTTGTTTACGGTGTTGACAAATTCTGTAAAAAATGTGCAGAGATTAAGATTGATGCACTTATTGTTCCCGATGTTCCTTTTGAGGAAAAGGCAGAAATTGTACCATATTGTCAAAAATATGGTATAGATGCAATTTCGTTTATAGCACCTACTTCACATGAACGAATTAAAACTATTGCAAAAGAAGCAGAAGGTTTTATATACTGTGTTTCTTCAATGGGAGTTACAGGTGTACGCCAGAACATTACTACTGATGTAGGAGAGATGATATCATTGGTGAAAGAGGTGTCAGATGTTCCAACAGCTATTGGTTTTGGAATTTCAACTCCACAACAGGCTAAAGATATGGCACAGTACGCTGATGGCATTATAGTTGGCAGTGCTATTGTAAAGTTGTGTGAGAAGCACGGTAAAGACTGCGTACCATATGTTTATGATTATGTAAAAGAAATGAAAGAAGCAATAATATAAAGATAACATAAAAGTAAAAATCACTGCAAACTAGGGGCTGTTTGAAAAATCAAAAGCATTGTCTATTTTGCCACAAAGCGGTGCTTTTCTGCGTTAAAAATCCTCGAAATACGTCAGTATTTCTGCGGTTT
>JAXJXA010000313.1:0-2227 GCA_036307745.1 Acutalibacteraceae bacterium | reverse complement strand
GTATTAGGGCTTGTTTGAAAAATAGAAAAAGTGCTGGATTTTTGTTCTAAAACGAGTAATTTCAAGGCGAAAACCGCAGAAAGCACCGCAACCTTCAAAACGTTTTCTGACAAAAAATTACTCGTCCATATGACATTTTTCGGTTACTGAACAGGTCTAATAAGCGGTGAAAAAAGTTCTCTATTTGTTAGCTATGTAAGCAGTATTGAAGATTGTATAAAATGTGCTGTGTAACATTCGTCAAAAATTACAGTATTATTTATATGCTTTAAATATATTTTTATTGTCGAAAAAAGAAATTCAGTTGACGTTTAAGAAGAATATAAGATATAATATAAAGAAGATTATGCGATTTTTGGTATATTTGATATAGGTGATATTGATATGAAAAAAGTTCTGTTTTTAATTCCGACATTAGGGCACGGCGGTGCGGAAAAAGTGCTTGTTAATCTCGTTAACAATATTGATAAGAATAAATATAAAGTGACTGTTATGGTTTTATTTAATGAAGGGGTTAACAAACAGTTTTTGAATGATGATGTTGAGTATAAATATGTATTCAAAAAAATTATCAGAGGAAATGTACAGCTTTTTAAGCTGTTTTCTCCACAAGCATTATATAAAAGATTTATAAAAGATAGATATGATATTGTTGTTTCATATCTGGAGGGTGTGGCAACCAGAATAGCAAGCGGATGCCCTTATGAGAATACAAAGTTGATAAGCTGGATACATTGCAGAATGTCGGATGAAAAAACAGCGTCTATAGGTTTTAGAAATTTTGATGAAGCAAAATTATGTTATAGCAGATATGACAATACTGTATGTGTTTCAAATTTGGTGAAGGATTATTTTACAGAAACTTTTTCATTTAATAAGCCTATTGAAGTTTTATACAATACTATAGAGAGTGAAGAAGTAAAAAAGTTGTCTTTAGAAGCGGTGGATGACATTGTTTTTTCTGATAAATGTTTTAATATAATTTCAGTAGGTAAAGTGAGCAAAGTAAAAGGTTTTGAAAGGCTTGCCGGTATTCACAAAAGATTGCTGGATGAAGGTATAAAAAACAGAGTGTATATTCTGGGCGTTGGAGAAGAACAGGAGAGTATTGAGCATTATTTAAAAGAAAATAATCTGACAGATTCTTTTGTGTTTTTGGGATACAGAACAAATCCATATAAATATGTAAAACAAGCGGATTTATATGTTTGTTCATCATATTCTGAGGGCTTCAGCACATCTGTCACAGAATCTTTGATTGTCGGTACGCCGGTTGTAACAACCTTTTGTTCAGGTATGCAGGAATTACTTGGTTATAACAATGAAAATGGTATTGTAACCGAAAATGATGAGAATTCCCTGTATGAAGGTGTAAAGAAAATTCTTACAGAAAAAGGATTACTTGAAAATTATGCAGAACAGGCAAAAGAGCGTGGAAGAAAATTTGATAAAGCTGTTACTGTAAAATCTGTGGAAGATATGTTTGAGAGGATTTGATTTTATGGGAAAGATTTTACAACAGGATAAAAAGATATCTGTCATTATACCTGTATATAATATTGCAAAATATTTACCTAGATGTTTGGATAGTGTTATAAATCAGACTTATAAAAATCTTGAAATTATTGTTGTAGATGATGGTTCAACCGATAACTCCAGGGAGATTATAGAAAAGTATGTTGAAAAAGATTCAAGAATAATTAAAATATTCAAGGACAATTCCGGGGTTTCAGATACAAGAAATAAGGGAATTGATATTGCAACCGGTGATTATATCGGCTTTGTAGATGGAGATGACTACATAGAGCCTGAAATGTATGAATTTTTACTTAGCAATGCTTTGAAATATGATGCAGATATTTCTCATTGCGGATATCAAATGATTTTTCCTTCTCGTATTGATTATTATTATAACACGGGAAAGATTATGATTCAGGATAATAAAAAGGGGATTATTGATTTATTGGAGGGTACATTGATAGAACCTGGTATTTGGAATAAACTATATAAACGCAGTGTAGTGCAAAATACCAGAATGCCTTCGGATATAAAAAATAATGAAGACTATTTTTTTAATGTTATGGTTTTTGCAAATGCAAAAAAATCTGTTTTTGAGGATAAGCCGTTATATCACTATATTCTGAGAAAAAATTCAGCGACTACTGCACCAATTAGCGAACATAAATTTTTCGATTGCGAAATTGTAAGAGAAAGAATTGTTGAATAT
>JAXJXA010000312.1:0-1497 GCA_036307745.1 Acutalibacteraceae bacterium | reverse complement strand
TATTTTGTACTGAACGAATACTGATCCACAGAAAGGCTGTCGCCTTTCAAGGACGCAGTATGAAGTGCAGTGCAAAATCTGCCGAAATGATTTCTGTATTTTTAATGGTGTTTAGTATTAAAGTTGTATTGTATCAAAAATTCCCTACAATGTTTGGTAACAGACATTGTAGGGGATAAAGGTTAAAATTCGTCTTTTACTGAGCGTAGGAATAATTTGGATAAGGTTTCCTTAGGGTCTTTATTATATGTTATAACTTGATTGACAGAATTTACAATAGGCAAATCCACATTATATTTTTCACTCAGTTTTATAAGTGCTCTGGTTGTTGAAACTCCCTCAGCAAGTTTAGTAAACTTTTCACCTTTAATCAGCATTTCACCAAAACGGCGGTTATGGCTGAACTGAGAGAATAGAGTTGCTTCGTAGTCACCAAGGTGACACAAGCCAAATGCTGACATTTCTTTTCCGCCCATTGCTTTAATAAGTCTTGAGATTTCACGTGTGCCTCTTGCCATTAATGCACCTTTCAATGAAGTGTAGCCCATACCATCAAGAAACCCTGCGGCTATACCAACTACATTTTTAGCGGCGGCACCAACTTCTGTACCTATAAGGTCTTGTCCATAGTAAAAGCGGATAAGTTTGCTTGAAAATTCATCTACAAGTTTCTTTTTAAGTTCTTCGTTGTCAGAATCTATAACCATACAATTTGGTATACCTTTTACGAAATCCTGAGGATGTCCTGGACCTACCCAGACAGCAACAGGAGTTTTTTCAATATCTATATAATCTCCCACAACCTGAGTTAAACGTCTGCCTGTGGTTTCCTCGATGCCTTTCATACAAAGTACAATAGCTTTGCCCTCAATATTTTCTTTTGACAGATTTTCCATAAAACTGCTTAAAGCCTGAGAACTTATTGAAATTATCATAACCTCTGCGTGATTTACAGCTTGTGTAAGGTCAGAAGTTATTGTTATATTATCACTGAATTCAACATAATCATTTTTACGTGTTGATTTAAGGTTTTGAAAAATCTCTTCGCTTTCAAGCCCCCAGCTGTAAACATTATGACCTGTCTTGTCCAGATACCAGGCAATAAAAGAACCCCATCTGCCACATCCCAGTAACGAAATATTCATATTATTAAGCCTCCGTCATTATTTAGAGATTGTTTGAAAATAAAAGTGCCGGATTTTTCAAACAGCCTCTAGTATTATAAGTAACATTTATTATTTATTACGGGTAATTATAGCACACATATGTTAAAAATTCCATACAACCAATAATTTTTATTTGAAAATATGTTTTCTAATACTTGTGATTTTGCGTAAAAAGTATAATTTTGTCCTGTTAATTGTTAATTAACTATTGGTTAATTAAATTTTTTTAGATGGATGTTATAATATACTCAAAATATTGGCAATATTTAAGTTATAGGTTATCTGCATATTTTATATGTCCAGATTTAGGTCGTATCTGAAAACTCAAAAC
>JAXJXA010000311.1:0-2403 GCA_036307745.1 Acutalibacteraceae bacterium | reverse complement strand
TATATATATATATATTATATCAAGAATAAACTCTATAAATTCATTAATTAATCAATTATTACAGTTTTCTGTACATTCACTGTCACATTCGATTTGTAAACCACTATCTAGTCCCTCTTCAAACTGAGCAACTTTTAACATAATTGCACATTCAATACGTTTTCTGAAAAGTTTACAACCATATTCGTATATTCCTGTAATATCTCCAGTTGCATGGTAAGAATTAGCTGCACAACCGCCACTACAATACAATCTTGCCCAGCAACTGTCACATTCACGTCTTGCAAAAACATTACATTTTCTGAATTTATCCTGAATTTCAGTATTCTTTACCCCATTCCATACATCACCAAGGCTATACTTAAGATCTCCTACAAATTGATGACAAGGGAAAAGTTCTCCCCAAGGTGTAACAGCCATATATTCTGTACCACTACCACAACCTGCAACACGTTTATAAATGCAGGGACCGTGTTCAAGATCTATCATATAGTGATAGAAAGTAAATGGTCTACCCTCTTTTTCTCTTTTTAACATCTCTTTTGCAAGAATTTCATATTGTTCAAAAATCTTAGGTAAATCTTCCTGTGTAAGAGCGTATGGATCATCGGGAGAACAAACTACTGGCTCCATACTTAATTCTGTAAATCCCATATCCGCCATATGAAAAATATCATTTGTAAAATCAACATTGTTGTGTGTATATGTACCACGCATATAATAACCACGATTACCACGTTTTTCAACAAATCTACGAAACTTTGGTACAATAGTTTCGTAACTTCCTTTACCTGCATAATCTACACGTAGATGATCGTGAACCTCTTTTCTGCCATCAAGGCTGAGAACGACATTATGCATCTCTTTATTTGCAAATTCTATAACTTCATCGTCAACAAGTACACCGTTAGTTGTAAGAGTAAATCTGAAATTCTTATTGCATTTTTCTTCAATACTTCTTGCATAATTTACGATTTTCTTTACAACATCCCAATTCATAAGAGGTTCGCCACCAAAAAAGTCTACCTCTAGATTATGTCTTGACCCTGAATTTGCAACCAAAAAATCAATAGCCTGTTTACCAACCTCAAAACTCATAAGAGCTCTTTCACCTTGGTATTTACCCTGACTCGCAAAACAGTAGCTACAATTAAGATTACAAGTATGAGCAACATGCAGACAAAGTGCTTTGATAACATTATCTCTGTTTTTAAAATCAATCGCTTGCTGTGCATAGCTACTATCTGCAAAAAGTTTTCTGTCATATTTCAGTTGAGTAATATCATCATAACATTCCTCAAGTTCCTGTAAATTTACACCATCACTTTCAGAATATTTTTCAAGCATCGTATTTATAATATACTCTTTTGAATGTTCTGGATACATTTCTATTATATCATAAGCAACTTCATCAACACTATGTACTGAACCACTACCTTCATCTATAACAATGTTATAACCATTTAATTTATATTGGTGAACCATTATTTTACCTCGTTTACTACAAAATAAAATGCCGTAACACACAGTAAGTGAGCAACGGCACTTTTTATTGAAAATTAAAATTACTTGCTCTTCTTCTCGCAAGGCTGGTTAGCAACACCGCAAGATGTTTTACAAGCTGACTGACAAGATGTCTGGCACTCTCCACAACCACCTGTCTTAACGCTCTTAGCAAGATCTCTTGTGTTTAGAGTATTAATTCTTTTCATAGTAATTTCTCCTTTCAGAATTCTGTATAAAGTAATACCATATACATATATTACAACTTTTTACTGTTCCTGTCAATCCTATAATGTTACTTATCCACGGTTTTTGAATTAATAATTTATAAACAAAGACAAAACATAATAGTTTTTTCAAAATAAGATTGAGCAAGCAAACACTGCTTTCAATCACTACGCATAACTAAAATTGAACAAAGCACTCAATTTTTTGTTTCAGTGCAATTTGCTGTCAACTTTGAAAGCAAATCCCCCATTTTAGTCGGAAACAAATAACAGCCGAGTGTTTGTATTTTCTGGTTAAGGTTGTGACATATAATAAACCTCTTTGAATTTATATGCTTTGCAAGCCCGTAACCTACTTTTTCGGGCAATGCCTTGAACTCATCCGGAACAGGAAGGTGCGAAGCGGATTTTGTTCTGGTAAGAGGCGGATGCATGATATGAAATGTAATATTATCCTTTACATACTCAATTCGCAAGCATTTTGCCAACGCTTCCAATGCACCCTTTGTTGAACTGTAAGGTGAAATATTCATAAATCCCGTTACTCCTACACCTGAACTTGTAAATATTACACGTCCCTTTTTCTGTGCGGTCATATATGGGATTACACATTTCACTAAACGTAATGCACCGAAATAATTGACATCAAAAACATCCTTATATGTATCAAAAT
>JAXJXA010000310.1:0-5191 GCA_036307745.1 Acutalibacteraceae bacterium | reverse complement strand
TACAATAAGTTCTTCAAATTCGCTTTTTGAAAGTCTTAAGTCTGAAAATTCAGATTATCAGGATGAAATTTTAGAAGTTATAACCATAGATGCAAAAAATAATTTTTATTACAAGGATCCGTTGTACCGAGATGAAATTAAAAAAATTATAGATTCACAAAATAATCTTCGCCTTGCCAGTTATGATACACTTAAAGATAATGTAACAACTTTGCAAGAATTTTTGGATAATGAGAGTTATAAATATTTTTCAGATTCTGTATGGGGTTTGGAAATTATGATTAATAATGCAAATAGTGTTTTTTCTGAATATGAATCAATAATTTCTAGTCCAATCACAGTTGATGATTGTTATTGCTATTGGTATGGCAATACTCCTTATGAAATGATATATAATAGAAATACTAAATTGGTTGAATTGAATGAGCAATTTGTGTCAATGAATACGGAGATAAATTATATGAGTAAAGAAGACCCTTATACAGGATGGAAATATGGACTTATGCCTATTGAATTAGGTAATGTTGATATGGATTATCGTAATAAGACTACTTTAAGTGATATAGTATATGTATTACGAAATATTTTAGGAACAACCACTTTTGACGAAAGACAACAATATGCCGGTGATATAAATGAAGACGGTACAATATCATTACAAGATGCAGTTTTAATGCAAAGAAAAGTTCTTGGAGTTTAGAATTTATGAGAGAAATTTTAAAATTCAATAAAAACTAAATCAACACCAATATTTATTCCCCTTCAAAAGCAAACAAAACTACTTTTGGAGGGGAATTTATAAAATAATATTATTTGGAAGTTTTGTTTTTGTAAATAAATATTTGTAGCTTTTTTGGTGTTTAATCACAAATTTAATGAAAATGTTACGAAAATATGACCTTTGTATTGACTTTTAAAAAAAGGTTGGTGTATAATACATACACTGGAGTTTAAACTTCGGATAATATTACTTTTTAGGAGGACAATCCAATGAAAAAAATCACAAGTGTGCTGCTTACAGGATGTATGGCAGCATCAATGTGTGCAGTAGGTGCTTTTTCAGCTTCTGCTGAAGTAACAGAACTTCCAGCAGATTGGGATCCTAAGGCATACAATTACACAGTTGTTGGTGATGCTAATCTATTTGGTGACGCTGATCAGTGGAACCCTGAGAACGATGCATACAACATGGAATATGACGAGGCAGCAGGCATCTGGTACTTCAACTTCACAGGTGTTGGTAACGATGGTGCTACAGACATTAACTACGGTGCACAGTATAAGATAGTTGTAAGAGATTATCTTGAGGGTAGCCCTTGGGAGTTCTCATTCAACGAGAGCGGTGTAGCTTATGGTTATGATTCAAACTCATATGTAAGTTTCCCTGATGATATTGATGCAGCTTCTACTGTAACAATTATGTTTGACGGTCAGGTAACTTCTAGCCGTGTTAACGATCCATACACACCTGCAACAACAGAGCATACATACTTTGCAGTAGGTGACGCTAACCTATTTACAGACGATCCTTGGAATCCATCAGCTTCTCAGTATCAGATGACAAAGGGCGAAGATGGTATCTATTCTGTATCAATTCCTGTAACAGAGGATCAGTGGGAAGCTTCTTTCGAGTATAAGGTTGCTGAAGATGGTACATGGGATGTAAGCTATAATGATCAGGGTCCTGCACTAGGTGGCGGTACAAACGCTATCGGATTTATCGATGCTGATACAACAGCTGTTGTAATCACATTTGATCCTACAACACAGTTAGCAGCTTCTTATTGTGTAACTGCTGGTGAAGATGAGACAGAGGCTACAGTAGCTACAGATGCAACAGATGCAACAGATGCAACAGACGCAACAGATGCTACAAGTGCTACTGAGGTAGCTACATCAGATGCTACAACAGCTACATCTGCTACAACAGCTACATCAGATGCTACAACAGTTGCTACAACAGCTACAACAGCTGCTACATCTGCTACAACAGCTACATCTGCTAAAACTAACAACTCTTCAACTTCTTCTTCAACAACTTCTTCAACAGCAACAGGTAAGGTTGCAACAGGCGATAGCACATCAGTTGCTATTCTTCTTAGCATTCTTATGATGGCTGGTGCTGCAGTAGTAGTTGCTAAAAAGAGAATTGCTGAATAATTCTTATTTTTAAATTAATTTTCAGCCGCTCACTTAGGTGGGTGGCTGTTTTTATTAGTATTTGTGCATATATTTATTATTAAAATATTATGCAAATCAACGTTTTAATTTGCGTCGAAAAAATTAATTTCAATAAATATTGTATATAATTACGAAAATATAAATAAAATTTTAAATTTATTGAAAATGTGTTGACAATGATGTATAATAACTCTGCGAAGATAATCTTCGAATATGTAATTAAAAGGAGGAAAATAAAATGTCCAAGAAAAAAGTTCTTAGCGTTATTCTTGCAGCTTCTATGATTGCATCAGTTGCAGTTACTTCTGCTGTAACATCATACGCTGATGACAACATCCGTGGCACACTGTATTTTGATTCAACAGGTCCACTGGAGGGTGCTAATCGTAACACATACTATTGCTATGCATGGGGTAGTGATGGTTCAGGTGAAATTGCTGCTTTTAACACAGTACCACTGAAAATGAAGAAGGTTGATGGTCAGGAGAATCTATACTCATATGATATGCCTAAAACAAATTCTAATGGCGATGTTGTAAATGCTGACTTGGTTATCTTCTCAGGTTTAGGTAAGGGTCAGACATATGATACAACTTTCAGTGATTCTTGCTTTGGTGACACAGCATATGTTACTGGCAATATTCTTGAGAACCCAGTAGATAGTGCTCAGACAGCTCTTGAGTGTGCGTGGAAGAACAACCCTCAGGAGGGTGCACACATTGCTATTACATCAACAGGTAAGGTTCAGGGTGTAGGTATCCTTTCAACTGAAACACCTGAGTCTATTACTGATGCTTTTATCTCACAGTATGAGGCTGGTATGGCAGAGGGTAAAACAGGCTATGATAACCCTGATTTGGTAACAGATGAAGCTCGTCAGGGCTACATTGATGAGATCAACAGAATCATTGCTTCTCAGCCTACAAGACCAACAGCTGATCCTAATGCAACAGAGCCTACATCAGCTACATCTGCAACAGAGGCTACAAATCCTGAGCAACCAACAGTACCTGCTGAGGTTCCAACAGAAGCTGCTACAAAAGAGGCTGATGTATATGGTCGTATCCCTGGTCTACCACTTCCTGAGGATATGAATGTTCCTGCAAAGGATCCAGATCCAAATGCAACATATGAAGGCTGGGACGGTTACTACAACGTTTATTATTTTGAAGCTCCACAGGAGTGGATTGACGAGCATAAGGATGCTAAAGAGAAAGACGAAAACGGCGAGTCTTGGGATATCGGTTTCTACTGGTACACAGGTTCAATCAACAATGGCGACTGGCCTGGTGTAAAGGCTCAGAAGCTTTCAGTTCTTGATGAAAATGGTAACGATATCTACGCTGACAAGAACATCTACTACGGATTTGCTCCTACATATGCAAGTAGCATTATCTGGAACAACGGAATCAGCGACAAGGTTGCTGAGAACAAGAAGTACAAGTTACAGACATCTGATATTAAAGTTGATGATCCTGCTTTAAACAATCTTGCTGATATCGTATATGAGGGTTCAAACTATGAAATAGACGGTGTTTCTGTTGCAGGTTGTCTATCATATGTTTCAGAGATTGAACATACAGTAAATGGTTTGACAGGCGATGAAATGGACGTTTACAAGTGTAGCTGGAAATTCTTCAACCCTCGTACAGGTGAAACAACTGAAGAGGCTCTTAAGGATGCTGACGGTAACTATGTAACAGTTTCTGGTGAGGCTTTCGGCTACAATAAGTTGGCTGTTAACCCATACTATGATATGGATTATACATATGTAAACAGCAATGCTGAGCAACCAACAGGTACTCCAGCAGCTACATTGCCAGTTTCTTCCACAGAAGCACAGAAGCAGACAGCTACAACAGCTACAAATGCTACAACAGCTAACAGTAATTCAGGTAAGGGTACAGTAGATACATCTGAGAGTGCTACTGTTGCAGTTCTTGGCACAGTTCTTGTTGCTGCTATGGGTGTTGTATTTGTATCTCGCAAGAGAAAGGCTTCAGAAGAAGCATAATTAAGTATTTAATTGCACATTAGTGTTTTTGCAAACTTGGGTGTACACTCTTTGAGTGTATGCCCTTTTTGTTGTTTTGAATTTTTGGATTTATAATCTTTTTAACCACAAAAGAGATTAAAAATCCAAAAAAACAGCAATCCCATAGAAATAATGGGATTGCTGTAAAATTTTCTTATTATTCAGAATAAAGTTCTTGTTTTTATTGGATAATAATTACTCTTGCTGAGCAGATGCAGATGGTTTCTGTACAGCTGGAGCAGATGCTGGTCTTTGGCTAGCTTTGATATTCTGTCTGGTCTTTTTAATCTCGTTAACCTGTGCAGTAAGCATTTCATCTGACTTTCTCAGCATTTCATCTACATATTCATTAACTGCTCTTCTCATATCTCTTGACTTTGCTTTAGCATCTGTAATAATCTCATTAGCTTCAGCCTGAGCTTGTCTTACTATTTCGTTTTGAGTTACCAAAGATTTTTTCTTATCCTCAGCAGAACGGATAATACTTTCTGCTTCAGCCTTTGCGTCAGCAATTATTTTCTGTCTGTCAGCAACAATAGCTTTTGCCTGACGAACCTCTTGAGGGAGTGTATCTTCAATATCATCTAAAAGTTCTTTAATACTTTCAACATCAATAAGACACTTACCACCTGATAGTGGTACAACTTTAGCGTCTTCAACAGTTTCTCTTAATTCCAGTAACAAATCTTCTACTTTCATCTTAACCATCCTTTTCTCAAACCTTAAATATGTAATGGATTACCTGTAAACCACAGGGCGGCATTATATATTTCTGGCAAGTCTTTTTTTAATTTCGTCATGAATACATTCCGGAACAAAATTGGTAATGTCGCCATTTAATGTGGCAATCTGTTTTACAATGCTTGAGCTTAAAAACATATATTCTGCACGGGATGTTAAAAAAATAGTTTCCAAATCGGGATTCAGTTTTTTGTTTGTAAGTGACATCTGAAATTCATATTCAAAATCAGACAT
>JAXJXA010000309.1:0-16483 GCA_036307745.1 Acutalibacteraceae bacterium | reverse complement strand
GAGTTTAAATAAAAGACCTGAACCGATCGCCGTTGTTGGAGTAAGTGCAAGATTTCCAATGGCAAAGAATATAGAAGAATTCTGGAATAATTTAAAATCAGAAAAGAATTGTATTACTGAATTGCCAAAAGAACGTTGGAATATGGAACCGTATTTTGAGACGAATAAAGAAAAAACATTTCAAGAAGGAAAGAGCTATTGTAAATGGGGCGGATTCTTGGAAGATTTTGATAAATTTGACCCATTGTTTTTTAATATTCCGCCAGCAGAAGCAGAGAGAATGGATCCTCAGGAACGAATATTTTTGGAAGAATGTTGGAAGGCAGTGGAGGACGCAGGGTATGTGCCGTCTAAGATGACTCCGGAACAAAAGAAAAAGATAGGTGTATATGGTGCTATTACCAAAACAGGGTTTATGCTATGGAATATGAAATCAAACAAATGTTACAATACTTCGTTTTCCTCTTTTGTAAATAGGGTTTCCTATTTTATGGATTTTAGTGGACCAAGCAAAGCAGTTGATACAATGTGTTCTTCTTCAATAGTTGCCTTACATGAAGCCTGTGAGGGACTTCGTAAAGGGAATATTGAAACGGCTGTTGTGGGAGGAGCTAACCTGTACCTCCATCCTTATAATTTTGTACTTCTTTCACAGGCAAGAATGATTGCTGATTCTGATGAAAGTAGTGTATTTAAAAAAGGTGGAATTGGTTTTACTCCTTCTGAAGGAGTAGGAGCTGTTGTATTGAAGCGTTTGTCAGATGCTAAAAGAGATCACAATGCAATATGGGCAGTAATTCGTGGTAGTGCAGTTATGCATAGTGGAAGAACCAATGGATATAGTGTTCCAGATCCCGGAAAATTAGCAGAAGTAATGAATAACGCAATTTGTAATGCACAGATAGAACCTAAGACTATAAGGCATATTGAAGCGGCAGCAAATGGTTCAGAAATGACAGATGCTATTGAAATGTCCGCTATTTCAAAGGTATTTGATAAAAACCATAATACGGAAAATGGTTATTACACTATTAGTTCTGTAAAATCTATGTTAGGGCACGGAGAAGCTGTGTCGGGACTTGCACAGTTTATCAAGGCAATTATGCAGTTAAAGTACAAAATGTTATGTCCAATGACTATGCCAAAGGAGTTAAATCCAAATATTGATTTTGAAAATTTTCCATTTAAAGTGAAAACCGGATTATCAAAATGGACAGAATCTTATTGTGATGATAAAAAAATTCCAAGGCGTATTGGAATTAATAGCCTTGGTGCCGGAGGAGTGTATGCACACGTTATTTTAGAGGAATA
The DNA here is from genome assembly GCA_036307745.1 of Acutalibacteraceae bacterium. GTDB lineage: Bacteria > Bacillota > Clostridia > Oscillospirales > Acutalibacteraceae > CAG-964. The sequence continues at coordinate 15,172 of JAXJXA010000309.1, read as the reverse complement.
TATCTGTAAGGAAGAAATGCAAAGTCATTATATAGATACAAAACCAAAGTTATTTCTTTTTTCTGCAAAGACAGAGAATTCGTTAGAACAATATCTTGTTAAATGGAAAAATTATATATCTGAAAATCCAGAACTTGATTTGTACCAACTTTCGTATATATTACAAAATAAAAGAGAAGCAATGAAAAAAAGGTTTGCAACTATAGCAAGAAATCATAAAGAATTGCTTCAAAACATTGAAGATTTTCAAAACCATATAGAAAATCGTAATAATTATAGTGATACACAAAGTGTTATTAAAAATACAGAAACGAATAAACAAATAGTACAATGTTTGAAAGAGAGAAATCTGGAACAATTAGCACATATGTGGATACTACATATGCAAATACCTTGGGAGCAGTTGTATTCAGATGATATACCAAATCATATATCTATGCTTCCAACATATCCATTTAAGAAAAAATCTTTTTGGATAGAAACAGAGGAACAAGAAACCGATAGAAAACAAGCAGAACCAGAAAATTCAGAAGAAGATGGATATATCTCATTAGAAGATTCCTTTATATCTTTAGAGGATATTTTAAAAGATACGAAATTTGATAAAAATTGGAAAAAGCAAAAAGATAGTCATAATTATGTAACTGCCACAGAGTTACAGCAATTAATAAAAAAACTATTATATGAGATTTTATATCTGGATGAATTTGATGAATTTGATGAAGCTGAAAATTTTATGGAGTTAGGACTTGATTCTGTTTATACCATTGAATTTATTAAGAGATTTAATGAAGAAACAGGACTTAACTTAAAAGAAACCGTAATTTTTAGCTATCCTAATACCATTGAGCTGGCTGAATACGCTACCAATGCAATAAATATGAGAGGCTAGGTAAGGAAATATGAGTCAAAAAATTGCAAAAGAAAAATTACTTGACGCTGCCAGCAAGCAGTTATTTCCTGATATCAGGTTTGAAGAAAATATTAAAAGAGGCAATTTAGTTCCAGAAGCCTTTATTAAACGAAATTATATAATTCGCCAAGCTAATTTAAATGATATGAATTTTCTTATGGAAATCGAAAGTGTTTGCTGGGCTGATGGAATGAGAGCTGACAGGACAGAGATTATACAACGTTTGGAAGATCCTGCATGCTTAAATCTTGTAGTAGAATATGAAGGAAAAGTGACAGGTGTTCTTTATACACAGCGACTTTATGAAAAGAATATAAAAAAGGTAAGTTCAGTAAACCTAAAAAAATACCGAGATATCAACGGAGATTGTATTCAAGCCATTACGCTTAATGTTCTTCCGGAATATCAAGACCGAGGTTGGGGATATCAGTTATTGGAGTTTGCTTTGGAATACTATTCTCTGAGTGACGATATTAAGACTGTGTGTGCAGTAACTCGATGCCGTGATGCGGCAAAATCTGATTGTGCAACACAACTGGAATATATGAAAAATATCTTTCACAACAATATGTTTGATGATCCAATTTTAAAATTTCATCAGCTCCACGGGGCAAAAGTAATAGGATTGATACCAAATTATAGACCAAATGATATAGAAAATCAGGGATATGGAGTATTGGTAAAATATGATATCAAAAAACGTCCCTGGCAGGGAAACATTACATCTGAAATAGCTAAGAAAAAGTTGGAGAATGCAGGTGGATTATTCTTAGATTATGTGCAGGAGAAATTGAAAACCAATCAAATAAATAAAGAAAAAACATTAAGTGATTTGGGATTTGATTCTCTGGATATGACGGAAATGCTTATTTTCTTCAATGAAAAAGTGGGATTTCCAATTTCTATAAAACAATTAGAGGATAATAGTATTCAGGAATTATGGGAGCTGTGTAATAACGAAAATCAAGAGGAAAAGCCAGATATTAAGAAGGAACCATTAAAAAAACGTATACGAAGTATTATGCGTAAATATCCTGAGCTTGTGCCACTGTCATTGGAAGGTGACGGTTTGTGTACATTCTGGATTCATCCACTTGCTGGAGATGTTGGTGTTTATAGAACACTTGCAAATCAACTGAATGATTCTTTTCGTATGCTGGCAATTAAATCTTGTGGTCTTTTATCTCGTGAAAAAAAGCCGTATACTTCTGTAAAGGAAATGGCAAAGTATTATTGTGAAATTCTTGAAGCGGTAGATTCAAAAGGCCCGTATCATTTGGCAGGATTTTCTTTTGGAGGAACGATTGCTTATGAGATGGCACGGCAACTTGAACAAAAAGGGAAAAAAGTAGAAACACTTTTGATGGTTGAATCTCCTTATATAAGAGATGAAGACAGAAACCTATTTCAAACTTCTTATCGTAATAATATTCTTACCAATGCAAATTTTCTATTAGTTACAATGATGAGAAATGAAATTGCACAAAAAGAGAAACAAGGTGAAGTAGATTTAAGTTTTTATAAAATTACAAATGAAGTTGTAAAAGACATATCAGACGAAGATTTGATTTCGGCGGTTGTATCAATTTGCAAAGAAAAAGGATTGTTACAAAGCAAAGAAGAATTGGAATTTAAACTGAGGTCTATGTCAGAAGTACATAAAGCTAATTTAGAGGCAATTAGAGAATATCGTCAGGAGAAAATTAAACATCCAGAAGAAATTAAGGTTTGGTTGGTTCGTACAGAGGGAGCAAAAGCTATTTCAAATTCAATACATAATCCGGAATATCTTGAAAATATCCAAAAGGAAAGAGGTTCTATTCTTCCTTTACTAAAAGGATGGAACGAAGTATTTCCTGAACTTCATACTGTGGTTTTAGAAGGAAGTAATCATATGGATATTTTTCATTCGGATGATAGCGTAAAAAAATTCTATTCCTGTTGTGAAACATTGTATATGGGTAGCGACAGCGAAACGAAGCAGACAAGAACTTTTTATCCGGAAATTGCAATTATAGGAATGTCAGGAAGATTTCCAGATGCAGAAAATGTTGACGAGCTTTGGGAGAACCTCAAGAATGGTCATAGCAGTGTTAGAAAAGCACCAAATGATAGAGGCTGGAATATTGATGATTATTATAATCCAGAAACTAAAGTGCCAGGAAAAACATATGCAAGAGCAGGTGGATTTTTAAAAGATATAGATAAGTTTGATCCTCTATTCTTTAAAATGTCGCCAAGAGATGCTGAACTTGTTGATCCAAGTGAGAGAATCTTTTTAGAAGAGGCTTGGAAAGCCGTGGAAGATGCTGGTTACAGTCCAAATAGTATAAGCGGAAAATCTTGGGGTGTATTCGCTTGTGCAAAGGGAGATTATCCACTTTTAATAGAAAAAGAACTAGGGCAATATTACATACCGACAAATTCCTATGCTGCAACAAGGCTTTCTTATTTGTTGAATTTAACAGGACCAGCAATGACTTTGGATACAGCCTGTTCTTCTACTGCAACAGCAGTTGCAGAGGCTTGCAACAGCTTGTTATTAGGAGATTGTGAAACTGCTATTGTTGGAGGAGGAGGAGTTTATAGTACTCCCGATATCTTAATTGGCTCAAGTCAGTCATTATTACTTTCGCCGGATGAAGTATGTTATGCATTTGACAAGAGAGCCAATGGTACAGTAATTGCTGAGGCAGTTGGTGCATTAATTCTTAAGCCGTTGGACAAAGCAAAAAGAGACAGAGATCATATTTATGGTGTTATCAAAGGTTGGGGAATAAATCAGGATGGAAAAACAAATGGAATGACTGCACCAAGCGGAATAGCACAGACTAAGTTGCAAATAGGTGTATATGATAAATTTCATATAAATCCTGAAAATATTACAATGGTAGAGGCTCATGGAACAGGAACCAGTTTAGGAGATGCTATTGAATATCAGGCATTAAAAGACAGTTACAGTAATTATACAAATAAAACTAATTTTTGTGCTTTGTGTTCTGTTAAAACGAATATTGGTCACGCATTCTTTGGTTCCGGAATTGTAGGAATTATTAAAATTCTTCTATCTATGAAGAATAAGCAGATACCACCAATATTAAATTATGAAAATCCAAGCTCTAAGATAGATACAATAAATAGTCCATTTTATATTACGACAAACCTTAGTGAGTGGAAGGTACATTCCGAAAATAAACGACTTGCAGCAATGAATTCATTTGGTGCAACAGGAACCAATGTTCATCTGGTAATAGAAGAGTATGCATCTGAATTTCACGAAACACTTGTTAATGCAGAACCAGTAGTTATAGTAGTATCTGCAAAGAATAAGGATAGGCTTTATGAGTATGTAAAACTTTTACTTAATGCATTAGAAAAAACATCAACTTCTTATGTAACATTGTCAGACATTGCATATACATTACAAATTGGTAGGGATGCTATGGAGGAGCGTATTGCTTTTGTTGTAGAAACGGTTGAAGAACTTAAGAATGTATTGCGTATGTATCTAACTGAAACACAAGAGAATAGAAGTTTTTATAGTGGTTGTGTAAAGACTAAATTAATTGGTACAGAAAAAGCAGAAGCTCAAAGAAGAGTGAAAAATATATTACAGAATTTCAGAAATAAGAGCGAATTAAATGAACTTGCGAGATTTTGGGTGCAAGGAATTAATTTAGACTGGAACTCATTATATATTTTAAATAAACCTAAGCGAATATCATTACCAACATATCCATTTGCAAAGGAAAGGTGTTGGATAAAAATAAATGATAAACCAGTACAAAATATTTCTAAGAAAATTATATCAACTGCCCAACCAGACGAGAAATTAGAAACATTACAGGATATTATGATGTTTGTAGAAAAATGGAAGGAAAAACCTGTTTTGCAGACGAACCTTCAAGATGGATCGACAATTATCTGTTTCCTATCAGAAGAAAAAAATAAAGACATAATACGAAGACAGATAAAGGTGCAATATTCGGATGTTAAAATTATATTTATCTCACAAGGAAGAGAGTCTGGAAAAGAAAGTGATGAGCAATATTATATTGTAAAAGAAGACGAAAGTTCTTATGAAAGTGTTTTTGGAGAAATATATTCAAAAAGATGTACTGTGTCATCCATACTTTATCTATGGGCATATGAGGATAAGGAATGTATAAAAGATTATAGAATTATTATGACACTTATTCAGACAATTTCTAAGACAAAACTTCAAGCAGATATGTTATTGCTTTGTGGGCAGTATGGTAATGAATTAGAACGGTGTTATCTGGAATCTTGGATAGGATTTGAGCGTTCACTTGGACCTATGATATCCAGAACCAGAGTAAAGGTATTGATTGAGGAAAAAGAAACAGAATTTGTTAAGTTAAATGCAGAACGCTTGCTTTGTGAATCCGGAACAGTAAAAAGAAACAAAAGTGTGTTGTGGAAAAGCGACAGACGTTATGAAACATCGTTGACAGAGGTTGTGGCAAAGAAAAAAGAATCTGCAATTAAGACAGGTGGAACTTATCTGATAACAGGTGGTCTTGGCGGTCTCGGTTTTATATTTGCTCAATATTTAGCTAAAACATATAATGCAAAACTGATTCTTTCCGGAAGGTCTGCATTGGATGATAATAAACACAGACGTTTGAAAGCCATCCGGAATTTGGGTGGAAAAGCAATGTATATTCAAGCAGATGTCTGTGAAAAGAATAAAATGGAAATACTCTTGGATGAAGCAGTCAGCCTGTTTGGAGAAATCAACGGAATTATCCATACTGCTGGTACCTCAGGAAAATGTGGAATATATGAAAAATCTTTCGAAGAATTTGAAGATACAATTTCTTCAAAAATATATGGTGTACAGGTTTTGGCCGAATTGTTTGAGAAGAAAAAATTAGATTTTATCTGTTATTTTTCATCTTCATCGGCAATTCTTGGCGATTTTGGAATGTGTGATTATGCTGTTGGTAATCGTTTTATGATGTCTTATGCTAAATATCGAAGCAATTTGGCTGAAAAGCAGAAAGAGTTAGGCAAAACAATAGCCATAAACTGGCCTTTGTGGCATCACGGAGGAATGAGTTTAGGGGATGAGAGCGATGATTTGTATCTTAAGAAAAGCGGACAGCGTTTTTTAGAGAATGAAGAGGGGATCAAGGCTTTTGAAACAATCTTATCTCAGCCAGAACCACAATATCTTGTTATGACAGGGCAGAGAGAATTGGTGTATAAAATGTTGAAATTAGAAGGAGAACAGAAAGATAAGTTAAATATTACGGTTGAAGAAAATACAGGAGATTCTTTGGAAAATAAAATGGAAGAATATGTAGAGCAGGATTTAAAGAAACTGATTAGTAATCAGTACAGTATTCCGATTGAAAAACTTAACTCAGAAGAACATCTTATGGAATATGGATTTGATTCTATTAATTTGTATGAGTTTGCAAAGCGGTTATCAGAATATTACAAAGTTAATATTACACCGTCTGCACTTTTGGGATGTACAACCCTTCAAAGTATTCAAGAATTCTTGGTGCAGGATTATCATAAAGAACTTACTGAATTTTATAAGCATAAAATAATATGCCCAGATTCAAAAGAAAAAACACTTATAGATAGGGTTGAAACTGTTAAGGGAAGAGAATCAGAATATGTAGCAGTAAAATATAAAGAACAAGAGAAGAACAGTGTTTCCTCAGCAAGTTCCAAAGAACCGATTGCTATTATTGGTTTGAGTGGAAGATTTCCGCAGGCAGATTCGGTAGAGGAGTTCTGGAATAAATTAAAGAATAAAAGTGAATGTATTACAGAAGTGCCAGAAATTCGATGGAATTGGAGAGAGTACTACAGCGATACGGATTGTGCAGAAGGTAAGAGTAACTCGAAATGGGGTGGATTTTTAAACGAAATAGATGATTTTGATCCACGATTCTTTAAAATATTACCGGATGAAGCATATTTTATGGATCCGTGCCAGAGGCTATTCCTCCAAGAAGCTTGGAATACATTTGAAGATGCTGGTTATGCAGGAGAAGCTATACGAGGAACTTCTTGTGGTGTATATGTTGGAATTGAAGAAGGAGATTATGATTCTTTAATTAGGCAAAGCGGACAGGTATATAGTAACCAGAATGCTATGTTGTCAGCAAGAATTGCAAATATTCTTGATTTAAAAGGACCTAATATGTCAATTACAGCATCCTGTTCGTCAGGTTTAGTTGCACTACATCAGGCATGTCAAGCAATACTGGCAGAAGATTGTGAAATGGCATTAGCTGGTGGAATTGCACTTTTGATAACCCCGAAAACACACGTTGGAATGAGTACTTTAGAATTACTGTCACCTACAGGAAAATCATCTGTGTTTGATAAATGTGCAGATGGTATGGTTCCTGCAGAGGCAGTAGTATCAGTATTGTTAAAACCGTTATCCAAAGCTGTTCGTGACAAAGACCACATTTATGGATGTATTTTGGGAAGTGGAATCAATTACAATGGACAGGGAGCTGGAATGATGGCACCAAATCCTGCAAGGGAAGCAGAGTTAATGGAAACTGTATTTAAACGTTGTCATATTGAGCCGTCTGATATTCAATTTGTGATTGGGCATAGTGTAGGCTCCAGAATGGGTGATTCAGCAGAGGTAGAAGCACTGAGACGTGCATTTGGCAGAAGTAGTGAAAAAACTTGTTATTTAAGTTCAGTTAAACCAATTATTGGTCATACTTTTGCAGCCTCTGGATTAGTAAATCTTACTGCAATGCTGATGTCAATGAAACATAATACAATTTTTGGCCTTCACAATTACAAAAATTGTAGTGAGGATATAGATTTTACACGAACACCATTTATTGTGCAGAATGAAAATACTTCCTGGACAAAATTAGCTACAACACCAAGAATTGGAGTAGTGGGAACCTCAGCAAACAGTGGAACTAATGCATTTGCAGTGATAGGAGAATATATCAACCCCAGTATAGAGGAATACAGTACAACAATTAGAAACATAGAAGAACAGATAGTAGTGTATTCTGCAACAGATGAAAATCAACTTCGGCAGATTGTTGAAAAGCATCTGGACTATATGAAAGAAAATACATCTGTCCAGCTAGCAGATGTAGCATATACACTGCAAATTGGCAGAGAAGCTATGAATTATAGATTGGCGATGGTAGTAAAAAATAAGGAAGAACTTATAACTGCTATGGAAAACTATCTTATGGTTGATAAAGCTCAAAAAGAAAATAAAGTAAGTATTCCGTTGTTTGTAGGACGTGTACAAGAGAAAGGCTTTTATGCAAATAACAGAGCATTATTAAGATATGAAAAGGCTGTCATAAAAGAAGCGATAAAGAATTATGATTATGAAACTGTTGCAATGCAATGGGTGTTAGGAAAACAAATTGACTGGAACTTACTGCATAGTAAAAAACGTAACAAAGTTTCTTTACCAACATTCCCATTTAAAAAAGAGCATTATTGGATACAGGTAATAGATACAGGAAACACAGAAGACAGATGTGGTGAAAAATCTGTTAAAGAAGTTGAAGCAAAAGTACCTGTAATAGGGAATTCTATAACAAAATTCTTGGCTGAAAAGTTTAGAATACCCACAGAAGAGCTGGATTTTAATAAACCTTTGATAGAATACGGAGCGGATTCCATTTTTATGATGAGATTTAAACGCTTTATAGAGAATACATACAAGATTAAATTATCAAACAGAGACTTTATTAAATATCCAACAATTCATTCTATATCAGTTTATTTAGAAGAAAAACTGAATACGGAGATCCAATTTTTAAAACAAGATGAGTCTGTAAATACAAAGACGCAATATGCTGATTACCAAGATGATGAAATTATAACTGTTCTGGAAAAATATGAACATGGCATTATCAGCTTAGAGGAATTGGGAAATTTAATAGGGGGTGATAAATATGATAATGGATGAGGTGTTAAAAAATTATAAAAGCGGAAAATTATCAACAGAAGAATTAAAAAAGAAGATAAAAGAAGTTCAGTCTTTAGAGCTTGTAAGGAAACCGTTATCCATAGGTCAAAAAGGTCTGTGGATGTTGGACAAAACATCTCCCGGCTCAACAGCCTATAACCTTCCAATCTGTTTAAGGGTACATAAAAGACTAAATTCACAGCTTTTACAGCAGGCATTTCATTATGTAACAAAACAATATCCTATTCTGAAAACAGTAATAGAAGAACAGGATGGAATTCCCTATCAGGTGCTTTGTACATCTTGGAAACTGGATTTTCAGGATGAAGAGATAGAGTGTCTTACTCAGAAAGAGATAACTGATAAGCTCAGAAATAAGGCAAAAGAACCTTTCGTACTAGAACAGGGACCATTGATGCGTGTTTATCTGTTGAAAGGAACGAAAGAAAGCATTATCCTGATTAATATACATCATATTATTTTTGATGGAAGTTCGATTGGGATTTTAGTAGATAGTTTGCTAAATGCTTATTATGAATTATCGCACGGAAATTTGCCATTAGTAGAAAAACAGTTAACTGATTTTTACGATTATGTGGAATGGGAAAAGAAAATGCTGGCGGATGAGAGAGGAACATCTCACCGTGCTTATTGGAAGAAACAACTTTCCGGCAATTTACCGGTGATAGAATTACCGGAAGACTACAAAAGACACGCATCCATAGTCTTTGATGCCAAAACAGAGAATATTAAAATCTCTGGAGAAACAATGAATAAGGTAAGAAAATGTGTTAAAAATCAGCGTATTACTCTTTCAACTTTCTTTTTGGGAATCCTTAATATACTGCTTTATCAATATTCAGGACAGAAAGATATCATTGTGGGAATGGTTAACAGGGGACGACCTGAAGAGTGTTTTGAATCAACTATTGGATATTTTATAAATATGATTCCGGTGCGGTGCAGGATACAAGAAGATGAAACATTTCAAGAGTTTGTTAAGAATTTGCAACTTACTATGTTTGATGGAATGGATCATTCAGAGTATCCGTTTCCGGAGATTGTTAAGGATTTAAATTTACCACGAAATTTATCAGGAACTCCGGTATTTCAGATAGGGTATTTTTATCAGAATTATATACCAGATGAAAGCATACGAATTCAGAATGTATATGAGAAAGAACTTCCGTTTGAATATATTGAGGATATACATCAAGAAGGAGAATATGAACTGACCTTTGAAGTGTTTGAACACGAAAAGGAATTCGTGCTTCATTTTAAATATAATTCGGCTCTATATAAACAATCTACAATTAAAAGAATTGCAGAGAATTTTGTACGACTTGTAGAAGAAGTTGCTACCAACGCTGATATGCAACTTAATGAGTATTCCGGACTTTCTAAAGAAGAAGAAAAAATTATAATTTACGATTGGAATACAACTGATAGTGAATATCCAAAAGAGAAATGTGTTTATGATTTATTTCGAGAGCAAGCACGCAAAACGCCAAATGCAAAGGCTGTTATATATGAAAATGAATCGCTTACCTACAAAGAGCTTGATGAACGAAGTACAAAGCTGGCTGTTTATTTGCAGAAGCTGGGTGTAACAGGAGATAGTTTGGTAGGAATTAGTACAGAACGTTCTCTTGATATGCTGGTAGGTCTTCTTGGAATTATGAAAGCTGGTGGAGCATATATTCCATTGGATCCGCTATATCCAAAAGAACGTATTGAATATATGATAGAGAACAGTCAAATGTCCATAATTGTGAGCCAATTAGCTGTAACGAAAAAGTTAGGCAATTTGTTTGATAATGTGCAAACGGTAGTCAATATAGACACTCAATGGCAAGAGATTGAACAATCCGTACAGAATTTAGAAGAATTAAAGAAGTTATCTGACCCGAATAATCTGGCTTATGTTCTCTATACATCAGGAAGTACAGGAAATCCTAAAGGTGTTATGATTTCACATAGGGCATTAGTGAATTTCTTGATTCAGATGGCAGATAAACCTGGTTTGACAGCACAAGACAAATTGTTGGCAGTAACAACTTTTTGCTTTGATATTTCAGGACTCGAATTATATCTTCCATTGATTCAAGGTGCGAAATGTTATCTGATAAGTAATGAAAAGCAGAAAAATATAGAGGCTTTAAAATACGAGATTAAACGCATTCAACCAACAATTATGCAGGCAACTCCTGCAACTTGGACTGCACTGTATAAACTTGGGTGGAAAAATGAAGAAGGAGTAAAAATCCTTTGTGGTGGAGAAGCACTACCGGAGAAATTAAAGAATTATTTCATTGATAGTAACAGTGAAGTGTGGAATATGTTTGGCCCTACAGAAACCACAATCTGGTCAACAATGAAGAAGATTACAAAAGATGATGCTATTACCATTGGTAAGCCGATTGCTAATACTCAGTGTTATATATTAAATCAATATGGTAAACCTGTTCCTATTGGTGTTCCGGGGGAACTTTATATTGGTGGAGACGGACTAGCTAGAGGATATCTGAATCTGGAAAAGACTACAAAAGAACGTTTTGTAGAAAATCCGTTTAAAAAGAATGGTCGATTATATAAAACAGGTGATTTTGCAAAATGGCTTGATACAGGAGAAATTGAATTTATTGGCAGAATGGATAATCAGGTTAAAATACGTGGTTATCGTATTGAATTATCGGAGATTGAAACACGGATGAATTTATATCCTGGTATTCAGGAAAGTGTGGTTGTAATCAGTGAAGATGATGGTAATAAACAGCTTAGGGCATTTTACTTAAAGAAGGATTCAAAAGAAGAAAATAGTTTAAATGTAAAAGAACTTAAAAACTATTTAAAAAAATGGCTTCCGGATTATATGGTTCCAGTGGTATTTACAGAGCTGGATACAATTCCATTAACACCAAATGGTAAGGTTAATAGACTACTGCTTTCAGAATATAAAGTAGATGAACAGGCAAAGAAAGAAGAAAAAATAGAAGAAAAAACGTTAGAGAACAGGCAAAAAGAATTAATATCTGAAACTCAGGAAACTATAAAGACAGTTTGGAAGGGAATTGTTGGAAATGATGATTTTACTTTAAATGACGGTTTCTTTGAAATAGGTGGAGATTCTATTACAGCGGTAACTGCGGTAGAGAGAATTAATAAAAAATTAAATTGTAAAATAACAGTTACAAATCTGTTTGAATATTCCAGTGTAAATACACTTAGTAATTTTATTGCAGAACTTAAAAAACAAGAAACACCACAAAATCAAAGTTTTTATAAGGAAAAAAGTGTGATTGAGCATATAGATGCTAAGTCAGATATACCGGATTATTACGAAGACAGTGTTGCTATTATTGGTATTGCTTGTGAGGTTCCAGGAGCAGATTCCTATGAAAAATTCTGGGATAACCTTCTTAATAATAAGGAGAGTCATAAATATTTATCTGAAGAAGAACAGATACAGTTGAAAGTACCAAAGGATTTAATGGAAAATCCCAAATATGTACCAATTCAGTTATCTATCGAGGGAAAAGAGTTGTTTGATCCTGAATTCTTTAAAATTTCACCCAAAGATGCAGAATTTATGGATCCACAGATGCGCCATTTGATACAAGCTTCCTGGAAAGCTGTAGAAGATGCAGGATATATTTCATCGGAGATACCCAATACAGCGGTATATATGTCAGCAAGTAATAACTACTATAATACAGAGAATGATACAGCAGATGTAAGTATTATGGAGGATTCAGAAAGTTATGTAAAATGGCTTTACAGTCAGGGTGGAACTATTCCAACTATGATATCATATAAGCTGGGATTAAAGGGGCCAAGCTATTTTGTACATTCTAACTGTTCATCCGGACTGGTTGGTATGTATCAGGCCTATCAAAGTATTTGTGCAGGAAAAGTAGACTATGCGTTGGTAGGAGCTTCTACTCTGCGTTCTTTACCTGATGCAGGATATGTATATGTTCCCGGACTTAATTTTTCAAGCGATGGACATATCAAGGCATTTGATTCTTCAGCAGATGGAATGGTCGGCGGTGAAGGAGCAGCCGTAGTTCTGTTAAAAAATGCAAAAAAAGCAGTAGAAAATGGTGACCATATTTATGGAGTACTTCGTGGTATTGAGTTAAATAATGATGGTTCTGATAAAGTCGGTTTTTATGCTCCTGGTGTAAAAGGTCAGGCAGAGGTAATTGCTAAAACTTTGGAATCTACAAAAATTAATCCCGAAACAATAAGTTATGTGGAAACTCATGGTACAGGAACAAAATTAGGAGATCCGATTGAATTTTCAGCATTATGTAATGCTTATAGAAAATATACAGATAAAAAGAAATACTGTGGTATTGGTTCGGTTAAGACAAATATCGGACATTTGGATACGGTTGCAGGTATAGTAGGTTGTATAAAAGTAATTTTAAGTTTATATCATAAAAAAATACCAGCATCACTTAATTATAAAAATGCTAATAAAGAAATTGATTTTACAAATTCGCCATTTTATGTTGTAACAGAAACACAAAAGCTTAAAGAACAAGATTCTCCGTACCGTGCAGCACTAAGTTCCTTTGGAATAGGAGGAACCAACGGACACGCAATTTTTGAACAATACAAACAAAATTGCACTATGGTAGAAGATGATGAAAACACAGAATATTTTATTCCTGTGTCTGCAAAAAGTGAAGAACGTCTTAAAGAATATATCAAAAATATTCTTCAGCACTTAAATGAGCAAGATGACCCAATGCTTACTATAAGGAATATTTCCTATACACTTCAGACAGGGCGTACTGCTATGGATAAGAGAGTGATGTTCATAGTTAGAAGTATATCTGAATTAAAAGAAAAATTTTCATTATTTTTAGATGAACAGAAGGTAATTGATAACTGCTACCGAAAAAGTGTAAAGGTTGAAATGTTAGACACTACTGATTTTAATAATTCAGACCTAAAAAAACTGATGGAAGATAGAAAATATGAAAAGATTGCTTCACTTTGGGTAAATGGTGCAAATCTGAACTGGAATGAGTTTTATGACAAAAACGGAAAATATCATAAAGTTAGACTGCCTACTTATCCATTTGCACGAGAAAGCTATTGGAAGAATGATTTAAAAGAGTTGGAATCTAAGCCATACATTACAAATGGTCTTCATATATTGATTGATAAGAATATATCAAACTTTATGGAACAGAAATATGCTAAAGCATTTACAGGTAGAGAATTTTATTTGGTTGATCATATAATTAATCATCAAAAAGTTCTTCCGGGAGTAATTCATATCGAGATGGCAAGAGCAGCCTGTGAACTTGCTATGGAACAAAAGGTTTATAAAATTAAAAATATTATATGGGCACGTCCGGTTTTAGTAGAAAGCCCACAACAGGTTGAAATTGCACTTTTATTGCAAGGTAGAGATGTAACATATCAAATAAGAAGCAATGAGAATGGAAAAATAGTTATTCATTCTCAAGGCAAAGCGGAATACCAGTATGATTTACAGCCTGATGAGGAAATTTTTGATATTGAGTCTTGTAAAGAGAGCTGTAGCGATTATCTTGAACATAAGGGATTTTATGAAGGTAGTGGAGATTCAGTATATGAATATGGAATTACATTCAGACCAATCCAAGAAATGTTTATTGGCGAAGACGAGATTTTATCAAGAATTGAAGTACCAACAGAGAGACATCGTGAATTTAATGCTTTTACACTGCATCCATCTTTGTTGGAGGGTTGCTTGCAAACTACAGTTGCCTTAATGCATCGAAAAAGTACAGAGCCATTTATGCCGTTTGCTATTGAGGAGATAGAAATTTTACAGGAACTTCCGAAAAGCTGTTATGTTTATGCTACATATGCACCTCAGCGAAATAAAGATACAGAAACTAAAAAATTTCATATATGGCTTTTAGATAGTCAGGGGCATGTTCTGGTAAAGATTAAGAATTATTCTGTCAGAACAATTTTACCTGAGCCGGTTCAAACAGAAAAACTTACAGATATATTAGGCAGTGTATATTACCGTGATATATGGAAAAAAGAAGAATCTGATATTAATATAGAAAATTATACAGGTGCTCTTGTTGTGTTTGATGATAGTCAGGAATTGTGCTGTGAACTAGAAAAGAAAGATAGACTACTACAGGTGAAAACAGGAGAACAATTCAGAGTTTTTGAAAACGGTGTATATGAAATGAATCCCAATGTACCGGAGCATTATAGAAGACTTCTAAGAGCACTTAAGGCAGAAAAGTGTATTCCAAACAGGATTGTATATAACTGGCACAAAG
>JAXJXA010000308.1:0-6556 GCA_036307745.1 Acutalibacteraceae bacterium | reverse complement strand
TTAATTCTATATTTTTATTTTCAAGTTCTTTCAACATATTATGGTATTCGGTAACATCTGTCATTGATATTATATATCCGATTACTTTCTTTTTGTTATCATACACTGTTGATTTTTCAATATGATAAAACAATTTTTTTTATTTATTAAAAAATAACACTCAAGTTTTCCATCAAATTTGTTTATTAGAAGATTACTTATATTTTGTTTGAATTTATGCTCAGAAAACATTATTAATATTTTTTGCAAGTTATTAATATTTGTTGTATCTGGTGTTATTTTAATTTTAAATACTTTACCAAATGACTTATTTACATATGTAACTGTGTTTTTTTCATTAAAAATAATTATGTGTTGATTTAATTTATCGATAACTTGTTTTATACCATTCTGATTGACATCCATAAAATCATATCTGTAAATTGCAAGAATAATCAGTATAGATGAAACGGAAAATGAAACCGGAGTTAAATCGTAGTTGTTTTGAAAATTTATTACAACAGAAAGAAAATTTACAACTATTGGTATAATTGTAGCAAGTATAATCATAACAGCCTGTAATTTTCTTGTTTTGTATGTTTTTATATTTTTATAAAGCAGTAATCCAATGCCTGTCAAAATAAATAGATATGTAACTGCTATTGTCATATAGAATCCAATACCACCTTTATGATTGTGGTATTGGTATTTTTCAAAGTATAGATTGAAAATAGGATTTGTAATCATAAAAAAATACAATATAATCGACGGAATATATATAACAAATTTTAGTAATCTATTTTTTGTAAGCTCTGAGTTAGTGTAGTACAGGGTAAATAAGAAAAAGGTTACACCTATAAAACAGACTGCAAAATAACCTATATCGTTGATAATTATTTGCTGTAATATATTTTGACAATGTATTTCAAGTAGATGACATATAGTCCAGATATCAAGAAATATCTGACAAGTAATAAAATAAGGTAATACTTTATTTCTACCTGATGTAAAAATTAAAATAGTTATACTTATAGTAGTAAGAATAATAGCAATTAGATCAAGAATTTCATAAACTATCATAAAAAGTCCCTCCAGATTACAGAAACAGGCACACAACAAATGTATGCCTGTTTCGTGAGTAAGGAAATAAAAATGAAATGAAAAAGATGTATGCTTATTAAATTCTCCCTAAGCTAGAACGGCTACACCAATAATACCTGCGTCATTACCAAGCTTAGCTGTTACAATTTCTGTTTGTTTATTGTTATGTTTGGTATAACGTTCCTTTTCAACCAATGTTCTAAGGGGAGCTATGAGAAAATCGCCTTCTCTGCTAATTCCTCCGCCGATACAAATAATATCGGGTTGAAATATATTTATAATATTTGTAATGCCACAGGCGAGATAACTAATGTATTTATTAACAACAGAACTTCCTGTTTTATCTCCTTTACGCATTGCGTTAAATGCTGTTAGTCCATTTATTTTTGAAATATCGCCATTAACAGCTTTAAGCATAAATGACTTTTCTGGTAATTCCTGTTTAATTGCTTCTTTGGTAAGAGCTACTAAACCACCTGCTGAAGCATATGTTTCAAAACAACCTTTGCGTCCGCAGGCACAGTCGTTACCGTTATGAACAATAACCATATGTCCGAGCTCTGCTCCTGCAAAGTTAGATCCTCTGAAAATTTTGCCGTCAATAATAATTCCTCCGCCTACTCCTGTTCCAAGAGTGATACATACAGCATTTTTAGCACCTTGTGCGGCACCAGCAAGATATTCTCCGTATGCAGCAGCATTTGCATCATTTTCTATCTTAACAGGCAATTTAAGTAAATGTTCCATAGTTTTTGCAACATTCCAATTATGGAAATTGAGATTAACAGAATATTCTACTATTCCACTTTCAGGATTTACTGCACCTGGTACTCCTATGCCACAGCTTTCAATATCGTTAAGTGTAAGATTAGCTTTTAAAACAGCTCTTTTAGCGGTTTGAGCCATTGATTTACATATCTCAATTTCCGGTCTTGGCACAGCAGTTTTACAATCTGCTTTAGCCAGAATATTATACGCATCATCAACTACGCCGGCAACAATATTAGTTCCGCCCAAGTCAATTCCTATACGATACATCCTGTAATCCTCCAAGTTTTTCTATAAGTATTATAACACAAATAAAATTTATAATAAAGAGAATATATTTAAAAAGAATATTTTTGTTTAAAATTAACAAAATGAAACCTACCTTAATATATATGTTGAATAATTAAAATTATCCTTATATGTTAAAAAAATAAAATGACAAGTTAGTAAATTGCAGGAAAATAAAGCAAATTAAAGAAAATAAAAGATAGTAACTGTGTAAATTAAAATTTTTAAGAAAAGTTGTTGACTTTGGTATAATACTGTGGTATTATCTATTTTGCGACAAGTTGTCAGCATAATTTTATGTTGATTAAAAATTAATTTATGGAGGAGAATGAATATGTCTACTTTTATGGCAAAAAAAGGCGAAGTAGAACGCAAGTGGTACATCATTGATGCTGCTGGTAAGCCATTGGGACGTACAGCTGCACAGGCTGCTACTTTGTTAAGAGGCAAGCATAAACCAACATACACACCACACGTTGATTGCGGTGACTTTGTTATTATCATTAACTGTGACAAGGCTGTACTTACAGGTAATAAGCTACGTCAAAAGCATTGGTACCGTCACACAGGTTATGTTGGTCATTTAAAGGCAACAAGATACGATACACTTATGGCTACAAGACCTGAAAAGGCTATGGAGCTTGCTGTTAAGGGTATGGTTCCATCAAATACAATCGGCAGATCAGCTATGTTAAGACTTAAGCTGTTTAACGGTGAAGCACACAAGCACCAGGCTCAGAAGCCTGAGGTTTGGGACAAGTAAGAAAGGAGGCACAATAAATGTACGATCAGAAACCACATTTTTACGGAACAGGCAGAAGAAAGAGTTCTGTTGCAAGAGTAAGACTTTACCAGGGTACAGGTAAAATCACAATCAATGACAGAGATATTGATGAGTATTTCGGTCTTGAAACATTAAAGCTAATCGTTCGTCAGCCTCTTGAGCTTACAGAAACAACAGAGAAGTTTGACGTTGTTTGTAGAGTAGCAGGCGGTGGCGTTACAGGTCAGGCTGGTGCTATTCGTCACGGTATTTCAAGAGCACTTCTGCAGTATGATAGTGAAGCACTAAGAGCTACACTTAAAAAGGCAGGTTTCCTAACTCGTGATCCTAGAATGAAAGAGCGTAAGAAGTATGGTCTTAAGGCTGCACGTAGAGCTCCTCAGTTCTCAAAGAGATAATCAGAACACTTCTGGTTACACTTCAAAGCCACTATTTATGGGTTTTTTGGAGTATTCAGACTTATTGAGATGTGCTTAAAAGTGTATAACAAGCAACAAGCAAGTAACACATAAGCAACAAAAGTTCTCAAAAAAATAAGCAATTTAAAAGAGATGTTTTTCTAAATTCAGAAAGACATCTCTTTCTTTTTTTGCTCATATAAGATTGATTGCATTTATAAGCACCTCAACGTCTAAATGTGTGTACACTTTCTCGGTCATCGTCATAGCTCCCGAGTGTCCTACAATCTTTTTAATTGTGGTCTGGTCAACCTTTGCTTCCGCAAGCATTGATATACAAGTGTGTCTTGTACAATGCGGTGTTCGGTCAATTCCCAGATTTTCCATTAAAGGCGTAAAATAACTATCGTAATAATTTCGGTATTCAAATCCCTTGCCATCTTCTGTATGGAGAAGATATTCGCTGTCTGTGTCGTTATACCATTCGCAAAAGAATGGCAACACTTTATCAGCAATAGGAACTCGTCTTATACCGTTTTCGGTTTTGCTCAATTTAACATCAAAATACTGTTCACTCAGATTTATATCCTCTTTTTTAAGATTCAACATTTCAGAAATTCGTACTCCTGAGTAAATCAGCATAAGCACAATCTGATAGTACTTATTGTCTGATACACTCCAAAGACGTTCAATTTCCTCTTTTGTGAATTTGTCTCTATCCCTTTTGTTTGGATTGAGATTCTTGAATTTTACTATATCAACATAGTCTGAATAATCTTTGCTACAAAGTTCGTTCTTCATAGCGTAATCGTACAGCTGATTAAGTAAAATCTTTAGTTTTCTTAAAGTAGGATAATTCTTACCACAGGTATCAACCACATTTTGTAGATGTGCAAGTTTGATTTCCTTAAATACCTTATCGTGAAGAGGAGTACAAGCCTTATATGAAGCTTTGTATCCTTTAACATTTGATTCAGATACCGACGGAAATTTGTCCTTTGACCATCTTTCATACACTTCACTAAAGGTAATCTTTGATGCAGATACATCAAACGGATTATTGTTATACTCCGCAAGCATTTGCAATGCTTCTGCTTTAGTAGCCGCATATCCGATGATTTGATAATCCTGAACCGTTTTGTTTGTTTTTTCGTTAATGTGCCAACCGATAGTTTTTCTTACGAGATAGGGTTTTCTACGCTTTCCCGATAGCTTTGTGATGCCGCCATAACCATTGGGCAACCTCACTCCAAAACCTCCTTGTAAATAATATATTTATGATAAGAGCTTACTGCTCGCTATCATCACTGTTTTCTGCCTGCTGTTTTGCAAGCATTTCTTCCATTCTTCTACGCTCAGCCTCATTGCGTTTTTCGATGAGAGTTAATTCGTCTAAGATTTCTCGTTCTTTATCAGACAAGAACTCTCCGTTTGTATTTTCAATAACGCTCTTCTCCCAAGCATCAAAAGTCTGATAGTCCATCCAGTAGGTGCTGAGAGCTTCCTTGTTGTTCTTTAATCGTTGAAGCATATTGAACATTTCTGCGTTATAGTTTGCTGTGCTGAGTTCAAAAACCAATGCAGCCTTTCTTACTGAATCAGGTCCTTTGATGATTTCTATATCAAAATCTAATTCTTTCTTTCGGTCAAGTTCAAATAAATAAGCATACACATCAGCCAAAGTTTCCAGCTTTATGTGTGAAGAGTCGTAGCCTATCAAGTAATTGATAGGCACTTTTAATATATCTGAGATTTCCTGTAAAACAGAAATAGGCATATCAATTTCACCGCTTTCGTACTTCTGTACGGTGCGGAGTGACTTTCCTAGCTTTTCTGCCAATTCAGATTGACTTATACGAAGTTTTTTTCTTTGTTCTGATATTCTTTCACCAATTAAGGCTTGTAAATTACTCAATTTTTATCACCTCATCATCTACTATAGCACAGCTTTTAGCGAATTTCAAGTGCATTTACGAAATTAAAGTGCGTAAAATTTCAGAAATAGCATTGACAAGTCGTAAAACTGCGTATATAATAAAAATACGAACTCACAGTTCATATAATCTTTTGGAGGTGATATTGTGGAAAACAAATTCTATATAGATTGTCCGAAATTTACAGGAAGAAATGTACCTATTACAGAAATTGCTAAAGCAATAGGTAAGGACGCTCAGTATGTGCGTGTCGGTTTACAGAAAGGTATTCTGAAATTCGGATATGCTATGAAGCTCGACCTGTCAAGTGAGTATAACTATTATTGTCCTGACAAAAAAGTCTGGGAAGAAACAGGCTACTTCAAATCAAAAGAAGCAAGCTGATTGAACGAAGGGAAGTGATAATATGGATAAAGATTTTGAAGAATTTCAGCGTGAAATGCGAAGAGAGATGGACCCATCTTACTTGAAAACAATCACGATGAAAGAACTGTACGACAGTATCTATCACAGCAAGCCGCCGCTAATTGACGGCTTGCTCTATCCGGGAACATATATTTTTGCGGGTGCACCCAAGCTTGGCAAAAGTTTTCTGATGGCTCAGCTTGCGTATCACGTCAGCACAGGTACACCTATCTGGGGTTATGAAACTAAGAAAGGTACAGTTTTGTATCTTGCCCTTGAAGATGATTATCGCAGATTGCAGGAAAGAATGTATCGTATGTTCGGAGCAGAGAGTGTAGAAAATCTCCATTTCTCTGTTACGGCTGG
This sequence comes from Acutalibacteraceae bacterium, assembly GCA_036307745.1. GTDB lineage: Bacteria > Bacillota > Clostridia > Oscillospirales > Acutalibacteraceae > CAG-964. The sequence goes on along the minus strand of JAXJXA010000308.1, from coordinate 533 downwards.
TAAAGTCGGCAGTGGTTTGGATGACCAGCTACAAAGATTTATTAACGAGCACCCTGACACTAAGCTTATTATCATTGACACCTTACAAAAAGTCAGAGAGGGTGGCGGCGATAATTACAGCTACGCAAGCGATTATGAAATTATTACTCAGCTTAAAAAGTTCACAGACAGATATGGTATCTGTGTTCTGATTGTTCATCACACAAGAAAGCAAACTGCTGATGATAAATTCGATATGATTTCAGGAACAACAGGCTTGCTTGGTTCAGCTGACGGAGGCTTCGTTCTTCGGAAAGAAAAGAGGACAAACAACAATGCTATCCTTGAAGTTGCTGGCAGAGACCAACCTGACCAAAAGTTATATCTTATCCGAAACACAGAAAGTTTGTTGTGGGAACTTGAACGCACAGAAAACGAGTTGTGGAAAGAACCGCCTGAACCAATCCTCGAAACTATTGCTGAGTTTATTAACGAAAGCAATAAAGAATGGAGTGGTTCTCCTACTGAGCTGGTCGAGGCACTCAAGGTTGATA
>JAXJXA010000307.1:0-5892 GCA_036307745.1 Acutalibacteraceae bacterium | reverse complement strand
GCCTTTCGAGGACGCAGTATGAAGTGCAGTGCGAAATATGCCGAAATGATTTCTGTATTTTTAATGGTGTTTAGTATTATATCTTTGCAGGTAAACTACAAGCTGTATACTCACAAACCTTGTTCCAATCTGCAATCTTCATCCAGTTAAGCACATATTCACTTCTGTTGTTTATATATTGTGGAAAAAATGCGTGTTCCCAAAGGTCTATAGTAATAATAGGTGATACAAGTGTAAGAGGAGGTGTGTTTTGTCTTTGCGTGTTAATTATCTGTAAGTTGCAATTTTTATTACATACAAGCCAGGTATAACCACAGCCAAAGTTTTTGTTTGCACTGTTCTGAATTGCTTTTTTCATATTATCAAAAGTTCCAAATGAATTTTTAATTTGAGTCATAAGTTGATGTGTGGGTGTTCTGCCATTTGGTGTCATACTATTGAAGTAAATGTAGTGATTGTACAAGCCGCCCGCATAATTTTCAATATTTTTTCGTAAAGCAGGAGGAAATGTGTTTGAATATGCAACCAAATTTTTTAAACTCCAGCTTTGATATTGTGGAAAGTGTGATAGAGTATCATTTAGCTTGTCTACATAGCTTTGCATCAATACGTTGTGGTGAATTCTTATTATTTCACCGCTTATATACGGTTCAAGATCATTATACCTGTAATTAAGCGGTGGAAGTTCAAACGGATAGTGTTGGTTCATAGTTTTATCTCCCTTTCTTTTTCTGGTATCATACATCGTGTATGATACTGACTTTTTATTTACCATAAACAATATGTTTTGGAGTGCTTGTATATTCCTCGTTGAATAAAATTTCGTAATAGTGTATAATGGTATCGGTTGTTAATTTCAATTTTAAAGTATGGATAAATCAGCTTTTGATACTTTATAGTTAAAAAAGCATTATATAATAAATAGTATTAATAATGTAATGGAGATGTTTATATGAATGTTGAGTTTATAAAAATAAATGGTGGTGTGTGTGCTGCCAAGGGTTTTTCTGCAAATGGACTTAATTGTGGGATAAATCCAAATAAAGAAAAGAATGATCTTTGTTTGGTATATAGTGATGTTATGTGTAATGCTGCAGCTGTATACACCCAGAACAAAGTAAAGGGTGCTCCTATTATTGTAACTAAGAAAAATCTTGATAAAACAGGTGGCAAAGCACAGGCTGTTATAGCAAATTCCAAAAATGCAAATACCTGTAATGCTGATGGTGAAGAGAAGGCAGAAAAAATGTGTGCTTTAACAGCTAAGGCTTTGAAAATAAAGCCGGAAGAGGTTATTGTTGCCTCCACAGGTGTTATAGGACAGATTTTGCCCATTGAACCAATAGAAAATTCTATTGGTGCTCTTACACAGGGACTTTCATATAATGGAAATGAAAGTGCTGCAACAGCAATTATGACTACCGATACTGTAAAAAAGGAAGTCGCTATACAATTTAATCTTGATGGTAAAATTTGTACAGTTGGTGGTATGGCTAAAGGTAGTGGTATGATTCATCCCAATATGGCTACAACCTTGAATTTTGTAACAACCGATGTTGCTATAACCTCAGAAATGCTACAAAAGGCATTAACCGAAATTGTAAAAGTTACATATAATTGTCTTAGTATTGACGGTGATACCTCTACAAATGATATGGTATCAATAATGGCAAACGGACTTGCCGAAAATAAAATAATTGATAGTGAAAATGAAAACTACGAAATATTCAAAAAAGCATTATATGAGGTGCTTATGAATATGACAAAAATGCTTGCAAAAGACGGTGAGGGTGCTACAAAAATGATTGAATGTACCTGTACAGGTGCTTCAGACATTGATACTGCGATTATTGTGGCTAAGAGTGTAATACGTTCTCCGCTGTTTAAATGTGCAATTTTTGGTAGTGATGCCAACTGGGGACGTATATTATGTGCTATTGGATATGCTGAGGCTGAATTTGATATAAATAAAGTTAATGTTGATATGCGTTCTTGCAAAGGTAGCATTGCTGTATGCAGAAATGGTTCAGGTATTGAATTTTCTGAGGAAGAAGCAAAAACTATTCTTCTTGAGGACGAAATATATATTGATATTAATCTGAATCAGGGAGAAGCAGAAGCAAAGGCTTGGGGCTGTGACCTTACATATGATTATGTAAAGATTAATGGCGATTACAGATCTTGATTTTGGAACATAACAAGGAAAATGCCATAATATGTTATTAACTAATACTTGGAAGGAGAATATTATGGCTGACTATCCTGAACTTGAAGTAACTGAAAATTATCCAAAAGACTGTTCAAAAGACTGTTCAAAGGATTTTCCAAAAGAAACGGTATGCATAGACGCATACAGAGTGTATGATAGCTGTGGTGATAAGAACTGTTTGGAAGATTTACAGGTTTATTTTACACAGCCATCGCAGATGATGGTAGATAAGGCAAACAATGTGCGTATAAAAGATGTTGATGTAATAACTGTGTATATTGATTTGGAACCTGTGCCGTTTCACCGTGGCTTTTACAGCGTGGATATGACATACTTCTTTGAAGTAGAACTTGATGTATTTATGGCACCTGCTGCAATGCCTGTATGTGTAAAAGGTTTGTCTACTTTTAATAAAAAGGTAGTTCTCTATGGTAGCGAAGGTAATGTAAAAATATTTAGCTCTGATTTTACATTGAGTGACCCTGATATGCAGAACGCACCAAGTCAGAATTTGCCTAAGGCAACAGTACAGGTAGCAAAACCTATAGGTTTAAGTGCCAAATTTGCATCCAAACCTTGTAAATGTACACCTTGTTGTAGAATACCTAAGTGTATCAGTAACCGTTTTGGAGGAGATTTTGCTTCGGAACCTTCAAAGAATGTTCTTGTAACGATTGGTTTGTTTACCATTGTACAAATTGAAAGAAATGTTCAGATGCTTGTTCCAACATACGATTTTTGTATTCCTACAAAAGAATGTGTTACAAGTTCGGATGACAGCTAAAACATTTAATCTACCGTTTAATTTTTGGCTTAGACAAGCCATTTTTTAGCGTTTTGATTACAATTAATTTCTTGAAAAATTCAAATTTTATTTTATGATTTGCGAAATTGGAAAATCAATGTATATTATGCAGTGTTGGTTGTATATTTTTCGCTCTTGTGATAAGTCAAATTGAATACAAATCATAAATTCGCAAAACCGTACTATATTATAAGAACTCACATACCATAATGACAAAAGGATAAGCACTCCATCAAAATGCTTATCCCTTGAATTTACTCCTTATTTAATTCTTCTATTATCTCGTTTTTATATTTGTAAAATGTCATTTTGCTTATACCTATAAGTGTCCAAGTTTCTTCGTTGTTTAGTGAGCCACCAAAAGAATTATTATATTTCTTGATTTTTTCCTTTGCTTCAATAGATTTTTTGGTGACTAGCTTTGCACCTTGCTTTTGTCCTATTTGCTTGCCATTGAGTCTTGCTGTTTCAATGCCCTCTTTGGTACGCTGGTGCAAATCTGCAACTTCTTTTTCTGATTGCTCAAAAGCTAGTTTTATTTGCTCTTTTGCTAATGCTAACAGATATTTATTAACGCCCTCTAAAATATAATCAACATTAGTACCTGTTAGAGTTATACCATTAGTAAGTGCGTTTTTGTATGTGTCAGTGTTAATGTGTGGTTCTTTAAGGAATACTAAATTTATCCCTTTGGCATACAGCTGTTGATACATATTAAATCCCTCATCAGCGTTACGACTCATTCTTGACACGCTGTCAAATATTACTGTGTCGTTTTCTTTAACTGTTTTTAAAAGCTTATCAAGCTCTTTTCTGCCTTGAAATTTAGTACCAGTATATACCTCTGTAATTATTTGTGCGTTTGGGTATGCTGATGATATATTTCTTATCTGTCTTTCAATACTTTGTTTTGCTGTACTTATTCTGCAATATCCATATTGTTTGCTCATATAATCACCTTGTAGTAATAAATTTATCGTTCGTTAGATTTATTACTGTAATTATACCCTATCTAAGTGCAAAAATCAACCAGTTTTAATACTTTTTCTAGGTAGGTTAAATTTAATACTTGTCAACAGATAAATAAAGCAATATACTTAAATAAAAGGTTGTGATGTTATGGAATACACTATTTATAAAGAAAGCAAATTCAAAAAGCTGTTCAAAAAGATAAAGTCAAAAGCAGAAGATATTTTTATCTCTGTAGTAGCATTTATAGCAAAGCACACAAAATCAAAAAGGCTGAATAATTGGTTAAGCAAGTACACCCAAAAGAGAATTGCACAAATCAAGCAAGAAATGAGCAAAACTCTATGGAATAAACAGGCATTAGATAGAGCCAATAGAAGTATAGACAGAGAAAAAGCAACGCTTGATACAGCTGAAAAGCAATAATTAAAGGGTAGAGAATCGCAATTAAATTCTCTACCCTCTTTTTATAGGTTTATTCCGTTTGATAACAAATACAAGCAATATTGATTCATTGAAACACCCTCAAGTTTTGACTTTTCAGAAAGTGCCTTGTGTAAGCTCTTAGGTAATCTTAGCTTGAATTGCCCGCTATAGCTTTCAATATCCTGTGGCTCAGGTATAGTTATATTATCCTCAATGCAAGCTGTAAACCATTCTCTCTTTGCTTCTTCAAGCTGTTTTATGCCTTGCTCTATGGTGTCAGCACAAGTCATACAGCCTTTTAATTCAGGGTAATACAAAGCATATCCACCCTCTGTTTTGTCCTCTATAATCTCAATTTTGTAAGATAAACCCATATAATACTCTAAATTCTTATTCATAATATCACTCCATTTCAAGATACTCTTCAACTAACCTTGCTACTAATTCAATATATGCTTTGTTTAGTGGTGTATGCTTTGGTATGGTAATAGGGTTGCAGTTTGGTTTTCTAAATGTATAATGGCTACTGCCACTCTTTGGTTGGTGCTGTGTATATCCCATTTTTATAAGTGCCTTTGCTAAGTCCTCAAAACGCAAGCCTTTATCCCTTTTTAGTATGGCTTGTATTAGTTTATCCCATTTGCTCACATTGTCACCTCTTTAATTATATTATATATGGTGTCGTATATGGTGTCAAGGCGTTTTACTGTTTAATCTTTATTACCATATTTATTGCTGTATGATAACTCAGGATTTAATTCTACTTGCCACTCCATAATATCTTGAGGCTGACATTGTAACAGCTGGCATATATCTTCTATCGTCTTAGTTGATACATCTGTTTTAAATTCTGTTCCGTTATGAGTTTCTTTATACTTGTCTAATTTTTCGTTAATCTCTTTAAATGCTTCGTAACCCTCTTTATCACTGCTACACATTTTCAATTTTGTTAATGTGCTTTGTGGCATAAGTGCATTTTTCCTTATGGTGTATGTTGTTATATTATTTTCTTCAAGTTTTTTTAGTAGCTTGTTATAGTTTATCATAATCTCACCTCTGCTAAAGTATAGTTTAATTATACTTACTCGCATAAAATTATTCAATAACAAATATCAAAAAGCACCTGTTATATAGCTTAACAAGTGCTTTTGCAAATCCACAAAACGCAAGTTTTTATGCCTGTGCAAGATATTCTAAACCTCTATTTTGTAAAGTTGTATTTAGTTGTTTTGAATATTAAATCTAACAGCCTTAGTTCTGTTGTTCAAGCATAAATTCAACTTCTTCACCATCATATTCAAAATATTCGTATGTTTCTGTATGTTCTTGTTCTTCTACCATATTTATTAACCAATTCAAATCAAAAGGTTTACCCTCATCTTCGTAATGGATTTCAGGTTCAGAATCCTCAAAATATACGATACATTTCATCGGAGTGTAACCACCAAATTTATTTTCAGCAGAAAAATCAACTACAATATCT
>JAXJXA010000306.1:0-4734 GCA_036307745.1 Acutalibacteraceae bacterium | reverse complement strand
GTCTATTTTGCCCCAAAACGGTGCTTTCTGCGGTTTTTGCCTTGAAATCACTCGTTTTGAAACAAAAATCCAGCACTTTTTCTATTTTCAAACAAGCCCTAGTATAAGAACAACATTCTTAACGAAATATTTTTCAATAATTTTTACCCCAATATTTACTTAAAGAGCTAATATATTATTATAACTCCCTTGAATCGTTGTGTGTAAATGCAAGATTTAAGGGAGTTGTATTTTTCTTAATAACTTTATTTTTTTTACAAAATATGTATAATCTACAGATAGAAAACAGATCAATATGATATTTTATAGATGGGTGATATGAAGTGTACAGAATCCTTATGATTGAAGATGACGAGAATATATGTGAAATTATTTGTGATTTCTTTGCGGTTAAGAGCAGTAATATTAAATTTGATATTGCTAAAGATGGGGAGCAGGGTGTTGAGCTTGCCTATGAAAATATTTACGATTTATTATTACTGGATGTAATGCTTCCGAGACTTGATGGATTTTCAGTATGTAAAGAAGTTCGCAGATACAGTGATATTCCAATTATTTTTATGACAGCACGAATCAGTCAGGAAGATATGCTTGAGGGGTATGGTTTAGGTTGTGATGATTACATAGTAAAACCTTTTTCTCTGCCTGTGTTTTACGAAAAAGTTAATGCTCTTATCAAGCGTTCGAAAGGCTTAGTTAGGTATGAACAACTAAGTGTAGGAAGTCTGTCACTCAATCCTAATAATGGTATTGTTATTTCTGATGGAGAGGAGGTAAAACTGACAGCTAAGGAGTTTGCTGTTTTAAAGTTACTTTTAGAAAACAAGGGGAAGGTAGTTTCAAGAGATAAAATTATAACAAATTTGTGGGGATATGACAGTGATGTTGATGAACGTGTGTTGGACACACATATTAAAAATCTTCGCAGGGCTTTAAAGGGGAATTCAAAATTAATTAAAACTATTATAAAACGAGGATATAAGATGGAGGTTAATTAATATGACTAAAAGGTATAAAAGAGAAAAGAAAAAGCTATTTATAAAAATTACAGCTATTTTATTGGTAGTATGTGCTATTGTAATGACATCATATTCATTTATGATTTATAACAACACTTATAATTCATTATATAATTTTACCAGAATGGATTGTGAGAGAAATTTGAAAACCACATTGGAATTATTTTCTACTGCTCACAATTCAGAGAAATCTGTAGACTATATAGCAAACAGAGGTCGTGTAAGTAATGAGTATATAAGCAACGAAATTAGAATAACAGTTGCGGATGAAGATGGCAGTGTAAATGCCGAGACAAGTGATGTTCTTGCTGTTGCATTTCAAAATGATAAACAGATGTCATATCAGGGTACTATAGATTACGAAAAATTTCGTAAATCTATGACTGACGAACAGTATAACAAAATTATTGAATTACTTGATAGTAAACCACTTGTGGATAATCTCATAGACTATAATCTTCTTGTATGTACAAAGTTTTATTCAATAGCAACACAAGATGCTAATATATCTGAAATTATTCCTAAAACAATACAGGTGGTAACCACAAACGGTAATCTTGACTGTGCACAGGATGAAGTTGTAGAAATTTTTGAGCTTAATCCTGATACAAATAGCAAAGAGTTATATGTATGCAATAGTATGTATAGAAATATAATAGATAATGATTTTTTGGAAGGTAAATATACAAACAAGGGACTAATTAAAAAGGCTGAGAGTTTTTTAACTGATAGTGAAAAAATTTCTGAAAATGAGTATTTTTTTGATACAGACAATTTTACATCACTTTATTACAGAAGCTATAATGTACCTTTAAACGATACACCGAACTGCGTAATAGAATACGCACAAGAGTTTAATTGCCTTAAAATGTGTAAAGATGAAATTATATATAGCTGTATAATAATTGCCCTGTTCTTTATAATCACAGGTGTGATATTATGGATAATTATGTGGCAGAGTGTACAGTCACAGATTAAAATAGAAGAAAAACGCCGTGTACTAACAGATACAATGGCACATAATCTAAAATCTCCAATGTTTGTTTTAAGTGGATATGCAGAAAACTTAAAGGCGAATACCAATCCGGAAAAACGTGAATATTATGCTGATAAAATTATTGAGCAAACCAATACTATGAATGGTATTGTTCACAAACTTCTGGATATGTCAAAACTGGACTCGATTACTTTTAAGCTGGAAAAAGAAACTATTGATTTAGCAAAAGTAACTGAAGAGATTATTAATAATTATAGTAATTTACCAAATAGCAAGGATATTAAATATACAAAGAACGGTAAAACTGAGATTACAGCAGATAAAAGACTTATTAAATCTGCTCTAGAAAATATGATTGACAATGCTGTAAAATATTCTCCTGAAAGTAGCACAGTAAATATCTCACTGGAAGATAATTTATTTTCAATAACAAATATTTGCAGAAATATAGAAACTAAAGATTTAAAAAATATCTGGGAGCCTTACGAAAAGATTGATAAAAACGGTGGAGAATATAGTAATGGATTAGGGTTATCTATTGTAAGAACTATATTTGAAATACATCAGTTCAAATATGGTGTTAAATCTGAGGACGGAAAAATTAGATTTTGGTTTTTGGCAAAGTAATATATAATATCCATCTGAATTATAAAATTTAAGAGCTTTTTAAGGAGAATATGATTTTTATTGAAAGCACCTTGTTCTGATACGAACAGGTGCTTTCTGTGTAAATTTTCGGAATACGTCAGTATCTTTGTGGTATTCCCCTTGAAAATACTTGCTTTTGAAGAAAAATTCAGCACTTTTTCTATTTTTAAACAAGCCTTAATCTTTGTATGTCATAGATCATCACAATATACAAAATTTCAACTTTCAATTTACAAAAATGTAATTTTAAATACTATATTATAGTTGAAAAAAAGACACGTTGTATGTTATAATAAACTACATAATCGGAAAGTAGGTGTTATTATGGCTGATTTATGTTATGGATGTATGAAAGATACACACGGTGAGCAGAATTGCCCTCACTGCGGTTTTTCTCAGACCTCTGAGCAGGCTTCGCCATTTTTACCATTAGGAACTAAACTTGAAAATGACAGATATATTGTAGGTAAAGTTTTGGATAGCAGATCTGATAGTGCCAGATATATTGGATATGACAATAAAACCGAAAAGGTAGTTATTATAAGAGAATTTTTACCCCGAAAATTAGTTGAGCGTTCAGAAGGCAGTGCAGTTGTTACTGTTATCAAGGGTTGTGGTAAGGTGTTCAATACTCTAAAGCAAGATTTTATAACGCTAGGTAAAACTCTTACGGATATTGATAATGACAGTATTATAAAAACTGAAGGTGTTTTTCAAGATAATAACACTGCTTATATTTTAGAGGAATATGAAGAAGTAATTTCCTTTGAAGAGTATGTACAGCGAAGTGGTGGCAAAATGGAATGGGAGGTTGCAAGACCTCTTGTTAAACCTCTTATTGAAGGACTTGTAAGCATTACAAGTAAGGGAATTAATCATTTTGCAATTTGTCCTGCAAATTTGGTGGTTACAACAGATGGCAGGGTGAAACTGGCTAATTTTTCTATTAAAGATATAAGACAAGAGGGAAAACGTTTACCTCCTGAGTTGTTTACAGGATGTAGTGCTTTTGAACAATATGATAAAGATGGAGTTCTGGATAATGCAACAGATATATATGGCTTCTGTGCTACTCTTTTCTTTGCACTAACAGGTAATCTTCCGGCTGATGCTATTAAAAGAAAAGACGATGGTCGTTTGCTTATGAGTACAGCTGTAGCTAAAAAGCTACCTCCATTTGTTATTTCTACATTAGCTAAAGGCTTACAGGTTAATAAAGAGGATAGAATATCTTCTTTTGAGGAATTAGCTGAACAGATTTCAGCAACTCCTACTGTGCAGGCAATGCAAAATGAAATTTCAAAAACTGCCGAAGTTTCTACAACAGAACCTCAGGATAAAAAGCGTAAGCTCAGTAATTTCCAAATGGGCGTTATAGCTATGTTTATTGGTCTTGTTGTATTTGGCGGTTTAGGTTATATATGGTATTCTACTTATCCTTTAGATGGGCTTTTTGCAATTAATAACGAGTCTACAGAAAGTGCTACCTCATCATCTGAGAATATGCCAGAGGATTTTACCTATGCAGCAGATAGCGAATATTTCAGAGTTCCTGATTTTATAGGAAAAACTTGGGAAGAAGCAAAGGTTGTGGCTGACGAAAGTAGTGAGTATAATATTTTCATGGCAGTTGATCAAGAATTCAGCGATACTATACCAGAGGGTAGAATTTGCAAGCAAACTCCTGATGCCAAAATGACAGTTGCACGAGGCAATGATGGTGTATCTATTACCTGCACTATCAGCAAAGGAGCACAGTATCGTGAATTACCTAAGGTAGAGAATGTTAATAAGGATGCAGCTACGGAAAATCTTGTAAAACAAGGTTTTGTTGTTAATTCAACTTTGAGTTATAGCGATTCAGTTCCCGCAGGTTCTGTTATCTCATATTCAGGTAACAGCAAAGAAGGGGACAAGATGGAATATGGTTCGACTGTTACAATAAATGTTAGCCTTGGTAAGAAACCTGAAACTCCTACAGAGCAGGTATTCAATTATCAGGACGGAACACAACCAGTTATTTCAGCTACACAGTAATCATTAATAATATAAGGTTCTATAATAAATGTT
>JAXJXA010000305.1:0-9302 GCA_036307745.1 Acutalibacteraceae bacterium | reverse complement strand
CTATCAATATATGTACCAACTATTTGAATGTCATTTCTTGCCGCAAATGCATTACACTCTCGCAACTGCCCCTCAATAGATTCTTCACGCTGATTGTCACTCGAATATCGTGCATAGATTACACCGGTCATTTTCTCACCTCATATTATAAACCGTGTTGTAGTATACCATAGATAGCATGATTTGTAAAATTATATTTTTTCGTATTTTTTAGAGTGTAAAAAACAAGAGGTATAGAAAAATTTGCATCTATACCTCTTGTCCATATTTTGTTCTACTCTTTTTAGCTTTATACTGAACATATGAAATCTAGTAGTGTTCAGTATAATTTATACTTCTTAAATAGAATTTTCTATGCTTATTCGTTAATTAAAATAGATAGTATTTATATCAGTAGAATTGTATCACTTGATATTATTATTTCTCTTTTTACTAAATACATAAACACTTACTAACGCAGACATCATTACAATCAACAAAACAAAAGAAATATCACTGTTACCTGTTTGTATTGTTCCGGTTTGATTAGTATTTACCACCTGATCTGCAGTTGAACTTTTTGAATCTTCGTTTACTTCAGTCGTTGTTGTTTCTTGATCTATCATTTCTGGAATTGTTACAGTTTCTGTTGCTATAGGCTCCGTTGTCACTGGAGCTGTTGTTACAGGCTCTATTGTAACAGGTTTGGTTGTTGCAGGCTCTGTTGTTACAGGTTCTGTTGTTACAGGCTCTGTTGTTACAGGCTCTGTTGTTACAGGTTCTGTTGTTACAGGCTCTGTTGTTACAGGCTCTGTTGTTACAGGCTCTGCTGTTGCAGGTTCTGTTGTTACAGGCTCTGTTGTTACAGGCTCTGTTGTTTCAGGCTCTGTTGTTGCAGGTTCTGTTGTTACAGGCTCTGTTGTTACAGGCTCTGTTGTTTCAGGTTCTGAACTCTTAACTGTAACAATGCCATTCATTGTATCAAAATACACATTTTCGTCATTAACATTTACTACTTCATCCTCAGCATATGAAATACTAACGATATAATCTCCTGATTGTGCATTTTCGTTAATTTTAAATGTAAGTACAAGCATTGTACCATTAGATGTAGAATCGTTCAAACTAAACCATTGCGCACGGAACGGATTTTCATTAATGTCCTGTGAAACGGTTACATCGCCAAAAACACTTTTACCATCTGCTTTAATTAATTGTAATGCATCAGAATCATATCCGATATTGACCGCCCAACCTGTAATTCCGGGATTATTTGAGCAATTGAGAGTTAATACGACTTCCTCTCCTGTATTACCGCTTAAGCTATTAAATGAGAACATAGGGGTTTCTGCTGCATTGATTTGTATAATTGTACTTATCATTACAATTGATATTACGAGAACCAACGCAATAATCGCTTTCATTTTTTTCATTGTAATCATTCCTTTTTATAAATTTAATAATTTTTATCCTTACAACCAGAAACTAATAAACTGAGCATAATGTTTAAATTGATTTCCATTTCAGTGCTACCAAATTGCTTATTGAATGGAAACATCCCAACCTGCAACATATTGGTTCAATCTGATAACATCACGTAAATTAGTTTTTCCATCACCATTAACATCTGTAGTATCTGGACTTACTGTAACATCCCAACCTGCAACATACTGATTTAATCGAATAACATCTCTAAGGTTAACTTTACCATCGTTGTTGATATCTCCTGGAATATACTTTGATACTTTCAGCGAACCATCGACTATGTCAAAATGAACTCTCTCTTCTTTTTGGTTACAGATTTCATCTTCATCATATGTGAGTTTGATTGGATATACTCCTTCTTTTGCGTTTTGTTTCACATTGAATGTTAAGGTAAATAGATTTCCATTTGTTTTTACATCGCCTAAATTAAACCATTGAATATGATATGGATTCTTAGTGATTACATTTGATGTTGTAATATCACTATAAACACCATTATCACACTTAACTAACTCCAATACGCTTGAATCATAAGATACATTTACTGCCCATCCGTTAATACCAGGATTATTCTTCATTATTACATTTATAGTAACCTGTCCACCAGGGCTTGTGGTTTTGTTATCAACAACAATCTGTGGTGCATTCGGATCTGTTGGTTTGAGTTGATCTGTATAGTTATCCTTGTAACTATCACCACAAACTGAACACTTATGTAAAGTATAACCCTTAGAAGTTGTAGTTGGGGCTACTACGGTTGTAATATATTTATGTCCGGTCGCTGCTATTGTCTGTGTTTCCTTGTTACTACAATTTGAACATATTCTAGTTTTTGTGCCTGTAGACGTACATGTAGCTGATTTTGTAGTAGTCCAAGAACCATAACTATGCCCAGTTGCTGAAATAGACTGTGTTTCTTGTTTGCTGCATTTTGAACATGTTCTTGTTTTGGTACCCGTAGCTATACACGTAGCTGATTTTGTAGTTATCCAAGAACCATAATCATGACCAGTAGCCTGAATAGTTTGAGTTTCTTTATGGCCACAAAAAATACATTGTCGCTCTTTTGCACCACTTGTTGTACAAGTTGCGGTTTTTGTAGTTTGCCAAATACCATATACATGCTCCTTTTCAACTGAGGTAAAAGTTTTTTCCTGTGTACCAGACAAATTACCTGAAACTTTAGTTATCATTTTGTAATTTCCAAGTGAACTTGGTTGAAATTCTATCCACACACAATCATTGTTCTTAAATGATTGTGATTTTAGCAAACTACCGCTTGGACTGTAAATTTCAATCGTAACTGTATAACCATTGCCCTGAGTCCAATAAGTAGTAACATCATTTAGATTCTTTTGCGTGTTTTTATCTCGAATTAAGTAACTTAAACATACTGTTTTTCCTGGGGATAGACTTTCTATTTCATTAGAATCGTCACCTTCCCAAGCCCATGTTTTAATCTGCGGCGCCGTATTTGCCCAAGCTGTAAATGAAACGCTACAAGAAACTCCTACATCACCTGAAATTGTAACTGTACCTGAGTAAGTGTCTTCAGTGTCGCATACAAATGATATCCAGTTGTTATCACTGTTATTATAAGTATGTTCAAAAATAGTTCCGTTAGAATTTTTTATTTTTTCTGTTGCACTGTAACTCATATTACTTGTTTCATTTGCTCTTTTTCCCGTAGACTCATCTATTAACTCATAGCAGAGATAATATCTGTTTCCTGTACGAAAATTGGAAGGAACACCTCCCATTCCTGTATCAGAAAACCATACATGAAGTCGATAGTTTTTGTTTTCTATCTTTTTCAAATAAGACATACTACAGTATCCGTTGTACCCATTCCACTCTACATGAGCCCAGTTGCCATCGGATTTACTTACATAAACTTGCGATCCTTTCGGAATAGAAGTAACAATACCATAACCTGTACCATGTCCACTACGCATTGTTAGTGGTTGGCTATTTGTATTAACTATATAGTCTCCTGCGTAATCCTCTGAACAAGTACATGGTGTTGGTCCACCAGCATACCTCAAAACACCGTCCCATGGATGATAATAATAGCCTGACACGGAAACCTCAGTACCTGTCTGGTCACCCGTTTGTGGATAACCACGATTGGAATGAGCTCCAACGTTTTGATTGTTACCTAAGTATATTTCTGTATGAGTTTTTTCATTTAATAGGATATCACCTCTTTGCAAATTCCCAGTACCGCCAATTTGACTCCACGGAATCCATTGAAATCCATGTGCAGTAAACTGACTTCTCATATTGCCTGTGTAGGTTGCGTTGCCTGTATCACAACCCGCCGCACGAAAAGCAGAAATAACAAGCGAGGAACAGTCATAATCAGGGCCCCATCTACTTGACTGACTATACCCATGGCTATTATCATTTGCAATAGCAATCGCCCAAGAAATAGCATCCTCTACAACCGATGCCGCATTAACATTTACAATACCGATACTCATTATAGTGGAAATAATTGTAACAGTAAGGACCATACTGAGTATTTTCTTGAATTTTTTCATTTTCTTTTCTCCTTTCATTATCTTCTAATAATCTCTCATGTTACGCTATATTATTTTTATAATCTATTGTACATTGTAATAACCTCCTGCAAAATAGAATTTCAATAAGGCTTTAATACATAATTCTGATTATGTATTAAATATATTTAGAGCATATTTAAAAAAATAGATATTTTTAAACTTTGCTATTTAAAAATTAGCATAACAAACACACCCTCTTTTTTATTTTTAAAAAAACATAATTGAGGGTGTTATTGTTGTGTTTTAAAATAATTTTCGATCTTTCATTTATAAATAATTTGCGAAATCAGCTAACAAGCACTTGAAAACAGCAAAAATTATGGTATAATATGTAATAAGTATATATTAAATAAATTGAATAGACTTTTTCTTTACCACATAATCAGAATTATGTGGTATTTTTTATTTCAAACCACTAAACCGAGTCTGTCAATTCTTCTACGGTGCTCTGTTCCTGTTGTCATAATATAAATTCTGGTTGTATCTATGCTACAGTGACCGAGAATATCTGCAAGCTTAGCTATGTCCTTTTCGATTCCGTAAAAAGTACGTGCGAACAGCTTTCTTAAATTGTGCGGAAAAACCTTTTGTGGATGCACATTTGCAGACTTGCACAGTTTTTTCATTTCTGACCATATATTGCTTCTGTTGACCGCTTTTCCGCTTCTAGTTCTAAAAATTATACCTTCATTTATTTTATTCATTTTTGCATATCTTAGTAATAATTTGCGAAGCTTGCTTGGAACAAGAATGTTGCGTGTTTTACCTTTGCAGTTTACGATAACAGTTCCGTTTTGCACATTTTCAACCGTAAAATATTTCAGTTCCGATACTCTTATTCCTGTACTGCAGATTGTTTCAATTATCAAATGCAATCTTGGGTTATTTTTTGCAGCTTGCAGTAATCTGAGGTATTCAACCTTTGTAAGTTCTTTTTCTTCTGATGAATATGTTTCACGCTGGAGTTTCAGGTTTTTAACTTTGCAATCCTCTCTCCTCAAAAATATTAACAAACTGTTAATTGATGCAAGCTTTGAATTTACACTGCGCACAGCATATTTATCTGTAAGCTGTGCTTTATATTCTATTACGATATCCTTTGTCAAAACTCTGTTATTAACGAAAATATAAAAATCTTTGACATCGTGCATATATTTTTCAATGGTAATACTGCTCTTTTCTTCTTGAATAAGATATTTTTGAAAATCAGACAAACTTTTTTTCGATACAATTTTGTTTTTCATATTCTATTCTCTCCTACATTAATTTACTCTGAATTATACTAAAAACAAAAAGGCATTTGCTCAGTCATTTGGCAAATACCTTTTGTCATAACTATAGTATAAAACTTTTTCTTCTGATTATGTAAAGAAAATCTCTATAAAACATATTAGTTACTCACTTCGCAATCTTCAGGTTGTATG
This sequence comes from Acutalibacteraceae bacterium, assembly GCA_036307745.1. Lineage (GTDB taxonomy): Bacteria > Bacillota > Clostridia > Oscillospirales > Acutalibacteraceae > CAG-964. The sequence continues at coordinate 3,850 of JAXJXA010000305.1, read as the reverse complement.
TTGTTTACCATACATATAAAAGTTTGTCAACACATAAGGATGGAATGTTTTATAACTCAGGAAAAGATACGCTGTATAAAATCTAATCATTTAGCTAGACTTCTGCAAACAGTTGTGATATTGTTGCTTGCTGAAAGGTGGCGTAACAATGAACATAATCGAAGAACTTTACTATGGCAATATAATTCCAAACGAAAAGCACGCAAAGCTTAGTGATGAATTAAAAGAACTATTAAAATTACTCAACAGAAATGAAGACGAATTTCTAAAGACTCTTTCTGATGATCAGAAAATCATCTTTGAAAAGCTCAAAGACTGTAATCGTGAGATATCTGAAATCAGTGAACGAGAATCCTTCATATGTGGCTTTCAGCTAGGGGCAAAGATAATTATTGAGGTTGTTAATAATTGAAAAAACGGATAGGTGATCACTTGAATTTGATTGCCTATCCGTTTTCTGTTTTGTTGTTAAATTAGCCTTTGTGGCTGTTTGTTTTATCAGAAACGAGCATACCATCGATAAAAATATTTGTGGGGGCTAATAAAAGAGATTAATCTATACCAAAAGCAGACTTAAGCTTATTAAGTATTCTCTTTCGTTTTTTCTCAACTGCACTTTCGGTTAAACCAAGTAGGAGTGCTGTTTGCTTGTATGTCTTTTTATCTGTTGTATCAAATCTATCAAAGTTTATACCGCCTGTAAGTTCTAGTAATCGCTTTTCTATTGGTGATAGCTTTTGTAGTTCGCTTTGTATCCATTCAGCGTTGCTTTTAGAAGTGATATTTGCCTCAGGTAAGAAAGACACACTCTCTTCATTTGCAAATGTCTTTTCATCACTAATGTTATTTGAATATTTAAATGCTTTTGAAGTTTCAAGCAAATCACGTACAGTTTTCTCGGATATTTGAAATTCCTTAGAAATATTCTTTACTTTTTCATCATGTGTTTTCTCAATGGGTTGCATATGATAACGCTTCATAACTGCATTAAGGTTTCTATATCTGTTCTCTTTGTCTATGGTGATAGTGCCACAACTTGTCCTGACATATTCATCCCAAGATTTCGTGAGCTTAAACTTTATAATCTGCAATAAAGGTAGTGGATTGTTAATATCATAATCTTGTAATTCAGACCATAAAAGTGAAGCAAAGATTTGTTTTAAGTCTGCCAGTCTGTTTTGCTCAAGATTGTTTTTCTTGATGTATTTATCAGCTTTTGTGTTAAGTATAGGTTCATAGAAATAAAGAAATTCATTGAAGTACCTAATGTCATTTGTTTGAATATATTGTGTAAAGTAATCATTGAAATCATCAAGCTTTTCAGGCTTGTAATTTAGCTTATACATATTAAAGCTTGCGTTGTGCAATAGCTCACCACCTTTATTTCATAGCTTCCTCATATATTTTAGAAAGCTTCATATCCTCTGCATACTGATTTTCAGCATATTCAAAATCAAACTGTGCTCTCTCAAATTTATTATCAATCAACTTTTTAGCCTTGGCTGATACAGCTTCATTGTATTTGCCGAGGCTTTTGTTTTTGCGTATTGAGCAGTTTCTCTTATGCCACAGAACATAATACGGACTATCAGATTTTCTTTGCTTTGCCATTTTTCTCTTAGTTATCTCAGGATGCTTTGCAACATATGAGCAAGGCACACCGTATTTTTTGTTTGGAGTACTACAATACAATTGGTTATGTGCTGTAGTCATAAAGAAATGCCTGTCACAGATATCGCATCTCCAAAGATAGTGACCGTTAATATATCCTTCAAACAAATCAGTCATAAGAAAGTCTTTTAGATTACTATAATAAGCTCTTCTATAAATTGTACTGCTACCATTCTCAGTTTCCACAACAGGAGTAATAGTTGCTCGTGTGCTGAAAGGTTCGTCCATAAATAAAAAACTCATATATGGGTCATTAAGAAAATCGTTAAACGCTTCTGCCAGTTCACTCTTGGTGCGAGCGTTATTTTTTACAATTTTATTTGTTATCTGAAAAACAGCACAAGAATATCCAACCAGTTCCTGTACTGATGAAAAAATTAACAATCCAATCTTAAAAGCAGTATCTAAATCAATAGATATTTTCATCAACTCATCTAACTCTTCAAAATCCTCTATCTCATATCCATTCTGTTCAAATTGACTATCTTCTTCATAGCTCCTGATTTTATCTTCTGTAAACAGGTTATCAATTTTCTTTTTATACTCCTCAATTCCTATAAGCTTAAAGACCGCATACTGACTTAGCACATCAATAGCTTGATTTATTCTGTTGTGATATTCTAAAAATTTCTTTCTGTCAAAATCATTCTTTGATAGTTCTTCTGCAAAGGCTTTTAAATCTTCAAAATCTTTTACATCAATAAATCGACAATCCTCATTTATAACAAGAAAACTTGTGTAACCAATGGGATATTCTTTGTTGTTAATTATAAACTTATCTTTCTTGTAGGTAACAGTAAACGTTTCGGTTGTGTTCACTTTATTTAGCATATGGTTTATCCAATCCATAATATCAACTCCTGTTAAAGTATATCACACGGATACAAAAATCACAACATCAAAGGAAACGAAAAATCATTGTCACTTACTTTTCTGTGTTTCTTAAAAAATCACGCATTTATATATTGAAGGCAAAAGGAGCTGATGAAATTATGATTGTCTTTAATTTCAACTAAAGATAATTATTAAATTAAAGGAGAAAACATACACGAATTGAAAAATGAAAAGAAATTTGAAGCCATAGATGGAGAAACTTTACTTGATATGGATATACCGAGAACCAAATTTATAATCAAAGGTTTACTTCCACAGGGACTTGCAATTATCGCAGGAGCACCAAAGATAGGTAAGTCTTGGTTAATGCTTGATTGGTGTGTAAAGATTGCAAAGGGTGAAAGTATATGGAACTTTAAAACTATGCAAGGTACTACTCTATACTTATGTCTTGAAGATAATCACAGTAGGATTCAGGATAGACTATTGATTATCACAGATGAAGTAACAAACAATGTTTACTTTGTTACATCCTGTTATTCACTTGCTGATGGGCTTGAAGAGCAGATAAGAAATTTCGTTAAAGAACATAGTGACACAGTATTGATTGTAATTGACACCCTACAAATGGTAAGACAAAACTCAAAGGACACAAGCTATGCAAGTGACTACAAAGAAATTGAAACTATCAAAAAGATAGCAGATAAATTGCAAATTGCTATTCTGCTTGTACACCATATGCGTAAGCAAGATGACGAGGATCCACTTAATAAGCTGTCAGGTACAAATGGTATTGCAGGTGGCGTGGATACAATACTTACGCTCGATAAAAGCAAACGCAGTCAGAATAATGCAACTATGATTTGCACAGGCAGAGATATAGAATATCGTGAGCTTGAATTAAACTTTAATAAAGAGGATTGCACTTGGAAACTTATATCAGATAGTTCTGAAAATCCTGATATGCTGTTGCCTGAAGAAATGAAGTTGCTTATTGAATTTATGAAACATAAAAGGTTATTCAAAGGCTCTAATACTGATTTTGCAGATGAATTTAATTGCTTCTGCTGTAAAGAAATCTCTGCAAAAGTATTAAAACGATTGATGAATAAATGGCGATATGAGCTAGAAGATAACGGTATTTTATTTGAGTCATACCGTAGCAATGGAAAACGAGGATTAAGTATTAGCTATCGTGCTGAAAGTGACGATAGTGACGTTAAGGACGATATTAACGGGTGTGTCAATTCTTTCGTCAATGTCGACCCTATCGTCCCTGTAGCGACTTGAGAGCCAATTTCAGGCGATTTGTGCGATTATTAAAAAGAATTCGAGACAGTATCCG
>JAXJXA010000304.1:0-3173 GCA_036307745.1 Acutalibacteraceae bacterium | reverse complement strand
GCCTTTGATTTGCTTGTTTGGGTAAAAGGTGAAAGTGTAACAGAAATTGCAATGTTTGTTGCACGCAGACTTTCTACACTGGACGGTGTTTTGTCCACTAATACACATTTTCAGTTGAAAACTTATAAAGAAAGCGGTATGGTTTTCTTTGATGAAAATTATGAGGATGATCAAAGGAGTATTGTGCTGTGATAGATTATAGTAAGGTAATAAATGAAAAGATAAAGAATATAAAACCATCGGGAATAAGAAAATTTTTTGATATAGCAAGTGAAATGGAAAATGTTATTTCATTGTCTATTGGTGAGCCTGATTTCAAGACACCGTGGCATGTGCGTGAGGCTGGAATAGCCTCTTTACAGCAGGGAAATACAAAATATACCTCTAACAAAGGTTTAACACAGCTAAGAAAAGAGATATGCACTTTCTTTGACAGAAAATATAACGTGAAATATAATGCCGAGGAAGAATGTCTGGTTACAGTTGGCGGTTCAGAGGCTATTGACCTTGCTATGCGTACACTTATTAATGAGGGTGACGAGGTGCTTATTCCACAACCCTGTTTTGTTTGCTATGATCCTCTTGTACAAATGGCAGATGGTATTCCTGTGGCTGTTGAAACAAGAGAAGAGGATAATTTCAAGTTGACATCTCAACTTCTTGAGAAGATGATAACACCAAAGTCTAAACTGTTAGTTCTTCCATATCCAAACAATCCAACAGGAGCAATAATGGAGAAGGAAGAACTTCAAAAAATCGCTGAGGTTGTATTAAAGCATAATCTGTTTGTTATTTCTGATGAAATATATGCAGAGCTTACATACAATAACAAGAAGCACGTTTCTTTTGCCTCAATAGAAGGAATGAAGGAGCGTACTGTGGTTGTCAGCGGTTTTTCAAAGGCATATTCAATGACGGGCTGGAGATTGGGATATTCTCTTGCACCTGTCGAAATTACGGATATGATGACAAAACTGCATCAGTTTGCAATAATGAGTGCCCCTACAACAGCACAGTATGCGGCAATAGAGGCACTGAAAAACGGTGACAGAGATATTGAAAAAATGCGTGATGAATATGATATGCGTAGACGTTTGGTGGTAAAACGCTTCAGAGAGATGGGTTTTAGTTGTTTTGAGCCGGAAGGTGCATTTTATGTGTTCCCTTGTATTAAAAGCACAGGGCTTAGTTCTGAAGAATTTTGTATGAAACTACTTCAATCTAAGAATGTTGCGGTTGTGCCTGGTAATGCTTTTGGTGAATGTGGAGAGGGTTTTATAAGAGTTTCATATTCATTCTCTATAAGGCATATAAATGAGGCATTAAACAGAATAGAGGAATTTTTAAAAGAGCTGAATTAAAGCTTGTTTGAAAAATCAAAAGAACTATCTGTTTTTAAACAAGTCTTAATGTCGATATATAAAAAGGAAAGAAATTGTTTTTGGAGGAATCCATATGATTAAGGTACTTGCACCTGCTAAGATTAATTTTACTCTTGATATAACAGGCAAATTGCCAAATGATTACCATACTGTTGATATGGTTATGCAGACAGTTGATTTAAGCGATATTATAACTGTTAAAAAGAGCAGTGACAAGGGTATTAATCTTGTATGCGACAAACCCTTTGTACCCTGTAATAGCAGTAATACTGCATATAAGGCAGTAGAATTCTTCTCTCAGTATTGTAATATTGAATGCAATGTTGATATAGCTATTGAGAAAAATATACCTGCACAGGCAGGTCTTGCAGGAGGAAGTACAGATGGTGCAGCGGTGTTGTTGGCACTTAACAAACTGTATGGCACGAATCTTTCTGTTGATAAATTGGCGGAAATCGGTGCAAAAATAGGAGCAGACGTTCCGTTTTGTCTGTATGGTGGTACAATGCTTGCCACAGGTATTGGTACTACTCTTGAAAAAATAGATCATACTTTTTCTCTTGAAGATTATGTTATTCTTTTGTGTAAGCCACTTATAAATGTTTCTACACCTGTTGCTTATCAAAAATCTGACAGCAGAGCTTACTCAATAACTGTACACAGTGCAGTTGTTATAGAGGCATTGAAAAAATCAAATGAAAAGTTTTTTTTGCAAGGATTGTATAACGATTTTGATAGTCTTCTTATGCTTGATGATGTGCAGAAAATAAAAGCTATAATGGAAAACAATGGTTGTCTTAAAGCTGTAATGAGTGGCAGTGGCCCCACCGTTTATGGTATTTATAAAAGCCATCAGCAAGCAGAGAATACGGCTGAAATTCTGAAAAAAAGCTACACTGATGTATATATAACTCGCACTTGTAAAAATGGGTGCCATATTGCAGAGAATTAAAATTTAATATATATTCTGAATAAGAAATATAAGAACTGTCCATAATTATGTCATAATAATCTTCGTTAAAAAGTAAATAAAAATTTACTTTTAATGAATGAGAAAAATTACATAAGAAAGGACAGTTTTTTATGCGTACAATTACAAAAGCGGTATTGGTGGGATTTATTTTATCATTTATTATTACTCAGACAATTTTTACGGCTCGGTGTGACGATATGCCTCAACATTTGTTAAGACTTCATATTCTTGCAAATTCAGATAGTACCGAAGACCAACAATTAAAATTAAAGGTAAGGGATTATATTCTTGAAGAGGCAGGGGATATGTTAAGTGATGCAGAAAACAAAGTTGAGGCGGAGCATATAGTAAAAACTAATCTGGATAAAATTGAAGAAATAGCACAGGAATATGTATATTCTCTTGGATATACATACGAGGTTAAAGCAGAACTTAAGAAGAATTTTTACTTTAATACTCGCGAGTACGAAGATTTTACTTTACCTGCCGGAAAATATGACGCACTTCGCATAACAATAGGAGAGGGGGCAGGTAAAAACTGGTGGTGTGTTATGTTCCCACCTATGTGCTTTTCTGTTGCAGATGAAGAAAATGATTTGTCGCAGGTGTTGTCTGATGAACAAATCGATATTGTAGAGAATAAAGATAAGTATGAATATAAATTCAAGGTTGTAGAGATTTACAATGAAATAAAAAATCTGTTTACCGATGAAAATAAGAATGATAAATAGTACAACAGAGGCATCACAGTTCTGTTTGCTGTGATGCCTCTGCTTTTTGAATAGAGTTTAGGGCTTGTTTGAAAATAGAAAAAGTGC
>JAXJXA010000303.1:0-4468 GCA_036307745.1 Acutalibacteraceae bacterium | reverse complement strand
GTATACTGCGGATATTCCAGAAGTCCGTTGTAATGACTTTCTTCTGTAAAACATTCGTCATTTGAAAGTACATCTGGCAACATTCTGCATATGGCATCAGCGAGCACCATTGCAGGTAGTTCTCCACCTGTTAAAACATAGTCGCCTATTGATATCTCTTCGTCTACAAGTAAATCCAAAACACGCTGATCTACCCCCTCATAATGACCACAGAGAATACATATATTTTCATACTCATTAGCAAGTGTTTTTACTTTGTTTTGGTTTAACACCTTTCCCACAGGTGACATATATATCAAGTGTGGTTTTTTACTAAGCTGACGACATATGTCCTCAAAGCAAAGTGCAATGGGTTCGGTTTTCATAACCATACCCATTCCGCCACCGTAGGGGGTGTCATCCACTCTCTTGTGCTTGTCAAAGGCATAATCACGCAGTTGATGATATACTATTTCAACTGCACCTTTATTTATTGCTCTACCTATAATGCTTTCTCCCAATACAGCTTTACACATATCAGGGAACAGGGTGATTATATCAATCCTCATCATCAAAAATCCCCTTTAAAGGTTTTATATACACCTTGTTTTCATCAAGACTTATATTTATAACTACCTCATCTATAACGGGAATAAGGTAGTCTTTTTTGTTATCGTCGGTAACCTGATAAACATCGTTGGCTCCGGTTTTGAATACATCTGTAAGGATTCCATAGATTTTGCCGTTGTCAACATCTGTTATTTCCATTCCCATAAGGTCTTGTATAAAATATTCATCCTCTGCCAACCTTGCGTCATCACGATTCATATACAAAATTTTATTACGCAATTTATCTGCGTCCTCTATTGTGTCTACACCCTTTACTTTTACAATAGCTATATTTTTGTGGGGGCGTGACTTTACCTCTAGCTTTGTAGCACCTTTGGTGAGATAAAGAGTCTTAAATTCGCATAAAAATTGAGGAGAGTCACACCAAGGGTCAACTCGTAATTCACCCTTTAAACCGTGAGTGCCAACAATTTTTCCTATTTCAAGATATTGTTCCATATTAATCAACGTCCTTTATAGTGTTATACCGCATTATAATAAGTGTAATTTTGTCAATTATAATACATTTGATAAATTTTTTATATGTTAAAATAATAGATTTATTTTAACATATAAGCAGGTGCAAAGCAATAAAAATGATTTTTTTGACAAACTGTATTTTATTATGGATGTGTGGAAATAATTGTATTTATATAAATAATTTTTGTTTTGATACAGTAATTTTTTATAGCTTTTATTTGGTGTATTTAGCTTTAAAAATCTACAAATAATTTAATCTAATTTGTGTAAATCTGTCTTATTTTTGAAAATCAATAGTAAAAATAGACAAAAGTTTATTGATTTATGGAAAAAATAATGATATTAAATCTAAACTTTGTCTGATTTTCTTGACGGTTTTTTCTATTGTGTTATAATATCAATATCATTTAGTTACTATATAAAAAATAATTGAGTGCGAGGGATTTATTATGTATGTAAAAGAAGTAGAGGTTCAGAATCAAGTTGGTCTTCATGCACGTCCTGCAACATTTTTTATCCAGAAGGCTAATGAGTATAAGGCTTCAATCTGGGTTGAAAAGGACGAAAGAAGAGTTAATGCAAAAAGTTTGCTTGGTGTACTTTCACTTGGTATTGTTGGTGGTACAACAATAAAAATTATTGCTGACGGCAGTGACGAGGCAGACGCTGTTGACGGTTTGGTACAGCTTGTTGAGTCAGGTTTTTCTGAATAATCAGGGACAAATCCCGTATTTTTTGTAAATAGAAGGCTTCCTCTGTTTCAGAGGAGGTCTTTTTCTGCATTATTGGCATAACAATATAGGTGTTGTTAATAATCACAGATTGTGTTAGAATTATAAAAAATATTTATTTGATTATTGTATGTAAATTGAAAGGGCAAGGGAAAGATTATGTCGGTTACTGTTAAGATGATAGCACATACGCCAAATCCTGAACAGACTGTTGCGGCAGCAGCAAAGCTATGCTATTCACCTTCAAAAATTGAAAATATATTGGAGGGGCTTGACCAAGAAAAAAGCCGTGCTTTTGTAGAAATGCTTATGTCATTGGGTCACGAAAGCCCAATGGAACACGTTACCTTTACATTTGGTATAGACGGTATTTCAAGGGCTTGTTCACATCAGTTGGTCAGGCATCGAATTGCTTCGTACAGTCAGCAGTCACAACGATATGTAGACGGCAATAAGTTCAGTTTTGTTACACCTCCGTCAATAGCAGAGTGTCCACGAGCATTAGAGGAATACAACAAAGCTATAGAGGCTCAGAGCAAAGCATATTCTATTGTCAGAGATACACTTATTTATAACAGTATATTAAAGTCTGAGGACGGAAAGAACCTGACAGGCACAATAGAAGAAGTAATAAATTCTTACAAAGAGATTAATAAAGAAAGACTTAATGCTTTTACAAAAACAGCCAATGAGGATGCACGTTTTATTTTACCAAATGCCTGTACAACCTCTATTGTTGTTACAATGAATGTAAGGGCTTTGCACAACTTTTTTGACCACAGGTGTTGCAACAGGGCACAGTGGGAGATAAGAGAGGTTGCCATAGAAATGCTTAAGCAATGTAGAGAGGTTGCCCCTGCTTTGTTTGCAGGAGCAGGCCCCAGATGTCTGAGGGGAGTATGTCCTGAGGGAAAAATGAGCTGTGGAAAAGCAAAGGAAGTAAAAGAATTTTTTGGAAAGTTCTGATATTGTTTTATAAAAACTTTTTTGTTTAATATTATTAAGAGGTTAAATCTTATGAGTGAAGGTAAATTAATTGTTATAGAAGGATTGGACGGAAGTGGAAAAGCTACCCAAGCCACTTTGCTTACAAAGGCACTGGGGGATAAGGGGATAGCTGTTAAGCAGGTTAGCTTTCCTGATTATAACAATCCGTCGTCATCATTGGTGAAAATGTATCTTAATGGTGAACTTGGAGGAAATCCTGATGATGTAAACGCTTATGCTGCTTCGTCTTTTTATGCTGTTGACAGATACGCAAGCTATAAGAAATACTGGCAGGACGATTATAACAGCGGTAAGGTTATAATAGCAGACAGATATTCAACTTCTAATGCTATCTACCAGCTTTCCAAGATTGCAGTGGAAAAACGAGATGAGTTTTTGCAGTGGCTTCAGAATTATGAATATAACTGTATGGGTTTGCCAAAGCCTGATATAGTAATTTATCTTGATATGCCGTTGGAAGTTTCACAAAAGTTGTTAACCCAGCGGTATAAAGGCAACGAGGATAAAAAAGATTTGCACGAAAGTAATTTTAGATTTCTGGAACAATGCAGAGAGTCAGCAATTTATTCCGCAGGTAAGATGGACTGGCGAATTGTAAGTTGTGCTGAAAATGATAATCCAAGAACTATTGAAAGTATACATAGGGATATAATCAACATAATAAATAATGTGGTATAATTTTGAAATTGCAGTTTTGTGAGAGGGAAGTAATTAATGAATACGTTTAAAATGCCTGAAATAAGTGACAGGCTGTGGGTTGATGAAATTCTGAAGGGACAAGAGGTACTTAATTGTGATGCACCCTTTGGTACAACCTATGTATGGCAGATGGAGTATGGAACAAAAATCTGTCACTATAAAGATTTTTACATTGTTGCATATACTTATAATAAGGGGAAGATATACTTTGATTTTCCTATAGGCAATGGTGATATACAAGACGCACTTGAATTTATGATTGGGTATGCACAGAAAAATGGATTGCAGTATTCGGTGTCAGCGTCCGGAGATAAACAAGCTGAAATACTCAGAAATCTTTTATCTGCTGATGAATATACAGAAAGAACTCACCGTGATAATGCAGAGTATATTTATCTTTCAGAAAATCTGGCTTATTTGAGGGGCAGACGTTATCACAGTAAACGTAATCATATAACTAAATTTAAAAAGCAATATAACTATACCACAGAGATTATTAGTGAGAGTAATTTTTCCGATGCACTTATGATCAACGATATGTGGTGTTTGGAACACGGTGGTCATAAGAATTCAGGTTCGGTAAGCGAGAATTGTGCAATTCGCAGAGCTTTTCGCTATTATGATGAGCTTGATTTTAAAGGAATGATTCTTAAAATAGATGGTAAGCCTGTGGCTATGACACTGGGAGAGCCTTTGGGTAATAATTGTTTTGTGATTCATTTTGAAAAGGCTATAAACGGTATAGACGGAGCGTATGCCGCAATTAATAATTTCTTTTCAGAAACGCTTACAGACTACAAATATATAAATCGTGAGGAAGATATGGGCATTGAGGGGTTGCGTAAAGCTAAACTATCATATAAACCAGAAATTCTTCTGGAGAAGTATATTTTTCAAAAACTGTAAATAATAGGGGTTGTTTGAAAAAATCAAAAGCACTGTCTATTTTGCCCCAAAACGGT
>JAXJXA010000302.1:0-3913 GCA_036307745.1 Acutalibacteraceae bacterium | reverse complement strand
GTCTTTTTAACAGTAGCAACATTGTTGTTACTACTGCTCCAGGTAAATGTGCTAGCATAAGAACCCGAGTTTGTGCTTTCGGAGATAATAAAAGTTTCACCCACACCCAAAGTTTTGCTTGTGGCACTTACTTTAACACTGGTAGGAGCAGGTTTAACAGTAACCTTACAGGTAGCAGTTTTGCCGTTATTAGTCTTAACTGTGATAGTGGCAGTGCCTGATGATTTAGCGGTTATTTTGCCGTTGCTATTTACAGTTGCTACATTTACATTATTGCTACTCCATATATATGTTGATGATGAATTTGATGGTATAGTAGTTGCCGTTAAAGTAGTTGTTTCACCCACACCTAGGGTTAAAGCCGTTTTATTAAGCTGTACTGATGTAACTTCATTAACAAGTCCTAATTCAGTCGCAACCTTTATTTTTGCTTCTTCCCAGGTTATTCCTGCTTGAACACCTACGGTTGATTCCCATTGTTTAGAATCATCTCCATATAAATTTACAAAGTTATTATAAAGGTCTTGGTCTGTTTCTCCCGGTAAATAGGAGAAACCAACAACTTTTCCGAGGGATGTTACCATTTTATGTGGACCACAATCAGGGTTGTTTTTCCACAAAAGAGCAGTAAGTGCTTTTCCATATATTGCAGGATCCTCAAATTTTTCTTCATCAATATAACAGGTATCGCCAATACAATTCTGGTTGAATACAGTGTCAAATGTCTGGATACCACTATCGCCTGAAATTATAATAAGGTTCCAGTCGCCCTGCGGAATATTGTAGGTTGCTTTTGTTTCATCAAGATTTACAGTCATTAGTTCAGATGAACTTTGCCATTCATATAAACCTTCACCTTCGGGCAGACCGTTCCAGATATGTGCATAATAAAAACGGTTATTATTACGCCAATTATCAGGAATTTCGAATGTGATAATACCTGCTAAATTTTTGTTGCTTTCGGTGATATCATTTACAGCCTGTGATGTTACCGATGTGTCTTGCTTATTGCTTTCATCAGTAAATACATTGTTTGCCGTACTGCTTTCTGTTTCAATATCAGAAAGTATGATATTTTCAGAACTACTTTCCATTGGCTGTTGCTCTTCTGCACTGGCTGTGATTGGCGTAATTGTTGTTGCTATTATTAATGAAGACAACAATGTAGCTAATACTTTTTTAGAAATTTTCATATACTTCCCTCCAAATTTTAAAATTGTTTTTATTATGCAAATGATATGTATAGTGCATATTATTATAATCGAACTATATAATAATTCAGGTGTAAAGTCAATAATATTTGTTGGTTTGATATAATTTGTAAACAAATTTTCTCAATTAGAAAATTATTGACAATATTATTATAAATTGTGAGTTTTAATCTCTTGATATTGCTTTTGAAAATAAGTTTTATTAAGTTTTACCCATAACCCACAAAATGCCACACAAGGTTCTAAAAAAGTTGTTCATATAGCGACAGGATATTATTAGGACAGGCTGTATAATTTTAATTGAAATGAAGGAACCGCTTGGGGGTATAAAAAATGAAAGAACCGGTTATAGCAAAGACAAAAAAAGGACTACAGGATGCAATTTCTTCAAAAACTACTCGTGTAATAGTATCGCAGATAATATATGCTGTGGCAGGCTTTATGCTGTCAGGTGGTGCAGTATTCGGCTCCTATGCTCCATTTGGAGCATCATTGGTTTCAGCTGTACCATTTAATCGTCTGATAGCTACTCTTATTGGTACAGTGTCGGGTTATTTGGTTATAATGCCTGGAAGTAGCTTTAGATACATAGCCACGGTACTTGCAATAAGTGCCGTTCGCTGGACTCTCAGTGATTTGAAAAAAATAACAAAAAGCATAATATATCCTGTTCTTCTTGCAGGTTTACCTATGCTCGCTACAGGTTTTGTATTAGCAGTGATTGGCAATTATCAGGTTAGTTTAATTGTTATGGCTGTTATAGAGGCATTGCTGTCAGCGGTGGGAGCTTACTTCTATTTTAAATCAATAAATATTATTAATAGTACAAGGGGAATATCAACTCTTAATCAACAGGAAATAGCTTGCCTTGTTATGAGTGGTTGTATATTGTTGCTTGCTTTAACTGCTATTGAATTCGGTGGTGTATCAGCCGGTAGAATATGTGCAGTTTTGATTATACTGGTATGTGCAAGATATGGTGCAGTAAGCGGTGGTTGTATTTCGGGTGTATCTACCGGAGTTATATTCAGTATGGCAAACAGTACTCTCAGTTTTATTGCAGGGGGTTATGCCTTTGGTGGAATAATGGCAGGTTTATTTTCTTACATAGGAAAAACCGCTACAGCATTGGTTTTTCTAACCTGTAATGTAATAATGTCGTTTCAATCGCAGGATATGCATTTGATTATAGCTTCATTATACGAAAGTGTTATAGCAGGCATCTTTTTTATGCTTTTGCCTAAAGATTTAGGTAATTTTGTATCACAGGTATTTACACCGCCTGTTGATAAAACACGTTCTGAAGGGCTCAGAAAGAATGTTATTATGCGTTTGGGTTATGCTTCAAAGGCATTGCAAGGAGTATCTGCTTCTGTTGACAGCGTTGCTGATAAAATGAAGGAATTATATTCATACAACATAAATAATGTTTTTGCAAAATCTGTGGATAAGGTTTGTGGAGGTTGTGGTTTACGTTCTTATTGTTGGGATAAAGACAAAGATAAGAGCTTCAACGATTTTGAAAATCTTACACCTGTTATTATAAAAAACGGTAATCTTACAGTTGAGGAGTTTTCAAAATATTATGGCAAAAAATGCTGTAAAGCACCTGAGCTTGTGGGAGTCATAAATAGAAATTACGATTCATATATGGCATATCTTTCTGCTGAACGTAGAGTAGGAGAAATACGCTCAGTAGTCGCAGGTCAGTTCTCAGGTCTGGGAGAAATACTGTCAGAAATGGCAGAGGAATTTGAAAATTATACTCAATTTGATGTTTCAGTATCCGAGAGGGTGAGTACATTGCTGAAAATGCAGGGATTTACTCCTTTGGAGGTAAGCTGTAGAACTGACAGAATGAATCGTATGACTGTTGAAATAGAGGTACAGGATACAGATAAAGGACTGATAAAAAAGGCACAACTGGTAAAAGAAGTTTCAAAGGCTTGCGGACGATATATGGATACTCCTTGTATAAGTATGGTTCCCGGAAAGTGCAGAATACAGATGAGTGAAAGACCGCTATATGATGTGCAGATTGGCAGTGCCCAGCATATAAGTGGGCGTGGCAGACTTTGCGGAGATTGTCTGAATTATTTTACAGATGGTCTTGGGCGAATGGTGGCACTTATCAGTGATGGTATGGGAACAGGTGGTAGAGCCGCAGTAGACGGAAGTATGGCTGAAGGAATAATGACAAAACTTATTAAGGCTGGTTTAGGTTTTGACTGTGCCTTACAAGTAGTTAACTCTGCACTTATGGTAAAATCAGGAGATGAGTCTTTGGCAACGCTTGACATTATTTGTATAGATTTATTTACAGGTATTACAGACCTTATGAAAGCGGGTGCACCTGCAACATATATAAAAAAAGGAGGTGTTGTTGAAAGAGTAGATTTTCCCTCCTTGCCTGTAGGTATTCTTACAGATGTTAAGCTTATACATAAATCGTTGCATTTGGAGGACACTGATTGGGTTTTAATGGTGTCTGACGGTGCAATTTCATCAGGTGACCGCTGGGTAATGGACATTATGAAGCATTGGAAGGGAGGAAGTGCCCAGGAAATGGCACAGGTAATTATTACAGAAGCAAAAAATAACCGTGATGACGGTTATGATGATGATATTACTGCCATAGCAATGAATATGATGAGCAATATTAAAGAATAAATAATACTAGGAGCTGTTTGAAAAATCAAAAG
>JAXJXA010000301.1:0-5031 GCA_036307745.1 Acutalibacteraceae bacterium | reverse complement strand
GGATAAATGTGAGGTTGTTTTTGCCGCATTGCCACACGGATTATCACAGGAACTTGCAAAAACTTGCTATGACAAGGACAAGATTTTTATTGATCTGGGTGCTGATTTCAGACTGGAAAATGAAGATGATTACAAAGAATGGTACGGTGAAGAGTATACAGACAAAGAGTTGCACAAAAATTCTGTTTATGCCTTGCCTGAGTTTTTCAGAGAGAATATAAAAGGCAAGAAAACTATTGCAAACCCGGGTTGCTATACCACAGGTGTTCCTCTTGCTATTGGCCCTGCGGTAGCTAAGGGTTTGGTAGAAACAAAGGGAATTATTGCTGACTGTAAAAGTGGTGCTACAGGAGCAGGCAGAGGTCTTTCACAGGGTACACACTTTACAGATTTAAACGAAGGTTTCCACCCTTACAAAGTGGCTTGTCACCGTCATACTCCTGAGATTGAGCAGACTCTTTCTCATTTGGCAGATAAGCCTGTAAAGATTACATTTGTTCCACACCTTTTGCCTGTAAACAGAGGTATTATTTCAACTGTATATGCACCGCTTAAAGAGGGTGTTACAGAGGAGCAGGTAAGAAAAGTTTATGAGGAATTTTATGCTGATGAGTATTTTGTAAGACTTTTGCCTAAGGGACAGGTTGCAGATATTCACAATATAAAATATTCAAATTTTGGCGATGTTTCACTGCATATGGACAACCGTACAGGCACTTTGGTAGCTGTTTCTGCCATTGACAATATGGTTAAAGGTGCAGCAGGACAGGCTATTCAGAATATGAATATTGTATGCGGTCTTGATGAAAAAACAGGACTTGAGATTGTTCCCCCGGCATTTTAAGCTCGCTCAATATTTTCTTTGAAACTATTGGCTCGGAGGGGTATTAGTCGAAGTTTGTATTCTTGTAAGTAATATTGTTTTAAAATTCCTATTTGAATTGAGGAGAGTTTTATGAAAGAATTTTTACAAGAAAATGAGTATGTTGATTATAATTCTGAAATTATTCAGAAAAAAGTTGCGGAATTATTCTTAGCAGATATGAATGAAACTGAAAAAGCTAAAATGGCATATAAGTTTGTAAGAGATGAAATACCCCATTCCTTTGATTGTAATACGGATATTATTACAGCTAAGGCATCAGATGTGCTAAAATACAAAACAGGTATTTGCCACGCAAAGGCAAATCTTTTGGCGGCACTATTAAGGTCACAGGGAATACCAACGGGCTTTTGTTTTCAGCATATAACACTTTTGAATGGTGATTCTTTAGGGTATTGTGTTCACGCTTATAATGCAGTGTTTATAGAAAATAAGTGGATAAAACTTGATGCACGAGGAAATAAACAAGGGCTAAATGCTCAATTTTCTACAAATGAACCTATATTGGCATTTCCAAATCGTAAGGAATATGATGAATATTTTTGGAAAGGTATATATGCTTCTCCTCATATGCCAACTATGGAAATGCTCGGTAAAGCCAAATGCTTACAGGATATTATGGATAATATTCCTGATGAAGTAAATGAACTACCTGATATTCAGGAAATGTAGATTAAATTTTGTGTTTAAAATGAATTGAATTTTAAGATAAAGAGGGAAAAGAAGATGATAATTTCTAACGAAGAAAGGGCCCACGTGCTTATACAGGCTTTGCCCTATATTCAAAAATATGCAGGGCAAACCATTGTTGTAAAGTATGGCGGAAATGCTATGATAAGCCCTGAACTTAAAAGTGCTGTTATGAGTGACATTGTTCTTATGCATTTGGTAGGGGTTAATGTTGTATTGGTACATGGCGGTGGTCCTGAAATAAGCCAGATGTTGAAAAAGACAGGCAAAGAAAGTAAGTTTATAAATGGTATGCGTGTAACCGACGAAGAAACAATGGACATTGTACAGATGGTTCTTGCTGGTAAGGTAAATAAAAGCCTTGTACAGTGTCTTAGCGAACATAGTGGAAATGCCATTGGTTTGTGCGGTCTTGACGGTAAAATGCTTATGGCTGATAAATTGGCTTCTGCTGACGATCTTGGTTTTGTAGGGGAAATCCGGGAGGTTAACGAAAAAGTTATTAACGATGCTATTTCTAACGGATATGTTCCTATTATCTCAACTATTGCAGGTGGATATGACGGTAATGTATATAATGTTAATGCAGACGTTGCGGCGGCTCAGATTGCAGCAAAGCTGGGTGCCTGCAAGCTGATTCTTATGACGGATATTCGTGGTTTGCTAAAGGACAAAGATGACGAGAATACACTTATTCCTGTTGTTAATGTAAGTGAAGTGCCTATGCTTAAAAAGTCAGGAATTATTAGTGGTGGTATGATACCGAAGATTGATTGTTGTGTAGAGGCTGTAAGACGTGGTGTAAAGCGTGCCCATATTATTGACGGAAGAATTGAACACTCAATTCTGATTGAACTGTTTTCTGATGAAGGTATCGGAACTATGTTTTATTAATACTATAGCCTGTGTAATAGATGTACTTTATTAAAAAATAGTATTTGTTTGGTTTGAGGTAATATATGGGAGCAGTGTTTACTTTAGGAATTTTTTTGTTCTTGATAATTTTAGTGATAATTGCTGTTATAATAATCGGAATAGGCATTGTTGGTCTTATCCTTCTTATTGTAGGACTTGTAAAGAGGAAAAAGCAATTAAATAATGATGGGGTAGTAACGAAAACGCCAAAAGTATTAATAGTTGTTGGTTTAATAATGTTATTAGTGCTTGTATTTACAGTATTGGCAGTAACAACAACGTGTGTAGTAACAAATGTTGAAAATGATATGAGAGAGAAAAATTCCTTGATGAATGCTGTTGAGAACGAGGATTGTCAACTTGTTGAAAAGTTGCTTGAAAGTGGTGTCCCGGCAGATGCCAATGAATATAGTTTATTTAAGGGGAATTATATTTCTGAAAATACACAAGACTATACAACGCCACTTTTGTATGCCTGTGAAAACGGTAATTATGAAATAGCAGAGCTTCTTATTGAATACGGTGCTGACTCTAATATAATCGGAAAACGTGGGGTAACGCCAATGATAGAGGCAATGGACAGCAGTAGCTATGATATTATGAAGTTGTTGCTCGAAAACGGTGCAGATATCGAATATAAATTCCGTGGTAATCCATATTTAATAAGGGCGGTTTATTCGAAAGATGTTCAGGCAGTAGAGTTGCTGTTGGAATATGGTGCAAATCCTAATGCAACAAATTCAGACGGATTTACACCATTAAACTATATAAAAAATATATATCTAAATAATGATATGACCCCAAGCTTTGAACATCAGGAAATTATAGATTTGCTGATAGAGTACGGTGCCAAGTAATAGTGTAGACTATTATGAAATCTAATTAAAAAGAGGTGCATTATGTCAGTACAGATTAAGGATATGACTATTGAGTGTTATGATGAGATTTTTGCAATGTGGCAGATAACATCAAAAAGAGCTTTGTCGAAAGCAGATGAAAGAGAAGAAATTGATCGCTATTTAAGAAGAAATAGCGGACTAAGCCAGATTGCAGTTGTTGATGGTAAAATAGTAGGAACTGTATTGGCAGGACACGATGGCAGACGTGGGTTTATTCACCATATGGCGGTAATGCCTGAATATCGACGTAAGGGGATAGCTAAGGCTATGGCTAAAAAGGCTATCGAAAAATTGGAACAAGAGGGTATTGTAAAAACTCACATTTTTACATATTGTGATAATTCAGCAGGACAGAGCTTTTGGGGCAGTATGGGCTTTAAAAAGCGTGATGATATATTTGTTTATTCATATGAAAAAACAAAGGAGTGATAATATGACATTACAACAGATAAAAGATGATGATAATCAGAATATAATGCACACATATGGTCGTTTCAATGTAGCATTAGTTAAGGGTAAAGGTGCAACAGCCTGGGACGAAAGTGGCAAGGAATATATAGATTTTACAAGTGGTATAGGTGTAAATTGCTTGGGATATTGTGATGACGGTTGGGCAGAGGCAGTTTCAAAGCAAGCATCAACATTACAGCATATTTCTAATTTGTATTATAGCCCCTTGCAGACCGAACTGGCAAAAAAGCTATGTAAAATCACAGGTTTCAGCAAGGTGTTTTTTGCCAATAGTGGTGCAGAGGCGAATGAATGTGCAATTAAACTGGCAAGGAAATACAGTTTTGAAAAATATGGACAAACCAGAACAGAAATTATAACTTTGGAAAACTCTTTTCACGGCAGAACCGTTACAACTCTTGCGGCTACAGGTCAAGAAGTTTTTCATAACTACTTCTTCCCGTTTACTGAGGGATTCAGTTTTGCTAAGGCAAATGATATGGCAAGTGTTAAGGAAAAAGTAAATAAAAACACCTGTGCTGTTATGATAGAACTTGTTCAAGGTGAAGGAGGAGTAAATCCTCTTGAAAAAGCCTTTGTAAAGGAGCTTGCAGATTATTGCAAAGAAAAAGATTTACTTCTTATTATAGACGAAGTACAGACAGGTGTAGGCAGAACAGGAACTTTCTATTGTTATGAGCAGTTTGGTATTCAGCCCGATATTATTTCATCTGCAAAGGGCTTAGGTGGAGGTTTACCAATGGGAGCTTGTTTGTGTACGGAAAAGCTGGCTGAGGTTATGTCAGCAGGTACTCACGGAACAACCTACGGTGGTAATCCTATTGCCTGTGCAGGAGCAACAGAGGTTATTAACAGAGTTGCTGAGAAGGAATTTCTTGAAGATGTTGCCGAAAAGGGCAAATATATGCGTAAAAAGCTGTCAACTATGGAGGGTGTTAAGGAAGTGCGTGGTTTGGGTATGATGATTGGTGTTGTACTTGAAAAAGACAATGCTAAAGAAGTTGCCACAAAATGCACTGAAAAGGGCTTGTTAGTTCTTACTGCAAAAACTCTTATTCGTTTCTTGCCACCTCTGACTATTACAAAAGAAGAGATTGATAAAGGTCTTGATATTTTTAAGAATATCATAAAATAATATTCGGTATATTTAAGAGCTGTTTGAAAAATCAAAAG
>JAXJXA010000300.1:0-3592 GCA_036307745.1 Acutalibacteraceae bacterium | reverse complement strand
TCTCCTATAAGCTTAATTACACCGCCCCACTGATTTGCATACTCTACATCTTCAAGAGAAATGTTTGTAATTCCCTCTGTGTGTATGTTGTCAGGATAAACGTGCTTTCCAAAAGCAAGTGAAGCAAGAATACAAATTTTTCTACAAGCGTCGTGTCCTTCAACGTCCGCAGATGGATCACGCTCAGCATATCCAAGTGATTGTGCCAAAGCAAGTGCATCCTTGAAATTCATAGATTCTGTAATCATCTTTGTAAGTATAAAGTTTGTTGTACCATTAAGTATACCAGCAATTCCATCAACATCATTTGCAACCAAGCAGTTGTTAAGAGGTCGAATAATAGGAATACCACCACCAACACTAGCCTCAAACAAGAAGTTTACATTCTTTTCTTTAGCTATTGCAAGCAATTCTGCACCCTTTTTAGCAACGAGCTCCTTGTTTGATGTTACAACGCTTTTACCTGCTTCAAGACAGCGTTTTACAAAATCAAACGCAGGGTTTACACCGCCCATTACCTCGGCTACTACCTTAACTTCATCATCGTTCACAATATCATTAAAGTCTTTTGTAAACTTATCTGCGTAAGATAAATCAGGAAACTCTCTTAAATCCAAAATATGTTTAATATTTATTTCCTGATGTACCTTCTTTGTCAGACTGTTATTGTGTGTAAGTAGTATCTCTGCTACACCTGAACCTACCACACCGTGTCCCATAATTGCTACTTGTATCATAATTTGCACCTCTCAAAAATATTTATTAATTAATTTATTATGCAACTGCCGGAGTATTATCTCCGTTTGTATTATTTCCTTCATCTGCAACAACACCTCCACCGGAGGAACTATCACCTGTTATATCACCTGCGGTAATATCACCGCCCGTTACATCACCACCTGTGATATCTCCACTTGTGGTATTATCACCTGTTACATCGTCACTTGTGGTATCATTCCAGGTGTTGTTATTACTTGAAGAGTAATCATTTGAATAATCATCATCTGAAGTGTCTGAACTATAATCAGAATAGTCATCTTCACTATCTTCATCTTCATCATCTTCATCATTGCTGTATGAACTATAATAATCGTTGTAATCGTTTGAACTATACGAATAATAGCTTGAGTGATAACCTGAACAGTACTCCGGAACATTATCCTTTTTATAATATCCTGTGAATGTCTTAGAACAATATGAACCAGCGAGTAATCCTGTTGAGGCACAATATTCGTGTTCCTCTAAAGTATCATCCAGTTTATATTCCTTTGGTTCCTTATCTTCCAGATATTTTTCCATAAGGTCATGGAATATATTAACAGCTACACTAAAACTAGACTGTGACAATGATGAAGGTGTATCATATCCTGTCCATACTGCACAAGTTGCGTATGGTGAAAGACCGCAGAACCAGTGATCCTTATCGCTGTCTGTTGTACCTGTTTTTCCAAGAATATCCCAACCACTTATTCTAGCTTGACCAGCACTTGTATGTGAAGGATTATTATTAACTACGTTATAGTTAAGAAGTCTGTTCATAATTGTAGCTGTTTTAGATGAATAAGCCTGGGTTGGAATTTGGTCACGATGGTCAATGATAACATTACCTGATGCATCTTCGACATAATAATAAGTATATGTGTCATAAACCTTTCCGCCGTTACCCATATACTGATAAGAAGTAGCCATTTCACGAACTGTAACACCACCGTTAAGACCACCTAATGACAAAGCACCAAGATTATTTGCGTCTTCAGTTGACAAATTTCTAAAATACATTTTATTAATTGCCTGATTATAAGCATTTTTAGCACCAACAAGCTCCATTGTCTGAGCAGCTGTGGCATTTGAAGATCTCTCTATTGCATCAGGCAAAGTAATTTCACCCAAGTAGGAGCCGTATACATTGTTCGGACCTGAAACATAGTATCCATCATCACTTAATCTCCATTTATCGATCGGTTGGTCTTTTACCATTGAAGAATAGTGGTATATTCCTTTCTCAATAGCCAAAGGATAAACGATAATAGGTTTAATTGATGAACCTGGCTGAAGAGTTGCAATATTAGCTCGGTCCCATACTAACATCTGCTCTTTCTTTTCTCTACCACCAACTGTTGCAAGTATTCTACCATCAAGGCTTGTCATAACCATAGCAATCTCACAGTTAGGGTCATATGGAGTGCTTACATTTTGTATATACTCTTCGCAGTATTGTTGAAAATCAACATCCATAGCACTGTAAATCTTCAGACCACCGGAATAAATCTTGTGTGTAGCAATATCATCACTAATATTAAGCTCTTTCACAAGTTCTTCCTGCAAATCTCTTATCATCATTTCTATATACCAGTTAGATGTATAATCTTCCTGAGAAGCATTCTGCTTCTCCTTCTCTTTTTCCTTTTCGTTATTTTCATAACCAACAAATTTCATATTCTCTGATTCTTTTACCGCTTCATCATACTCAGTTTTTGAAATCTTGCCTTGGTCATACATAGCGTCAATAACAATGTCACGACGTTCCTTATTATCCTCAGGATAAATCAAAGGATTATATGCAGCAGGGTTCTGGGTAATTCCTGCAATAGCAGCACATTCTGCTATTGAACAATCCTTTATATCCTTTGCAAAATAAAGATGTGCTGCTGCCTGAACTCCCTGACATCCGCTACCATAGTTAACAATATTAAGATAAGCCTCAAGAATCTCATCCTTGGTATAATCTTTTTCAAGATTTAAAGCTTTAAAAATCTCATTCAATTTACGAGTTAAGCTAACCTCATTTTTACCTGTTATATTCTTAACAAGCTGTTGGGTAATTGTAGAACCACCATAACTTGACTCCGAACTCAAATTCACAATAGCACCTATTGTTCTTACCCAGTCTACACCAGAGTGTTCGTAAAAACGCTTATCCTCAATAGCAACCTGTGCGTTAATCATAGCCTCCGGTATATCTTCCATATCAACCCATACTCTATTTTCCGAACCGTGCAAACGTTGATATTCAACAGGTTCATTATCTTCATTATAAATATAGACAAATGAGGTCTGTTCCATTTTCTCACTTGCCAAGTCAATTCCGGTAGGTTGACAAGCAAGGCCATAAAGATAAATACACATTGCAACCGCTACAATTCCACCTGATACAAGAAGTATCATAAACAAAGTGGAGATAGTTTTCCATAACATTGAGAAAAAACCTTTGGTACCTGCTACAGCAACACTTCCTGGAGTTATTCGGTTGTTATATTGGTTCTTAATTTTTCCCATTAAAAATCAAACCTCCATAATTTTATAATTCACATTAAAATAATACTCACAAATCTAAGTACAACTTTAATTATTATATCACTTATCGTTTAAAAATTAAATCCCCTTTTTAGAGAATTAACTAAAAATTTGTAATTTTTTAAGTATTTTAAGAAAACAAACAAATTCACATTAAAAATTAATAGAAATTCGTTGATCCTTACCTTATCCTATACTACATATATATTTAAATTATTGGTAATAATATAGAATTAATACTAAACATAGTTTAAAATCAGTAAAAGATTTTGGAGCAGATTTTGTACTGAACGAATAC
>JAXJXA010000299.1:0-1532 GCA_036307745.1 Acutalibacteraceae bacterium | reverse complement strand
GTTTCAGCTGCAACTCTCAATTCAAGATTCTTCTTTGTGCTGTTTGTTACAACTTCACCCAAAAGCTCGGCAAACTTTGCAGCGTGCTCAGCCTCTTCAAAAGCATACTTTGTAAATGCAGCAGAAATTTCTGGATAACCTTCTCTGTCAGCAACTCTTGCCATTGCAAGATACATACCAACCTCGCTACATTCACCATTAAAGTTTGCTACAAGGTCATCATATATATCCTGAGAAACACCTTTTGCTATGCCAACTTCGTGAACTGTTGCAAAAGCGATATCCCCTGAGCTAGCCTCTGTAAATTTTGAACCGGGAATACCGCACTGTGGACATTTTTCCGGTGCTACCTCTCCTTCGTGTACATAACCACATACTGGGCAAATCCATTTTTTCATTATTAATTCCTCCATAATTTTTATTTTCAAATTATATAACACTGCTTATTAAAGCAGACACCTGCTAAAAAAGGTGTCGAAGCAGATATTAACTAAAAATCTTTCTCCTGGCATTTTCTGCATTTGCCATAAAAAAATATTTCGTGACTTTTTACAGAATGACCTGTGTTTAATTTAACTACCTGATCAAGTTCTTGATTGTAAGTCATATACTCAAGGTCTATAACTGCGTCACACTCCTGACATATAAAATGTGGGTGGGGAAGTGTATTTGCATCAAATCTCTCTCGTCCGTTTATTGAGCCAACTGATTTTATCAATCCCTGCTCAGCAAACATCGCCATATTTCTGTAAACTGTGCCAAGACTTATATTTGGGTATTGAGCCTTAAGTTGATTATATACCCACTCTGCTGACGGGTGTGTTTCTGTGTTACGTATAAGACTATAAATAGCCTCTCTTTTTTCACTAAAATTCTTTCTCGCCATACTTCCTACACATCCTTAAAAACGATAATCATTATCATTTGTATATATATTACCACAAAGAAAACAATATGTAAAGAGATTTATTTTGGAAAATATGTAATTTTTTTATTTGTTAGTTTGTATATTTTTCATAAATTGGAAAATATTTCATATATATATTCTGAAATGGGGTGAGGTATTGTATATAAAAATAAAGTTAAACAGGTTTGTACTTACTATATGTTCTATTATAAGTTTATTATTATGTTTTTCTGTATTCTACTCAGGTGTTTCTCCAAAAGTACAGACTGTGTCAACACAATCAGACAGTGTACAGTTGCCTATAATTATGTATCATAGTTTGTTGAAAGACACAAAACTTCAGGGACAATATGTTATATCTCCTGATAAATTTGAAGATGATTTAAAAAAGCTAACAGAAGAAGGGTACACAACCATAACAGTTAAAGAGCTTACTGACTATGTATATAACAATGAAGATTTGCCCGAAAAACCAATTATGCTTACTTTTGATGACGGTTATTATAACAATTACCTCTATGCCTACCCTTTACTGAAAAAATATGAGTGTAAAGCTGTAATTTCACCCATAGCTTATTACAGCCAAAAATACTCTGAAACTACCGATGCACCTTCGCCTTCATAT
>JAXJXA010000298.1:0-5704 GCA_036307745.1 Acutalibacteraceae bacterium | reverse complement strand
TAGCTATATCTTCTTCATTCTGTAAAATATCTGTTATTTCCACAAAAACATCTCTATATTCTTTTGATGAAAACTTGGAATTATATGCGATATTATCAAGAAAAGTTCTGTTTGCAAACTGCCACAACTTATTGTTTTGCTGACCTTTTTGTGGTTTCATAAGCAACATTACGGCAATTATCCAGTCAAGCATTGATGTATGTTTTGTAAGAATATCACTTTTTATTCCATTATACAAAGCTATTTCCAAGGAAATTTTATTTACAACTTCGGGAAGTTTCTGAACAGAGCCTATCAGATGCAGTTGTTCTCTTGCTCTGGTAAGAGCTACATATAATACTCTTAGCTCTTCTGCAACACTATCATTGTTCATTTTGTTTACTATTGCTGTATACGGAAAAGTTTTATAAACAGCTGAAGTTTTTTCATCCTTAATTTGTAAACCTATTCCAAGCTCACGGTCAAAATAAATTTTATCATTATAATTATGAGTTTGTCTGCCCATATTGGCTATAATACAAATCGGGAACTCAAGTCCT
This sequence comes from Acutalibacteraceae bacterium, assembly GCA_036307745.1. Taxonomy (GTDB): domain Bacteria; phylum Bacillota; class Clostridia; order Oscillospirales; family Acutalibacteraceae; genus CAG-964. Next base: position 5,165 of record JAXJXA010000298.1, on the reverse strand, counting down.
TTTGAATGATGCATTGTCATTATTCTTACAGCGTTACCATCGGTATTTGAGCCTGTCTGAGAATCCAATACTGCACCGCTTTCCACTGCATGGTCAATATAGCGAATAAAACTGGATACACCTTTATTCTGCTGATTCTCAAATCCTTTAGAATAATTATAGAACAGTCTCAGATTATTTATAACAACTTCGCCATTTTCTAAAGCCTCTGCAAACTCTGTTATTGCAGTTTTTCTGTAAATTAAATTTATAAGAATATCTGTAGGATTATTTGCGGCTATCTCACGATAATATTCTATTTCACTCACAAATGACTTTAATTCTGGATTATTAATACTTTCAGAAAGTACATTTTTATATAGATACGCTTTTCTTCCAGTTTTACATCTGAGCTGTGCAAGCTGTTGTGGTGTAAAACCGAACATAGGGCTTACCATAACAGAGTAAAGAGGTATATCCTGAAGAGGATTATCAATTACTCTGAGCAAATCTATCACCATTTGTACTTCTTTGCAATCAAGAAGAGAAGCTTTTGTTTCAGTAACTACAGGAATACCATATTGTTCAAGGCAATTTACAATTACAGTGGTATCTTTTACACTACGCATTAATATGGCAACATCTTTATATTCAGCTTTTCGGGTAAAATCACCACTTGTTACATCATATTTTCCAACACTATTTTTAATGATCTCCACTATTTTTTCAGCTTCATACATATCACGGAGTTTTTTGTTACGCTGTGGGAGATTGTTAAGATGAAGATAAACATCAAAATCATTTTCGCCAACATATTTTGCTCCTGGAACAAGATAATCCTCCGGAAGATATTCCAGATTGCCGAGTTCTTTTGTCATAAGGTTTGCAAATATAAAATTCACATAATCTGTTACACCGTCACGGCTACGGTAATTTCTCTTTAAAATTATATTCTGAGCAGAACTGTCGGACAAAATATTATAACGATTTCGTCTGTCAATAAAAATATCCGGCATAGCCTGCCGAAAACCATATATACTTTGCTTTACATCCCCTACTACAAACAGATTTTTGTCATTATTGCTCAGTATTCTAAAAATCAAGTCTTGTAACTGATTAACGTCTTGATATTCATCAACAATGACCTGCTTAAATTCTTTTGCAAGCTCTTTCGCCATATCTGTTATATTGTAACGGATACTGTCAGACTTATCATCAACAGCAAACTCGCCGTCAGGTGATTCTTCTGCAAGAGTAAGCAAAGTAAAGCGTTCTATATCTGCAAAATCGAGAATATTTTTTTCTTTTTTTAGTTGAGTATATCTGTCAGTAAAATCGTTTATAAATTCAAAAAGTACTTTGGTAAAATCTATTATTTTTTCAAGCTGTTCAACTAAATCACTGTTACTCGCTGAAAATTTCTCTGCAATCTTTGGTAACAGTTTTTTCAGAGTAGTACGATTTTTTTTAAGCTCTTCATATATTTCTGCACCTTGTTCACTTAACTTTCTTACTGTTGCTGCCCTTTCATTAAAAATTTCTCTATTCGTACTACTCTCAAAAGTATTTTTTATTTCGTCCCAGGTATTACAGCTTTGAAGTTCTTCTATAAACAATTTCTCTGACAAATGCTGTATTCTTTTTGCAGGAAATTGATTACTTATATCATCAGTGAATTCAAGTTGATTATAAAGCTGACAGCTATTATTCATAATGCCATCTGCATATTGAATATCACGTTTAGCATTTTCTACTATATTTTTAATCCAGACTGAATGAGTAACATGATTCTTTGAATCTTCCAAATTATTAAGAGTTTGTTTCATCCACTGTTGTGGAAAAGGCAAAGCTGACAAAAAGCTATAAAAACTTATTACAGTGCTTTTAAGTGTATTATCATTTGTTGAGGTTGTAAGAAGTGAGGCTATATCTTTGAAATCCTCACGCAGATAATATTCCTCTGCAACTTCTTCTATTGCCCGACATTGTAATGCAATCAATTCAGAATTGTCACCTATACGATAATCCGGCGAAATATCAAATCTTGTATATGCTGTTTTAACCACATTCTTACAAAAACTGTCTATTGTGCATATATTTGCCTTATCAAGCAAAAGCTGTTGTCTACGTAGATGTGCTTCATTAAAATTTTCACTATTATCACACTGATCAAGGAGTTGTGTAATTCTCTTATTAATACGGGTTTTCATTTCCTCAGCTGCCAGATTTGTAAAAGTAACTATCAAAAGCTCATCTGCCATTACACCTGAATTTTTATCTGTAAGAAGTTTGATAACACGTTCAACCAACACGGCAGTTTTTCCACTACCTGCCGCAGCCGATACAAGTACAGAACAGTCACGAGTATCAATAGCTTTGAGCTGTTCCTCATTCCATTTTACATCAGCCATTATTATCATCCTCCTCTTTTTCTTTGCCATAAGGAATTATATTTACAGTCATACCTGCTGTAAAATTACAAGAATTTTTATAAAGGCAATATTTGCAAGGTAATTCTGAAATTTCATTTTTCTTTCCTGTTGGAACAGAATTTATATATCCCTCTAACAACATATCGGACATTTGTCTTATCTTGTTGTCTACCAGGTCAAATATATTTTTAAATTCACCACTGTGTTGACTACCATCTAAAAGATAGTTATCTGAACGAGTAAACGAAACTTCTGTTTTTGGCTCTTCACCTTTCTTCTTTTTTGTCGTCTTTTTTATTTTTACAGGAATAAATTGCCCTGAAACACTTTTATCCATTGCCATAATAACATCAGTATCCTTTAAGAAAAGTCCTTTTGCTCTGTAATGTTTATTAAAAGCATCTTCCAACTGTTTCTGATTTTCAGGGGATTCTCCATACTGCGTAAGAATTGCAGAAAACTCCTTTGCAGGCATATAACAAACTCCTGCAGGTGCAAGATTATTGCCATAAAGAGAACTGCCATTTTTCATAATTGCAGAAAGATAGATAAACATCTGCAAATTAAGCCCCATTTCAAGCTCACAGCGTTTTAAATCTTTATTACCTGTTTTATAGTCAACAATCCTTACATATGTTTTTCCATCATCCGGACTTTTAAATAAATCTACTCTATCCACAAAACCTATCACAGAAACTTCTCCGTCTTTTGTTTTTACATTGTAGCTGTCTATCATATTATGACTATCGGCAGTGTTTTCATTGTTGGTATCAATACCAATAGATAATTCAAAATCACTTGGACGGAACAAACTGACCTTGAGTTCTTTTATCAATCTATCTACCAATATCACACAGTTTTTCTCTGCACGTCTTATCGAATACTCTGTTTTATTATCAGGAATTTTACCATTTTCAAAACTTTGAGATATAAACTTAGCTGTTAACTTTGATACAAATTCTGCAACATCATAATTTTCTGTGTTTGCTATGATATCCTCAAGATTTTCTTGCTTAAGAAATTTTTCCATTACAAAATGAATAAGCGAACCATATTGTCGATTATCAATACGAGCTTTTCGGCGTTCTTTTAGTTTCAAGCCATTTTTACAAAAATACAGATAACCACAGTTGTAAAAATCCTCAATCCGTGAAGCTGAAAGTCGGATATTTTCTGAATAAAGCATATGTGCTGTATCTTTACTTATTTGTCGGGGATTTTTTTCAAGATAGATTTCAATACTGTTGAGCAGTGAATTATATTTTTCATCTAAAGAAAAATATTCTTTTAATGATTTAATATTTTTATCTTTATTTTTTATATTTGCAACTGTATGTTCAAAAGCCTGTTGTTTACACCATAGGCTATCTTCATCAATAGCATAGCTATCATAATGGAATATAGTTTTTATTTTGGGCAAAATACGCTGAACTTGTGTTACTATTGTTGAAGGTAAAGCACCTCCTCCGTTTACAGTATTAGTAAAATAGGATATATACAATTTTTCAGAAGGACTTGCTAAAGATGAATAAGCACTATATTGTTCCTGAGCAGATAAATCAGAAAGACCACAGCTCATAGGAAGCCCCAGTTCCAACAAAAGCTGTCTTTCATTATCGGTAAATACACCACCTGATGTGGGAACTGCAGGAAATACACCTTGAACAGCACCGATTATAAATGTTATCTTTGGAGTACCAAGTCTTGCTCTGCCTGCTGTACCTACAATAACACGGTCAATACTTAAAGGCTGATTAGCAATCTGCTGACTGTTTATAGCTAATGTAAAAAGTTCATAATACCTCGCAGATGTAAGAGGTATTTTTTCGAGAATTTGTGACATCTTTGAAATAACACTTGTAACAGAGTTCCACACCCTTGTATATTCATCAACAAGTTCGGGAGTATTATGATTATCAAGAAGTTTTATTTTACTTTGAATTGTATTTTTCACATTAAAATCATCAATTAATTTTGCGATCTGCTTTGAAATTTCAAATCCGTTTGATTTCTGTGTTTTTTCTTTGAAGTTTTTCAGATATTCAAATACTTCTTGGCGGATATTCTCTATCTTCTCTAGTGTTTCTATATCCTCCTCAATCATTTCGCCACTACCAAAACCATTTATATTTTGGGTAAAGGGTTCACTCCATTTCGGAGACCAGGTAAAGATATAATTTTCAAGCAAAGATATATCTTCAAAAGAATATTTTGTGATATTGGTTTTTAGCATACGCAATATATTTTCTGTGTTAAAACCATTATTTATAGCTTCAAAAGCGTGTCTTATAAAATTCACCAAAGGTTTTGCATTTATATTTTCAGGATTATCCATAAAATAACCTATATTAAATTTATCAAATGTAACATCCAGAATACCTCTGTACATTTCTTCGTCACGACACACTACAGCTATATCCTTATATCTGTAATCTTCTTCAAGTGTCAGTTTTTTTATTTCTGAGGCTACATACTCACATTCACTGTAAATATTGGTAGCAGAATATATTTTTATATTCTGAGATTCAATATTGTATGATTTAAGAGGAAAAGCATAGAGATTTTCTTCAACCGCTTTTAAATCATCTTTATCTGTTCGTAGATTATTATTAAAAGGCTCATAAATCTCTTTAACAGTCTGACCACAGCGTTTAGCCAACACACGGATTTTATGATAAGTGTCTGCTGTTACTCTAAAGCGAATACTGCTTTCATCTACTTTATTATTTCTACACTCTGTACTAAGAGTGATAT
>JAXJXA010000297.1:0-5595 GCA_036307745.1 Acutalibacteraceae bacterium | reverse complement strand
TTTAAGTTCTTCAATAGATAGATATTCACCTTGTTTACCACCCTCAGCTAAACTAAGAGCTGCAGCCTCTCCTACTCCCGCAAGAGAACAGAATGGAAGTCTTATTTTATTTCCTTCTATAACAAACATTTTAGCCTCTGATTTATATATGTCAATAGGTAAAGCAGAAATTCCTCTTGCAAGCATCTCATTTACAATCTGCAAAGTATCAAGCTCAGTTTTATCTGTTGCTGTTGCCAGATTTTGTGACTGCTTATTCTTTATATCATTTATCTTAGCTACAACTGCCTCTTTGCCTTTTAAAACAGTAATAGCATCAAAACCATCACTTCTAACAGTAAAGTAAGCTGCATAATATTCTACAGGTTTATGCACTTTATACCACCCCAAACGCAATGTAGCTATCATATAAGCTGCCGCATGTGCTTTAGGGAACATATACTTGATTTTCATACAAGAATCTATATACCATTGAGGAACATCGTGTTCCTTCATTAATTGAAAATGTTCCTCTGTAAGCAATTTTGTAGCGTTACCTTTACGAACAATTTCCATTATCTTAAATGCCATTTTAGGGGGAAGTCCTTTATGTAGCAGATACGTCATAATACTATCACGAGTACCAATAACTTCTGATATGGTACAGGTACCGTTTTTAATCAAATCGGCAGCATTACCAATCCATACATCGGTACCGTGTGACAAACCTGAGATTTGTAAAAGGTCAGAAAAAGTTTTAGGCTGTGATTCCAAAAGCATTTGTCTTACAAAAGGTGTACCAACTTCTGGCAATGAGAATGTACCTGTTTCACAATCAATATCTTTGGGTTCTATTTCCAGTGCTTTAGGAGAAGTAAATAATGAGATAACATCAGGATCACTCATTGATACTTCCATAACTGGAATTCCTGTAAACATTTCCAGATAATGATAAATGGTAGGAACATCATGTCCCAATTCATCAAGTTTACAGATAGTGTCGTGAATAGAATGGAAATCGAAGTGTGTAGTGATATTATCTGAATCCTGCTTATTTGCAGGACGCTGAACAGGACAAAAATCATAAACTTCCATTCCTCTTGGCACAACAACCATACCTCCAGGATGCTGACCTGTTGTACGCTTTACGCCTGTACAACCAATAGAAAGTCGTTCCATCTCTGCCTTTTTTAGATTTGCACCAGTTTCTTCAACATACTTTTTTACATATCCATATGCAGTTTTATCTGCAACAGTGGCTATTGTACCGGCTTTAAATACATTATCCTTACCAAAAAGCTCCTCAGTATATCTATGAGAGCTAGATTGGTATTCACCACTAAAGTTAAGATCAATATCAGGAGTTTTATCACCTTCAAAGCCAAGAAAGGTTTCAAAGGGAATTTCGTGTCCGTCCTGCAAATATTGAGTACCACATTTAGGACAATTCTTATGTGGCAGGTCAAAACCTGAACCATACTCACCGTGAGTAAAAAATTCACTATTCTTACAATTTGGACAAATATAGTGAGGACATAGTGGATTAACTTCTGATATACCTGACATTGTGGCTACAAAAGATGAACCAACTGAACCTCTTGAACCAACAAGATATCCATGTGCTTCACTGTCAGCAACCAGTTTCTGAGCAGTCATATAAAGAACTGAGAAACCATACTTAGTAATTGCACCCAATTCTCTGTCAAGTCGTTCCTTTACAATATCAGGTAATGGATCACCATATTTCTCTTTTGCTCTTTGCCAAGTAATAGTAGTAAGTTGTTCTTCTGCACCCTCAATAAACGGCGGAAATACTCCAGGTGGTATAGGTCTTACCTGTTCTATCATATCAGCAATTTTGTTGGGATTTTCAACCACGATTTCATACGCCTTGTCTTTGCCCAGATATTCAAATTCTTTAAGCATTTCTGCGGTGGTTCTAAAATATAGTGGAGCTTGCTGTGCCGCATCAGTAAAGCCTTTTGAAGTCATCAGAATTTTTCTGTAATCACTTTCGTGAGGATCCATAAAATGAACATCACAGGTAGCCACTACAGGTTTGCCAAGCTGATCAGCAATCTTTATTATGGTTCGGTTATAATCTTGTAATTCTTTTTCATTTTTAGCAGTGCCATTACGAAGCATAAATTCGTTATTACCCAAAGGTTGTATCTCAAGATAATCATAGAACGATGCTATTTCCTTAAGTTCATTCATAGGTTTACCGTCAAGAATAGCACGAAAAAGCTCACCGGCTTCACAAGCACTTCCTATTAAAAGCCCCTCACGATATTTTATAAGTTCTGATTTTGGAATACGAGGATTTCTAAAGAAATACTTCATATGTCCCATAGAAATTAATCTGTATAAATTTTTAAGTCCAATTTTATTTTTAACAAGTATAATCTGATGATGTGCTCTTAATTTATTGGGATTAGCTCCCACAATATTCGTATTTATATCTTTAATGTCAGTAATTTTATAATCAGTTTTAAGTCTGTCTGCAAAACATATAAAAATTTTTGCAAGCATTTCTGCATCATCTGTTGCTCTGTGATGATTAAAGTCACCTAATCTCAGATATTCAGCTATTGTATTAAGTTTATAATCTTTTATATCTTTGAGAATTGATTTTGCAATAGCCAGTGTATCCACTGAAGTATAATCATATGGGATATCACACCTTTCAGAAGCAACACGCATAAAAGATGTATCAAAATCTGCATTGTGTGCCACTAAAACAGCATTTTCACCACAAAATTCAAAGAAACTTTTTACAGCTTTCTTCTCAGTAGGAGCATCTGCTACCATATCATTAGTTATTCCTGTAAGCTGAGTTATCTTTGCAGGTATAGGTATTAATGGATTTACAAAGGTTGAAAAACGGTCTGTAATCTCACCATTTATAACCCTAACTGCACCAATTTCAGTTATTCTATCTTTATGAGGACTAAGACCTGTTGTTTCAATATCAAAACAAATAAATTCTCCATCAAGATTACGTTCAGTTAAACCTTTTACAGATGAAATCATATCATTTACAAAATACGCTTCTGTACCATATATTACTTTAATTTTTTCTTCAATATGTTCTTCATCTTCTTCGTAAGGTTCTATACCGTAAAACTTCTTCTGCTTTTTTTCATTAAAAGCTATACCATTAATCTTTTCAGCAGTATTCATAGCCTCTGGAAATGCTTGTGCAACACCGTGATCTGTTATTGCAATAGCTTTATGTCCCCATTTATGGGCACGCTTTACAAGATCTTCTGCCGCATTTACTCCATCCATTGATGACATATTTGTATGTAAATGTAGTTCAACACGTTTTTTCTCAGCATTATCAACTACTTCTGTAATTTCTGCAGTTGAAACAGCTTTACCTGAGAAAATAGTATCTCTCGCATAACTGTCATACTCAACCTTACCCTTAACTACAATTATATCACCTTTCTTGATATTACCTAAACATTCTGCTTTTTTTACAGAGTCAAATACTTTCACTACAATAGAATCTGTATAATCTGTAATACTGTAATTTGAAATAGAATATTTACCATCTTTGGTTATTTTGGTTTCCATATTGAAAACTTTTCCCCATATATTGGTAATACCTAAATCCTCGGTAAGATCTTTAATAGGAATAGGTTTTTCTTTGGTAACTGTACCGTACACAGATGTATAACTACCTGTAACCAGTTGCGGATATAACGAATCACCGTTGCGTATCTCAATAGTTTTATTAACCTTTTCAGCTTTTTGCTTTTCAGATTTCTTTATAGCTGTTTCCATTGAACTCTCATAATCTTCAATTTGAGTTACAACAGTTTCTCTCATTTCTTTCTCAATGGCATTTTCACGTTTTGATATACCAATAGGCTCTTTAAAATCAACCTCCAAAACTCCATCATATTCAATTTTAAATTGTAAACCAAATTCATCATTTATGATATGTGCAAGTGCTTTATCGAATCCCTTTTTCTGCAAAATGGACTTACCACCGTGTTTAAGATTTACCGTGATAACATTACCATTTATAGTAATATCAGAATCATTGAGCGAACCATTAAAAGATGGAGTTTCTTTTTTTAACTGTATAATTAACTGAGAATAATACTGAGATGTAAAAAGCTCACTTGAATATTTTGGCTTAATAGAAACAGCATAAGGCGACAACATTGAATTTTTTATTTCATCTTCAGCAAAGTATAGGCTCTGTCTGTCAATAAGACTGCTCAATTTCAAATTCACTGTAATTTTTCTTAAATTTTTCTCATATCTGATATTTATAACTTCAGCATCACGAAGTACATCGGGCATTTTTTCAAAATTAAGCACATCAAAAAATAAATCTTTAAATAAAGCCATTACAAAAGCTCAACTTCCTTAATTAATTCTTCAATAAGTTTATCTTCGGGTACTTTCTTAATAATTTCACCTTTTTTGAATATCAAACCGGTACCAGCACCACCAGCAATACCTATATCAGCTTCTTTTGCTTCCCCTGGGCCATTAACAGCACATCCCATAACTGCAACTTTAATGTTTTTGTTGCAATTTCTCAGGCGTTTTTCTACTTCTGTTGCAATAGAAATTAAATCAATTTTTGTTCTGCCACAGGTAGGACATGAAACAAACTGAACACCATCTTTTCTTATATCAAGTGCCTTTAATATATCTTTGGCTGCATAAATCTCTTTTACAGGATCTGCCGTAAGTGATACTCTGATGGTATCGCCTATCTCTTGTAACAACAACGCACCTAAGCCAGCTGAAGACTTAATAATACCCATACGTTCTGTTCCTGCTTCAGTAACTCCAAGGTGCATAGGATAATTACATTGATTTGAAGCTAATTTATATGCCTCTATCATTGTTTTGACATTAGAAGATTTCATAGATAGGACTATATTTGTATAGTCAAATTTTTCTAACAACGAAGCATGATAAAGAGCACTTTCACATAAAGCTTCGGGTGTTGGTGAACCATATTTTGCAAGTATTTCTTTTTCTACTGAGCCAGAATTAACACCAATTCTTATGGGAATTTCTTTAGGTTTACAAGCATTTACAACAGCTTTAACCCTACTTATTTCACCAATATTACCAGGATTTATGCGTATTTTATCAACTCCTGCAGCTACAGATTCAATCGCCAATCTATAATCAAAATGAATGTCAGCAACTATAGGTATTTTTACATTTTCTTTTAAAGCAGGAATAAGTTTGATTGCGTTCATATCAGGGATAGCTATTCTTATAATTTCACAGCCTGCCTCCTCAAGAGCTTTAGCCTGCTGTACACTATGTTCAACATCATTAGCAGGAATATTAAGCATAGATTGAATTGATACAGGAGCACCGCCACCTATAAAAATATTACCCACCTTAACCTGTTTTGTTTTTTTCATATTCATAATCCTCTCTTTTCAGGACAAATTCATAATATTTTCTTCCATACATATATTTTTATTTTATCATTTATGTTTTAATAAATCAATGAAAGAAGATAAATATCACACGTCAATCTAATTCTTTAATAAAAATGTAATGTTTATAGCAAATTTGTTGCTTTTTATTATTGAAAGTCTGTTTAATTACAAATTTATAACAAAT
>JAXJXA010000296.1:0-4295 GCA_036307745.1 Acutalibacteraceae bacterium | reverse complement strand
TCCCTTTACATCTTGTAGTAAAATTACTTTCATATTCATTCAATCCTTTCTCTTATAATTGTTCCTTATCAGAAGTATTTAACTCTTCTTCATGGAACCTTTCTCTATATACAGGCAAAACCTTACTTTTATCAATATTATCAGGCTCAGTTTCTTCTGTATTTTCAATTTCATTATTTTCTATTATGTTAAGAAGCATAGCTCTTGCCTGCTCCATAGTTGTACCCTTTATTTGTGCACCAGCCATAGAGTGATGTCCACCACCACCAAGTTGTTCCATAATAAGCTGTACATTCACATCTCCCAAAGAACGGGCTGATATATTAACTGTATCTCCTTGTTTATACATAACAAAGGAAGCAGTCACATTATTTATACTCAGCAAATCGTCTGCTGCCTGTGCAGCGGTAACACGCATATCTTCGTCACACTCATCATCAGAACAAGCTAAAGCACAACTGTTAAAAATTTCAGCACCTGCAACAAGTTTAAATTTGGCTTTATAATTGTCCAAAGAATTGGCAAAAAGACGCTTTACACCAACTGTATCCGCACCTTTCTGACGTAAATAAGCTGCTGCCTCAAAAGTACGAACACCTGTTTTTAAAACAAAATTCTTAGTATCCAGAGTAATTCCCGCAAGCAATGCTGCTGCTTCATATTTGGTAATTCCTTTATCACCCATATATTGTATAAGCTCTGTTGCCATTTCAGCCGCAGATGACGCGTAAGGTTCGTGAAAAAAAACTAAAGCATTTGAAATATGATTCACCATCATTCTGTGATGATCAATAACAACTACTCTTGAGGCTTTTTTATAAATAGCAGGTTCCTCAAGGAAATCAGGAGAATGTGTATCTACAATAATCAATAACGTTCTTTCTGTTATTGTCATAATAGCCTCAGAGGGCTCCATAAACATATTTCCATTACCGATTTCTTCCATAAAAGATATCAATGAACCAGCAACAGTACGTTCTTTTTTTACAACAATATGTGCAGGCTTTTTCATATCCTTAGTAATACTGCTCCAAAGCCCTATACCTGTACCTATACAGTCTATATCCGAATTATGATGCCCCATTATAAGCACATGATCACTTGATTTTATATGCTGAACCAATGAACCTGCGATAACTCTTGTTCGCACTTTGTCGATTTTTTCAAAACCTTGAGAATTTCCTCCATAAAAACGATATTGATCTTTAGTTTTGATAGCAACTTGATCACCGCCACGTCCCAAAGCCATATCAAGAGCATTTCTGGACCATAATTCACACTGCTTGAAATTCTCACCACATCTACCTATTCCTATTGAAATTGTAGGTTTACATATTACATTTTCAAGAGATATTTGCTTTACATCTTCAAGGATAGAAAAGTTGTCATCAGTAAGAGCATCAATTACTCTTTCTTCAAATACTATTATATATCTGCCATTAGACATCTTCTTATACAAACCGTTAAACTTATTTGCCCACTTTTGTATAGCATTTTCTACATTAACAGTTATATATGACTGCTGCTGATCATCATCTTTTTCAAACTCACTTGAATTGTCAAATTCAACAGTAGCAACCATAGGGCGAGAATTCATATATTCATCGGCAGTATCTTTATAATATGTATCATCTATAAAATAGAATACCGATACTTTATCTGACAACGCACAACCAATCACGGTATAACGTCTTTCACCATACATAACATCTGCACCATCAGATTTTAATATATTCTGTGCGGTTGTATTAGGTATATAGTGATTAATAAGATCACCTGAACAATCTCTGCCGTTGCACATAACATTCTGAAAGCACTCGTTAAACCAAACAACATCATCATAAGATCCAGTTACTACAACAGGAATTTTAAATTGGTTAAGATACTCAAGATTTTCACTGCCCAGCTTTGATGCTGCCTGTTTTATGGTACGACTTATATGCTGATTAAAACGCCTTACACCAAATACAACTATTAAAACTGACAGCAATGCCACTGTTATCTCTATTGCAAAAACATATAAATTCCAGCGGATGGAAAAGAACGCCATAGCTAGTATTCCCACAGTATACACAATAAAAAATGGTGTAACTGTCCATATCTTACGTTTCACAGTTCTTTTCCTCCCTTCCATAATAGATTGTAATTCGTATTTCTGATTTTAAAAAATATTATAACAAATTACAACAAACTATAAATCAAATAAATATATAGTTTATTATACTTCCATTATGATAGGAAGTATCATTGGACTACGTCTTGTTTTATTGAAAATATGCTTTGAAACATCGTCTTTTATTTTATTCTTTATTACATTCCACTCATGTACATTCTTTTCTGCAAACTCAACTAATATTTCAGTTGCAATACGCCTTACCTCATGTAAAAGTTCCTCTGATTCTCTTACATATACAAAGCCTCTTGAAACAATATCAGGACCACTTACAACATAACCATCTACAATATCCAGTGCGGCAACAATAATAATCAAACCATCCTGTCCAAGATGTTTACGGTCGCGCAGTACAATACTACCTACATCTCCTACACCAAGACCATCAACGAATACCTTGCCCGAAGCAACAGATGGTAACTGTTTCATAGTACCAGGCTTTAGTTCAACTACATTACCTACGTCACCAATAAAGATATGGTCACTTGTCATACCAAGACTTTGTGCTAAATCTGCGTGTTTACGCAGATGTTTCTGCTCACCATGTACAGGAATGAAGAACTCAGGTTTTACCAGACTATGAATAATTTTAAGCTCTTCCTGACAAGCGTGACCTGAAACATGAACCTCATACATAGACTCATACACCACATCGCAACCAAGTTTTAATAGTTCATCAATTACATTACCCACCATTTTCTCATTACCCGGTATAGGGTTAGCTGAAATAATTATAAAATCACCTTTACCAACAGCTACCTTACGGTGGTCTGAATAAGCCATTCTTGACAAAGCAGACATAGGCTCACCCTGACTTCCTGTTGTAACAAGAACTATTTGCTCCGGAGTATATTCATTAAGTAGATCTATATCAATTATTACACCCTCAGGGATATCAATATAACCAAGATCAGTTGCAACCTGCATATAGTTTAGCATACTTCTGCCTGAGAATGCAACCTTTCTTCCATTTGCATATGCACAGTTAATAATTTGCTGTATTCTATTTACATTAGATGCAAATGTTGCAATTATAATTCTTTGATTTTGGGCTCTTACAAAAAGGTGTTCAAAACTCTCTTGCACTTTAGCTTCAGTTTTTGTGAATCCAGGACGCTCCGCATTTGTAGATTCAGCCATAAGAGCGAGTACACCCTCTTTTCCGAGTTCAGCAAAACGAGTAAGGTCAATCATCTCACCTGAAGCAGGTGTACAATCAATTTTGAAGTCACCTGTATGAACAAGAGTACCAGCAGGTGAATGAATTGCAACACCAACCGAGTCGGGAATAGAGTGATTAACATGTATCAACTCCACATTCATACATCCCAGTTTTATTATATCACCTGCATTAGCCACATTAAGTTGTGCAGATGAAACTAGATTATGCTCTTTCAGTTTATTGCCAACCAATCCCATTGACAAAGGTGTACCATACACAGGTATATTACAATCTTTTAAAAGATAAGGCAAACCACCAATGTGGTCTTCGTGTCCGTGAGTAATGACAATACCCTTTATTCTGTTTATATTTTCCTTTATATAAGTAAAATCAGGCAATACCAAATCTACACCAAGCATTTCTCCATCAGGAAACGCCATACCACAATCTAAAATAAACATATCACCGCAACATTCAAACAATGTAATATTCTTACCAATTTCGTTTAAACCGCCAAGAAATGCAATTTTAATTGTAGGTACATTATCTCTTTTTATATAAGGCTTTTTCCCTTTTGTGCGATTACTCTTTCCTTTAGTCATAGTTTTTTTGCTCGGTTTTGCAATCTGCTTACCTTTAATGTTCTTGGAATCAACCATATTCCTGCCCTTTTTTCCGTAACCGACAGGCTTTTTTACGTTATTAGTCACAAACCAAACCTCCATTATTAAATTATGTATATGAATATTTATTTGATAATTATTACAAAACAGCTCCTATATTTGTGCCGCAAACGGTGCCAACACAAAGCTATTTATAAATAATTAAGAATTTATAAATAAAAAAATAAAATCCGAACACATATTTACTATATTCTACTCTGTTTATTAGCTTGTGTCAAGTTCATAAAAATATTAACGATTATTTTCAAAAATAAAATTATTATTTTCTTTAAAATAT
>JAXJXA010000295.1:0-6345 GCA_036307745.1 Acutalibacteraceae bacterium | reverse complement strand
TCCTATAACTACATTAATATATGCAATTCCTGTAATTATTGCTTTATGGAAACGTAAGTTTATTGTATCATTGGAACGTCCTGTATATGTAGATGTTTTAATAAATATGTCGTGTGTTGCTACAGCTATAAGTCTTATAGGTAATTTTACAAGTGGAATTCTTTTTGGAAGATTACCTATATATTTTTCAATGGGTAATTTTATAATTCTCCCATGGTTGATTAATAATTGTTTTTATAATAGTGAGAAATCAATGATGAAGTTTTGTTGTTATGCAGGTTATTTTGCGTATTTTTTGTACTATATGTATATATCGTGTGGTGGAATGAAATATTACAGTGTAATACGTATGTTTAATTGCTGAGTAATTGTCAGAGGTCATTTTGTTGAAATGACCTCTGCTTTTTTATGTCTTTAAGTATATTATTGATAAATAGGAAAAGAATATTAAGTATACGAGGTGGAAAAGATGACTATTTCTGTAATAAGAACCCTTATACTTTATATTTTAATTTTAATAATGGTAAGAATTATGGGGAAACGCCAGATAAGCGAGTTGCAAACGAGTGAACTTGTTGTAACACTGCTTATTTCTAATATTGCTGTTATTCCAATGCAAGATACTTCTTTACCATTGTTAAGTGGAGTTGTACCTATTTTGCTTTTAGTAGGGTGTGAAATAACCCTTAGCTTTTTAATGTTAAAAAATGCAAAATTCAGAAAATTGGTATGTGGAAAACCGCAGATAATAATTTCAAATGGGATAATTGACCAAAAAAAGATGAAACTTCTTCGTATGAGTACAGAGGATTTAAGTGAACAACTGCGTCAAGCAGGTGCTTTTGCACTGGAAGATGTAAAATATGCAATTATTGAAACAAACGGTAAATTAAGTGTTATGAAAAAGCCATTAAAGGATACTGCTACTGCTGAACAGATGAATGTCAAAAATCCTACAGCTAATTTTGAGGTAGTTATAATCAGTGATGGTGAGTTAGCTCAATATTCTATGCAGTTTTGTGGTGTCACTGTTGATTGGATTAATAAGATACTTAAGAAAAATCAAATAGATATAAAAGAAGTGTTTATTATGACGGCTACACCTGATCATAAATATAATATTATAAAGAAGGAGAGGTAGTATGAATAGAATAATTATTGTTGTTGTAATATTTCTACTGGTAATTGGATTGGCTGTTTGTGAAAGTGTATATACAATAAATGTTTCAGAACAGGTAAAATATCAACTCAACACTGCTTTAGAAACATACAATGATGGCGATAGTAAAAAGGCTGAAGAAAGTTTAAAAAAAGCGGACAAAGTTTGGAATGATAGTACAGTATTTCTTGATGCTTTTTTAATTCACGATAATATAGAAGAGATAGCGGAGAGAATTGCTGCAGCGAGAAGCACTCTGAAATATGATAGTGAACATTTTCCTATTGAATGTGAAAGAGCTGTTCTTTCGTTGAAAGTAGTAATTTATTCAATGTTACCATACTTTGATAACATATTGTAAAGTAATTATTATCAAAGTAAAGTGTGAATAAAATGTTAATACTTGACTACAGAACGGAGTGTAATAAAAAATGAAATCATTTGTAAGAGTATCTGTATGTCAGCTTTTTATAATGCTTTATATAAGCCGTATGGTAGTAAATGTTACTTATAGTGGACATGCATCGGATATCCATAGCTTACAATATGGTGCTGTGGCAGCATTAACAGCATTGCTTATTACCTTACTTATGGTTATACCAGTGTATTTGATGTTTAGAACAAGCAATGGAAGAACTGTTACTGATAATAGTTATTTATTATTCAAAAAATTTGGTGCAATAATAGCAATAATATATGGACTTTATTTTTTGTGGGTACTAATAAATACATTATCACAATTTAATATAATGGTAACCAATGTTCTTAATCCAACTGCATCAGTTTTTATTCTTTCGTTAGCAGTTGTTATAGCATCAATGTATGGAGCGTATAAGGGAATAGAGGCACTGGGGAGAGCATCTACAATAATTTTTATTTTTGTAGTCGCATCATTAATAATACTTTTTTGTTCGCTGTTACCAAAAGCTGATTTACTTAATCTAGAGCCTGTTAGTATTGAGAATTCAGAGGATATTATGCAGATAATTACCAGTTTTATTGCAAAAAATTCTTGTATTCCTGCAATGGCGATTTTATTACCTTTTGCAAAAGGCAATACACGTTCAGGGGTTGTTTGGTGGGCTGTAGCTGTGTATGTTTCTACGGCTATTATAATCATCTTGATTATTGCTGTACTTGGTGATTATCTTCAAACGCAAGTATTTCCAGTGTATTCTTTGACTGCGGTGGCATCACTAGGGGTTACAAAAAGACTTGATGGCTTGTTTCTTGGTGTGTGGACAGCAGGAATGTTTGTAAAAATTTCGCTGTTTATGTATTTATTATCAGCTTGTGTAAAAAGAATTTTTGGAGAAGTTATTTCAAGGTGGTCAATTTTAATCAGTGGTGTTTTGGTACTTACGGTATCAATGGGAATATCAGCAACAGAAGGATTATTTGACCTGATATTTAATAAATATATTTTTCTTGTGCTTACACTTGTTACAGCAGTTATCATACCATTATTCCTTACTTGTGTTAATAAAATTAAAAAAGTAACATGAAATGATATGGAGGTAAAATAGTGAAGAAGATTCTTTCATTAATTCTTATTTTTATAACCATTTGCCTTTTATATGGTTGTACAGCTAAACAACTTAATGAAAGAATGGTTATACAGGGGATGGGTATTGATTATGTTCAAGATGAATATAAGGTAACAGTTATGTATATGAATACAGATATAAGTCAAGAGGATGTTTCCCATAAAACTGCTACAGGTAAAGGTAGAACCGTTACAGAGGCGGTAACATCTATTGTAAGTCAGAATGGTCTTGAGCCTTTATATAGTCACAATTCTTTTATTCTTCTTGGTGAAAGTATCTGTAATGAGGGAGTAGGTGAAGCATTGGAATTTTTTGCCGGATACTACCAGTGCCGTCCTACTGTAAATATTTTGGTTGCAGACCGAGATGCAGAAAAAATAATGAAATTGGAGGATATTACTCCAGGAACAATCTCAAAAATAGCTGAATCAAATAATACAACAGGTAGAACCATTACAACTCCAATGTATATCTTTTTGTCGGATATTCTAAACAATACTTCTTCTGCTTGTACAGCATTGGTTACAGTTAAAGATGATGTACCTGTTTCAGATGGAATAGCAGTTTTCAAAGGTGATAAATTCAGTTATAGTCTTAATAGTACTCAGAGTATTGGTGTAATGCTTATAAGAGGAGAATCTGACATTTCAGCAGAAGTTATTCCATTAGATGGTAAAAATAAAAGTTTTGCTTTGGACTATGAAAGTACAGATACCACAATAAAAGTTGAAAATGGTGTTTTGTACTGTGATATAAAAATAAACGGAGAAGCAACAATTTATGAATATACTGAAACGGAGAAAAATATTGAGCAGAAAATAGAAGAGCGAGTTAATAAAATAATTAAAACTTCGATTACAGAATGTGCAAAAAATGGGAGTGATGTATTTTATTTTGGGAAACTGTTAAGACAAAGTGATAGCGAGGTTTATCATACAATTAAAGATTGGAGCAAACTGATTGAAAAAGGTGTATATTCAGTTTCAAGTGATATTTCTGTAAATTAAAAAGGATTGCAAAAAGTAATTAAGATAAATTTAACAATTTTATATTTGTGTTATAAATTTTACATTAATTTGCAAAAAAGTCCTTTAATTTTTGGCTAAGTTTTGTTATAATTATCTTAACTTCATATAAAGGTGGGTTATATATGAAAGGTAATATAGGATTTAAGGTATCACTTGCCAAAATTGTAAAGGAGTTGCAGATGGAAATTGCTTATTCTCCGTCTGATCCTAATGAAATATATGTTACATCACCAAATGTCAATCGTCCTGGTATCGAACTTACTGGATTTTTAGAATTTTATGCTTCTGATAGATTAATGCTATTAGGTAACACAGAGTATGCTTATCTCAAAAGATTTGGTAGTGAACAACGCACTTATGTTCTTAACAATATTTTACAAAGAAAACCGCCGGCTGTAATTGTTGCTCGCAATCTTGAGGTGCTTGATGAACTGATGAGAGTAGCTAAAATTTGTGAGGTTCCCATATTGCGTTCAGATGAAGATACTTGTGGTCTTATTGCTGCTTTGATATCTTTTCTTAATGTTGAGCTTGCACCCAGAATTACAAGGCATGGTGTTCTTGTAGAGGTGTATGGTGAGGGTATTCTTCTTACAGGTGATAGTGGTGTTGGTAAAAGTGAAACAGCTATTGAGCTTATGAAACGTGGACACCGTTTGATTGCAGATGATGCGGTAGAAATCAGAAAGGTTTCCAGCAAATCTCTGGTGGGCAGTTCTCCTGAAAATATACGTCACTTTGTTGAATTAAGAGGTATTGGTATTATCAATGCAAGACGTATTTTTGGTATGGGTTCGGTAAAGGTTACAGAAAAAATAGATATGGTAATTACAATGGAAAACTGGGATAAGTCAAAGGTATATGACCGTATGGGAATAGATAACGAATACACAGAAATTCTAGATGTTGAGGTTCCTTGTCTTACTATACCTGTCAAACCTGGACGTAATCTTTCCATTATTATAGAGGTTGCTGCAATGAATAACAGACAGAAGAAAATGGGTTATAATGCTGCTCAGGAACTTTTGACTAATCTTGGTATGGATATTGGTGTTGAAGACAATAAAAAAATACTTGACTGGTAACAATATTGTTATCAAATTCTTTATAAAAGTGAAGTATAATGTTTTTATACTTCACTTAAGTTTATGTATAATATATATGGGACAAGTGTAGAAAATAAATCAGAGGTGTTTGAAATGAAAATAATAGCAGATACTCACACCCACACTATAGCGTCAACACATGCTTTTTCCACCGTACAGGAAATGGTTAGGGCAGCAAGCGAAAAAGAACTTTTTGCCATTGCACTTACTGACCATGGTTATAATATGCCAGGCTCACCAAAAGAGGGAGAATGGTTCTTTGAATGTCTTGGGGCAATTCCTGCGTATTTATATGATGTACGTGTATTAAAGGGAGTTGAAGCTAACGTAAGTGATTATAACGGAAATCTTGATATTCCGGAGGATACCCTTAAAAAGTTGGAATGGACTGTAGCATCTATGCACTCAATAACAATAAGTGGAGAAGCTAACATAGAAAGCTGTACAAATGCTTGGTTATCTATTGCAGAAAACCCTTATGTCAATGTAATTGGTCATAGTGGAACACCTTGTTTTAAATATGATTACGAAAAAGTTATACCTATTTTTGGTAAAAACGGAAAACTGATAGAAATAAATAATAATACATTTAAGAGTCGTAAATCATCAATGGGCAACTGTGCAGAAATAGCAAAAATTTGTAAGAAAACCAATACACGAATTATAGTTAATTCTGATGCTCATTTTTCTACTGCAGTTGGTGTGTTTGATAGTGTACTTGAAATGTTAAAAGATATTGATTTTCCTGAACACTTGGTTGTAAATAGCAGTATTGAGAATTTTAAGGATTATCTTAAGGAGCAAGGAATATATTATTGATAGAGAATTTTATTATTTATAATAAAATTCTTTTAATACAAAGAAGGTATTTTTGTATGTGGGTATTGTTGGTAGTATTGATTGCTGTTGGTGTAGTAGTTTTTGCAAGAAATACAAGTAATGATTATAACGCCGGAAGCGGAATGTTTAAAAACAGTGAATTTAATATAGAGGAAACAGATAAGGATTTTTCAGATGTTGAATATTATGACAGAACTAATAAAATGAAATAGTATAACAGATTTATCTGATAAAATTTTATATTTATTTAGAATGGAGGCATTATGAACAATATAAACAGAGTAATTGAAATTGCCCAAAAATATGGCTTTGAAGTTAAAGAAAACGAAAAAATGAGCAAATATACAACCTTTAAAATTGGCGGTAATGCAAGAGCTATTATAAAAGTTGCTAATAATGAGGGGCTTATTGATATATTGGCAAAATGCAGAGAGTACGGAATACCTATATTTATATTAGGTAAAGGTTCTAATCTTTTAGTTTCAGATAATGGAATAGATGGCATTGTTATTAAACTGGACGGAGTATTTACACAGATAAAAATGCTTGATGATGAAACTATAAGCTGTGGGGCAGGAGTAACTCTTGCAAAACTTTCCAGTTATGCTTGTGAGCACGGACTCAGTGGACTTGAATTTGCTTGGGGAATACCTGGGAGTGTAGGT
>JAXJXA010000294.1:0-1920 GCA_036307745.1 Acutalibacteraceae bacterium | reverse complement strand
TGGATTTTTGTTTCAAAACGAGTGATTTCAAGGCAAAACCGCAGAAAGCACCGTTTTTGGGGCAAAATAGACAGTGCTTTTGATTTTTTAAACAGCCCCTAGATTGTACATAAAATTTTTCAGCATTTTGGCAGAAAAAGACCTGCAAAACAGCATTGCAGGTCTTTAATTATGACTTTTATTACATAAGGCTTCTGTAAAGCTCTGTAATTTCTTCTACGCTTGTATCTCTTGGATTGCCAGGACGACAAGCGTCATCATATGCTGATTGAGAAAGGAACGGGATATCTTCAGGTTTTACAATCTCTTTAAGGTCAGTTGGAATTCCAATATCTTTCGATAGCTTTCTTACAGCGTCTACAGCAGCTTTGCGGTATTCCTCTACAGTCATATTTTCTGTACCTTCAACACCCATTGCTTGTGCAATGTATTTATATTTGTCACCTGTTTCAGGTGCGTTATACTCCATTACTGTGGGCAGAATAATAGCATTGGCTACACCGTGGGGGGTATCATAAAGTGCTCCCAGTGGATGAGCCATTGAATGAACTATACCTAAGCCTACATTTGAAAAGCCCATTCCTGCAATATATTGTCCAAGTGCCATACCCTCTCTGCCTTCAGGGGTGTTTTCAACAGCATTACGCAGTGTGCGTGAGATTATCTCAATAGCTTTTAAATGGAACATATCCGAAAGTTCCCAGGCTCCTTTAGTAATATATCCTTCAATAGCGTGGGTAAGTGCGTCCATACCTGTTGCGGCTGTAAGTTCCTTTGGCATTGTTGACATCATATCAGGGTCAACCACTGCAACAACCGGAATATCGTGCACATCAACGCAAACCATTTTGCGATTTTTTTCAGCATCAGTAATAACATAATTTATAGTTACTTCTGCTGCTGTTCCTGCTGTGGTTGGTACAGCTATTATTGGTACACATTTGTTTTTTGTTGGTGCAACACCTTCAAGAGAGCGAACATCTGAAAATTCCGGATTTTTAATAATAATTCCAACTGCTTTTGCTGTGTCTATTGACGAACCACCGCCAATAGCAACAATACAATCTGCATCACATTCCTGAAATGCCTTTACACCTGCCTGTACATTCTCTATGGTAGGGTTGGGTTTTATATCAGAGAAGATAGTATATTCTATTTCTGACTTTTCAAGAATATCTGTAACTTTTTTGGTAATTCCGAATTTTATAAGGTCGGGGTCAGAAACTACTAAAGTCTTTTTAAATCCTCTGCCTTTTATTTCATCAGATATTGCATTTATAGCACCTGAACCGTGATAAGAGGTTTCGTTAAGTATAAATCTGTTCATATACAACTTCCTTTCTATATGTTTTTTTAATTATTATCATTATACTATAACAATTAAACAAAATCAATTATCATATAAAAATAATTTCATATTTAATTACAGAATGATGGATTTGATTATATAAAAAGTTTGTATTTATCATAATTAGCTGACTTTAAAAACATTGACAAAACACTATTTATAAGTATACTGTAATGTGACAAATTGTTTGAATTTAATTATCTGAATAAAATTAAATATGGGGGTGCATAAATTGAGTGAAAAAACTGTTGTTTCCTTACAGAATGTTGAGGTATCTTTTGATGGAGAGGTAATTCTTGACAAAATAAACCTTGATATTATAGATGGAGAGTTTATTACGCTGTTGGGACCAAGTGGTTGTGGCAAAACAACAACGCTCAGAATTATAGGAGGCTTTCTGGAGCCTGATGGCGGTGACGTTTACTTTGAGGACAGGAGAATAAATGACGTTCCACCTAACAAAAGAAATGTCAATACGGTCTTTCAGAAATATGCGTTATTTCCACATTTGAATGTTTATGAAAATATAGCTTTTGGACTGAAACTAAAAAAGAAGTAAAAGGCTGAAATAG
>JAXJXA010000293.1:0-6485 GCA_036307745.1 Acutalibacteraceae bacterium | reverse complement strand
TTACTGTTATTGAACTTTTATATTATAGTTTATCCCAATAAACGTATGCATAACTATTTTACCATAAACAATCTTAGTTTTCTATACAAACCGCAAAAATAAGGGAGGATATAAAAATATCCTCCCTTTAGTATCAGTAAAATCAGATGTCCTTCTTAATAACTTCTCTACCGTTGTAAAATCCGCAAGCACCACAAACTCTGTGAGGTGTTTTGTACTCGCCGCAGTTAGGACACTTAACAAGAGCGGGAGCTTCCATTTTCCATACTGTTGATCTTCTCTTATTCTTTCTAGCGTGAGATGTTTTTCTCTTTGGTACTGCCATTTTAAGCCTCTCCTTGTTACAATAAAGTTATTCTTTGAACGCCGATGGTTCTTAATCTATAAGTTGTTTCAGAGCCTCTAAGCGAGGATCTATCTCTTTTGCAGAGCAACCACAGTTCTTTTCATTTAGGTTTGCACCACATTTAGGGCAAAGCCCTTTACAATCGTCACTACACAAATGCTTTGACGGAAGTTCCAGAACAATGTCTGTTCTTAACAACTCGTCCACATCTATGGTGTGATCGGGAGTTTCGATGTAATCGTCATTTTGGTCACCGCTTAGGGATGTAACCAAATAATGTTCAAAGTTATAACACATTTCTTTGGTTACGTCGGCACCGCAACGATCGCAAGGCTTTTGGTAGTTAAAGCTAGTTGCCAGAGAAAGCCTAACTAACCCTGCTCGATTTTCTGCCGTTATATCTGCTTTTACAGGTGACACAAAGGGACTTAAACCACTTTCGTCAACATCAGTCATACTGAATGAGTATTCTTTATGCAGAACCGAACCCTCGTTCAGAAAAATATTTTTCAAATCAAGAATCACGTCAATGCACCTCTCACCCTGTACAAACAGCACAGGCAGTTTCAAAACACTTATAATATTATACCTTTACAGTCTTATTTTGTCAAGAAAATTTTAATCAAATTTGTCTTTTGACAGACTCAAATTATTTATTTTCTGTCTTTTTCTTAGGCTTTCTTGCATCACAGTATTCACATACAAGATAGTCACCATTCTCCTTGAATTCCTTAGGCATATATGGCTCTGTGTGTGTTATACATCTGGGATTAACACAACCATCCTCATCAATAATCACCTTGCCTCTTGAATATGTATATTTAGCATCTTCAAGAGTGAGAAGTATAAGTGCCATTCTTGCATACATTCCATAAACCGCCTGCTTAAAGAAAACACACCTCGGGTCATCGTCAACCTCAACATCAATTTCATCAACTCTTGGCAGTGGATGAAGAACCTTCAAATCATCCTTACCAAGTGCCAGCTTCTCTTTATCAAGTATGAATACACCCTTCTGTGCCTGATATTCTTCTTCACTTGCAAAACGCTCTCTTTGAATTCTTGTCATATACAGAACATCCAAATCAGGCATAGCCTCCTGCAAAGTAGGAATCTCTGTGTATTCACAGCCATTTTTGTCCATAATTTCCTTTACATATTCAGGTACACCAAGCTCCGGTGTAGAAATAAGAACAAACTTATTGCCCTCAAAATAAGACATTGTCTTTATAAGAGAATGTACTGTTCTGCCATTTTTCAAATCACCGCAAAGACCAATAGTAAGGTGGTTAAGCCTGCCCTTTTCGTTATGCAATGTTACCAGATCCGTAAGAGTTTGTGTAGGGTGCAGATGACCACCGTCACCTGCATTTATAACAGGTACACTGCTGTATATTGATGCACCTCTTGCACTGCCTTCAAGAGGATGTCGCATTGCTATAATATCGGCATAACCGCTTATAATCTTTATTGTATCTTTAAGACTTTCTCCCTTTGATACAGAGGAATTCATAGGGTCGTCAAATCCGATTATTGAGCCTCCCAAACGAAGCATAGCGGTCTGAAAGCTCATCTGTGTACGGGTACTTGGTTCGTAAAAAAGAGTACCCATTATTTTACCCTTGCAAGCCTCGCTATAATCCTGTGGATTTTTCATTATCTTTTCTGCAAGTTGAACTATCTCCTGCAAATCAGAAAACGAGAGCAATTCAAGGTCGATAATATGATTTAACATTATAAACACCCTTTCATTTGTACTTTTATAATTTTAGCATAAACACGGAAAATAACAATACCTAAAACACAACTTTGTAGAATTTGGTTGAATGGTTATGGAATATGCTGTCAATTAATTTAATTGTTTGTATATATTTTTATACACAAACAAAAATGTGTTACCTTAAACATATCATAAAAATATATTTAAAGCAACACAATATAATTATTCCATACTCTTTCTGTCACGAATCAGATTACGACGTTGGCTCAGAGTACGCCAATCGGCACGAACCGCAACATCACGCATACCAAATAACTTAAAAGGAGCAATGGGTATTGTATACGGTACACCAAGAACAGACTTACCGCACATATTTACGATAATCACACATCCCAACAGCACTATACCCCATATTCCGAAAAATCCTCCTGTAAAAATAAACAATATTCTTAACACACACAACTGTGGGTACAAGCTGGGAATAACATAAGATGCTATCGCAGTAAGTGCCACAATCATAAGTGTGGGGGCACCTATAAGACCTGCACTTACAGCGGTATCACCTATAACCAATGCTCCCACTATACTTACAGCGTGTCCTAATGTTTTGGGCAATCTCAGACCTGCCTCTCGCATTATTTCATACATAAAAAGTACAAGCAGAATTTCTGTAATCAACCCAAAAGGAGTACTTCCTATTGAAATTGCCACTTTATTCAAAATCTGTTCAGGAAAAAGTTCAGGATTAAAAAGTGCCACCGCTGTATAAATCCCCGGCAACAGTGATGCTACAAAAAAACAGACATACTTCATCCAGCGAATAATAGTAGCATAATAAGGCTTATAGGAATAATCCCCCATTGTCTGAAAGTTTTCAACGAACAGATATGGAATTATGAGAGCCGACGGAGTGCCATCTATAAGAATAGCTATTCTACCCTCATTTATTTTACCACTTACTGTGTCAGGGCGTTCAGTAACCCCTATTCCACTGAACAACGAATAATCGTCATTATCCTCCAAAAATGTAACAAGATAACCACTTGCAAGTACTGTATCAAGGTCAATTTCATTCAACTTTTTTCTCAGCTTTTCCAGTATACTCTCACTTACGGCATCTGTAAGATAGCAAAGACAGATATCGGTTTTGCTTACACCGCCTACTGTCATAGTTTCAAACTTTAAATCGGGATTTTTTATTCTTCTTCTCAGCAATGTCATATTAATACGCAAAGGCTCTACAAAACCTTCACGACTGCCTCTTTCTGACACTTCACTTTCAGGCTCAGACACACCTCTGAAACTAAACCCTTGAACACCTATAGATAACGCTTTACTGCAACCATCAATAAGTAAAACAGCAAAACCGGACATTATCAACTGCATTATAGATTCAAAGGTTTCTATCCGTGCAATTTCAGAGGCAGACAAAACTGACCTTTCAACATATAAAAATAGCTCCATTTTTTCAACATCAGGATATTTACTGTTGAGAAGCGGATTGATAACACTTAATGCAAGTGTTTCTTTATTGCACATACCCTCCATTGTAAGAATAGCACAGTGTACACCATTAACTGTAAGATAACGCACTGTAAAATCCACAGAACCATTGAACTTATCATTAAGATATTCAATATTTTTGCCCAGGCTGTCACCAATATGTCTTACAGACGGCTTGTTGACAGGATTTTTATCATTCGGATAATAAAATCTTTTTATAAAATCAAAGGGATTCTTCATTTTGCACCAGTCCTTTGTTTTGTTTTGTGCAAATTTTTTAATTATATACCCTTTTCTAAAAACAAAACAGGCAACGCATAATGCCATCGCCTGTTAAACCAAATATAAATTTAAGTCTGTACAAAAAATTTAAACAGCAAAGCAAATACAGAAGAAAAATCCATTTCATCTACAATGTGGCACGCCACAACAGGATACTCCTTAAGTTTATCCTTTCCAATATAAAAAGTAAGTGTACCAACTTTATCCCCTTTGCTTACAGGTGCCTCTACTTCTTCTTTTACATCAAGTTTATAAGTTATTTCTTTACTTTTGCCTTTTTCAATTACAAAACTACCTGAAATATTCGCCTGTGCCTTTAAGGTAGACTGCATTCCGTTTTTCACATTTATTTCAGGTATTTTCTCCTTAAAGCTGGGGGTATATATACAATAGTTTGCAAAACCATAATCCAGAAGTGCGGCAGCATCAGAAAATCTATCTGTACCTGTTGCACTTCCCAACACAACAGCAATCAATGTTAAACCATCCCGTGTAGCTGTGGCTGAGATACAACTGCCAGCCTGAGATGTTGTACCTGTTTTCAGTCCTGTAATCCCCTTATATGTTTTCAAAAGTTTGTTGGTATTCACAATCTGCGTTTTTCCATCACGCAAATAATCCATCCATATAGAGGTAAATTCAAAAATTTCTTTATGCTTTATAAGTTCTCTTGACATAAGTGCAACATCATATGCAGAGGTCAGATGTCCCTCCTCGTCAAGTCCATTACAGTTTTTAAAGGTGGTTTCTTTCATTCCCAACTCCTGTGCCTTTTGGTTCATCTTCTCAACAAATGCATCCTCACTACCCGATATCTCCTCAGCAAGAACTACAGCCGCATCATTAGCACTTGCCACCACTGTTGCTTTTATAAGGTCGTGTACCGACATAACCTCTCCTTCTTCAAGCCATATATCAGAACCTCCCATAGAAGCTGCGTGGGCACTTGATGAAAGGTTATCTTCCATACTTATTTTGCCCTCGTCAATAGCTTCAAATACCAACAGCAAAGTCATAACCTTAGTTATTGACGCACAAGCTCGCACTTGATGACTGTCTTTATCAAACAGCACTTTACCTGTTTCTGACTCTACTAATACAGCAGAAGGTGCAGTAATTTCGTCAGCTGACACAGCCTGAACACTGTAACTGCCACATAACAAAAAAGTTATACAAAGCAATAAAGACAAAAGTCTTTTGGTTAGTTTTTTCATATTATTCCGCCTTTCCGTTCACAAATCCTTATATAAAATTTATGAACTAAGAAGGAAAACTATTCCCGAACCAGTCAAGTCATAATAACCACAAAAAAAAGACTATATTTTCAACAAGTTAACAATACCAAAAATTTTTTTTGAAAGAATATTGGAGTTTTCAACAAGTTAACAATATAGATACAGTGTACCTTGTTTTACTTTTTAATCAAAATTCAATCTTCCTGATTCCTTAAGAAGTTTATAAAGCGTTGGAGATAGATTAAATTCAGCAATTACGTTATTCACCTGTGATAGTGCTTTAACTTTTGATTTTAACGGCATACTATCTTTTTTCACTGCTCTTATAAGAATATTTTTGGGTGTATGAGCAAAGTCAACAAATTCAAGCAGTTGAGTTTTATAACCACAACATTCTAAAAGATTACCTCTTATCGCATCTGTAGTAAGTGCCGCAAAGCGTTCCTGTATAATACCGTAGTTAGTGAAAATAGATAAATTTTCAGATTTCATCTGTGCATTAAGCTCGTGTTGACAACAAGGAACAGAAAATATCATTTTTGTATTCCAGTTTATCGCATTAAAAAGTGCATAATCTGTTGCAGTATCACAAGCGTGTAATGTTATCACAATATCCACATCAAAATCACATTTATAGCCATTAATATCTCCAAGCTGAAAACGTAAATTATTATAACCATATTTCTCAGCTGCTTTGTTACATTTTTCTATAACATCTTCTTTAAGATCAAGTCCTACAATATTTACATTACGCCGTTTTATACAGGTAAAATAATAATATACAACAAATGTAAGATATGATTTACCACAACCAAAATCAATTATATTAATTGTTTCCTTATCAAAATCTTTAACAGCATCATCAATAATTTCAATAAATCTGTTAATCTGGCGGTACTTATCATACATAGAATTTACAATCTTACCTTCTTTTGTAAACACACCCATATCAATAAGAGGTAAAACATCTGTACTCTCACCAATAATATAATTCTTTTTCCGGTTATGCTGTGAAACACTATGTACACAGGCTGTTGAAAGCTGTTTTCTCTTGTAAGAGGGTTTACCTTTTTTTGAAATCATAAGCATATGTTCGAAACCATCGCTCCAGCTATTAAGCTGTCTGTAATCATTATTCATTTTGTTAGCACAAAATTTCTCTGTCTGTTCAGTCTGTAAGTTTTCGTGAAAAACCTGCTTATCTGTATACTTTGACACCTGATAGTAACTACCTTTATTTTCTATAACAATCTTTTTATATTTTACATTTTTATCGCCTTTGCTTATAACAGTTTTAGAAGGTGACTGCTCAAAAATTTTCTTTATATATTCTTCTGTTTCGTACATAATAACATCTCCTATATTTTATACTAAACACCATTTAAAATACAGAAATCAT
>JAXJXA010000292.1:0-10257 GCA_036307745.1 Acutalibacteraceae bacterium | reverse complement strand
TCCATACCTTCAGAAGCGATTCCTCTTTCAACAAATTTAGCTAAACAAGATATTTTACGAATATCTAAAGTTTTAACAATGTCACGCATTTTTATAGATTTATCATTTTTATTTGAAAAATGTTTATGTAGCGAACCATCACTTTTAAGACCGATAACTTCATCATCCCGTATTCTGCAACGAAAATATTCATAACCCAATTGTTCACTTGCAATTTTAAGAATTTGAACATCTTGTGGATTTTCTGCAAGCTTATTAATTGTAGTTGTATCCAACATAAAATTATAGTTATGTGTAACATCCGGCTCATAACATTCTCCGAATATTTTTTTAGATTTCTTTTCCATTAATGTTCTCCCAAGTTTAATTTTCTTTTTCATCTATCATATCACTTACAATAAATTTTTTCTATAAAAATCACCTACCCCCAGCACTACCAAAGATAACAGACTTATATTCAGGTGCTTTTACTACTAGAAGATATCTTTCGTTACCGCAACGGAACAGGCAAGTGCCTTTTTCTCCGAATTTGATTAAGCCATATTCGTTTGGTTCTATCATAAGTGCATCTTCAAAATCTTTTGGGTTGATATTACCTGGATAGAAAAGAAAGTGATTTGATGGGATTGAGAACAGTGGTTTTGTAAATTCCTTGATACCTGTTATTAAAAAGTCATCTATATTCTGACTGGCAAGGATTACTGCTGATTCTTTCTTGCGGACACGCTTCATTGCGTTTCGAATATACTCAATAGCGGTAAGGTTTGATAAGAACAAATAAAGCTCATCAATAGAAGCTACTGTGTTACCTTCACCAAGAAGCTTATTACTCATATATGAGAAAATATTGAACAGCATTGCATCTTTAAGTCTTTTGTTAGTATCAAGCAAACCTTTAACACCAAAGCAGAGGAACATATCGTCAGTAATATTGGTATGACCATTAAAGTATTTAGACTCTGAACCAACACACATACTATGTATACCAAGACAGATTTCCTGCAAAGTTTGCTCTGTATAAATCGGTTTTAACTTTCTATCAAATGCATTATATTCTTCTTCACACAAAGCATACAGGTCACTCATTAGAGGAAAATCCGTAGTCTTCTTTTTGCTGTAATCAGTTGAATCGGTAATACCGAACCTTGCATACAGCTTCATCAGCATAATTTCAAGTGTATCAAGCTGTTTGTCTGTGAAGTACTTGTATGTTCTGAAAAAGTCTTTTAAGAATGCAATGTGTTGTGAGAGCCTTGTTACTTTGTTAAATGCATCAGGTGCATCTTTATCAATTTCGCTTTCACCGTTATTCCAAGTCTTTGGTTCAAGAGGATTGATTTTGTATCTGCCGGTCATAAAATCAATATAGCAACCACCGAGAGCATTTGTTAAATCCTCATATTCAGTCTCAGGGTCAAGGACAATAATCTTCTTTCCGCTTTCTCTGATATTTGTTAGTAACAGTTTCATAAGATAGCTTTTACCCTGACCGCTGTTACCGAGAATAAGGATGTTACTGTTTGTCTTGTCCTCTGTTCTTCTATCAAAATCAACAAGGATATTTGTGCCGTACTTATCACGACCGATATAAAAGCCGTTGGGGTCTGTCTTACCGCCGAAATTAAACGGAAACAGATTTGCTACTGAACTTGCAGGCAGAACTCTTTCGTACAAGCTACCGAATTGATTTGAACCTAATGGATTAACAGATAAGAAACCTTCTTTCTGACGGAGTGTGAGCCTGTCAACATCAATCTTTGAACGAGTAAGCTCCATTGAAATATCTGTTTGAAGCTCCCTTAATTTAGCTTTACTTTTGGCTTTCAGTTCGAAAAATACAGAACAATGAAGTAACGGCTCTTTGTTCATTCGTAGGTTTGAAATCAATGAAGCCACATCTCGGAGGTTTCCCTCGGCTTCGATAGTATCGTTCACATCATTGCCACCTGACTTCAATTTATTTTTGCGTGTGGCATTCTGAATAATTTTTCTCTGCTCAATAGATTCTACCAGTCTGTTGTATATGCGAAGTGTTACTCCGTTTCTGTCTGCAAGCTGTGATAGTATCGCCTGTTCTTCTGTTGAACTTGGATATTCCTTTATTACCCACACACTTCGGTACGAATCACCGATAATATAGTGGTCTGATAAAAATTTGATTACACCCAGCAGAATCATATCAAAGAAATCTTTGGTGTAGATTTCTTCTGCCTGTTCGGGTGTAAGAGCTTTTGATTTTCGTTTTAATATAGACATAGTTACCTCCAATTTAATTTTCTACTGATAATACAAGTATGCGGTTATCGCTGTTACCACCATAACAGGTGGATAAAGTAATAAACTGTTTGTCGTATTCTGGTGTTATTCCTGTATCGTACAAGCTGTGAGATTTGGCATACTTGATTTTGCTGTCATAGTCTTTCTCTGTATCTGCTGTAATAAATCTGTACCAACTATCATCAGATTTGACTTTCATTACTGAAAATATTGTGTAGGCATATGCACCTTTGTCATTTTCAAGAACAATTGTTGGGTACTGTGTGAAGTACGAATAATCGGTGTAGTTACATAAGTCAGCAAACATTGTTCCGTTATTCATATTATGACCATACACAATCAGGTTAGAGCTATTCTCCTTACATCTCGAATCAAGAAAAGGCACACCACTCTGACTGTATTCTCCATAAAAATTCCTGTTTAGATACTTCTGCGGATTATTTGGAGTGTACATAACAGGATAACTGATGTTTGTTCCTGCTATACTTATCCAACCAAAGCAATCAGAATTCATTGAAAGTAACTCAGATACAGAATGTGGCTGATAGTATGTAGTATGATATGTAATCAATCCAGAAGGTTCATTTGATAACTCCGCTATCTTTTCTTCATCTTCTGTATTACGAACAATCGGAGTTTTGATAATTTCTGTTGTATCTTCTGTAACAATTTCTTCAATCTGTTCAAAGTCAGCTTTTTCTTTATTTTCAGTATTTTTCTGAGTAAGCACTGAAATCAGACAAAACACAATAACTATTGCAAAAATTGATATTACAGCAATGGTACTAATTATCTTCTTCATCCGACACCTCCGTTATATACTGCTCACCGTCATAATCGGGTATTAAATCACCATTCATACTTGCATCAAAGAAGATTGCAAGAAATCTCTTGATGTCGTTCTTGCTCATTCGGCTGACTTCAAAGCCTTGGTCAGATATGATTTTTTCAATACGATTTGCTTTCTGCAATACCTGTTCTGTCTTTGATGTTTTGCACCTTACAATAAATAGGAATTGCCTTGCAGTTGAGGTTTCGGTCTGAATACTGTCGAGAAAATCAATGTCTTTTTCAATAAGATTTCTCACTTTACCGTTCTTCTCATCTTCAAGACTGTTTTTGAGATAACTTTTGTTATTATCAAAGCATTCGCTTGAATCCGTACAGGATATCTCAATATCAGGCACAGCAGAAAGTACCATCATAAGATGTCTAATTTTGATTTCTATGTTTGTGTGAGATAAAACAGAAATATTTGTAGGCTGAACATTGAAAAATAACATTTCTTCTTTGCCTACTTTCAGTCCGTTTTTTGTAAATGTCTTTATTGCAAGTAAGTCCTGAACAGACTTACCTTTATTTATTTTTCTTGCTTTTTTCATTGTTTTACTTTTCCTCCATTTTCAATTTATTCGCAGGCACACACAGTCTGTCAAAAAGATTTTTAGTGTGCGAATTGGGTGCAGCGTCACGCTGCCAATAAAATTCCTGCTGTGTGGATATGAAATACTTTACGGCATACCTGATAAAGTCCAGAACTGTTGTATCTTCCAGTCGGATTGTCAAAAAGCCAAAACATAAAGTTACAGCAATCGGAACAATCATCTTCGTATTTGCAAGTATCAATATCGACAACAGCATTGCTATGCTCATAATCGCAAAATCTCTCAAACTCCACAGCCACATATTTGCTGTCGCTTTGAGGTTTTGCGGATATAGATAAGTTGTCATAAGTACCTCCGTCACTTTACTGCCTTTGCTACACTTCGGGTAAGATTTACGGCAGTAGTTGTTGCATGAATTACACTTGTCACATTCACCTTTACACTTGAATCAAGTCCGAACTGCTGTGCTATTCTTGGCACTTCGTTTGCCGACAGCATAATGCCTAAACCGAGAAGCATATTGTTCGGGAATGTAAGAAGTCCTAAAAATAACAAAGCTGTCTGCATAAAGGCTGTAAGGCATAATGCAGCAATCTGTTTCATCCATTGATTGAATCCGTCCTGATATCCACGAGGTACGCTGAACATATACAGCGAACCGACCGCCATTTGTATGAGCAGAATTCCTCCTCGCTTGATATTCGAGAAGAATGTCTTAATCACACAATATGCAAAAGCTATCATACACAAGATGTTAAGTAGACTCATAGTCACCTGATTTGCAACAGCAAAACTGCCTTCTAAAACACTTGTACTCTGTCCAGCCAAATCAAGACTTTGTTGCCCTGCAAACAATGCTGACAAATCTTTTGAAAATGTGTTTTGAAGTGAAATGCAGAACTTGTACAGTTCAACAGGGACAACACCGAACAGCGAACAAGCAAAGAAACCTTTTAATACATTTATTGCTGTTGTCTTTATGTTTGCTCTGCCGTTCTGATACTCAATCGCAACATCAAATACAGCTACAACTGTTCCTGCAATGAACAACGCCCAGCCGAACATTGTAAACAAACTTATGGTAGCCTGAACCCATTCAAGGTCGAATATGTCAGCTCCCATATTTCCCATCATCGTGAAGAAGTCTGCTACTGCGTTGTAGATAGTTTCGTAAAACCATTGAAGCATCGTATCCCATATTGCATTTGATATTTGTGTGCCAAGGTACTCGAATGTACCGCTTACAGCATCGCTGATACCCGAAATAAAATCTCCTAACCAGTCAAAAATGTCAATCACCTCCAAGTAAAAAGGCAGTTACGATTTCTCATAACTGCCTTTATCATTTATTCTTTATAAAATCGTCCAGATGTACAGTGGTGCTGTAAGAGAAAATACAAGACACGCAAAGAGAATTGCAGGAGCCTGAAATTCAAACTGTCCATGTTTTCGGTAATCCATATATGCCATAGATAGTTTAACAAAGAATAGAATTGCAAGTATCATATCTACAGCAGGAAACACAACGTTGTTTACTACATTCTTAATTTGTGTTTGTGCTGTTGTCCAAGTATTCTCGATTGCAGTTGATACATCTCCTGTTGCAAACACGGTTACTGCTGAAATTCCGAGCATAAGCAGAACAACAGCCATGCCGATAACAACTTTTAAAGTTTTCATTTTATTTGACTTAACCATTATTTAAACCTCCTGTAAATCAGATATAAATCTGACATTAATATTTATTTTTCTTGCCTTACGAATGTTTTCCCACATCTCATCAGTAATCGTTCTACCAAACACCCATACTTCATCACACATCCATATAAGCGATGATACAGACTGATTTATAACTTCCTCATCTTCAATATCAGTCATTGCAAAGCAAGACGGTATGACCGAAGCCATACCGTGCTTTAAAACATAGTCTGAATATTTTTTGATGTTATTTATATCTTCATTTATCGGGAAACAGAGAAGTACATTTTTCATCAATCCTCGTCCTCATCTTTCTTACGGAATCTGATAATCAGGAATGATACTAAACCACCGATTGCTACTGCGCCCAAGCCGATAAAAAAACCAATATTTGAGTTATCACCTGTCTGTGGCTGTTCAGGTTCGGGCTGTTTCCTATTTGTCATTTCAGCTTTGACAATCTGACCGTTTTCTGTGATTTTAAATTCATATGGTGTTGTATCAATGATATATCCGTCAGGAGCGTCATATTCTTCGTAGGTGTATTTACCATAGCCAAGTGTGAATTTTACAACACCTTTTTCGTCAGTGTAGCCTTCAACAATAATATTTCCGCTTTCATCTTTGATACGGAATCCTGCATTTGGAAGAAGCTCGCCTGTTGATACATCTTTCTTTGTGATTTCAAGCCCACCGATGATAGGCTTATTGATTATCTCTTTACCATTATTGATTTCAATTTTCTGAACAGCTGTATTTTCATCGTTATATGCAAATTCAAACTCATACTTTGTATCATCAAGAACATAATGTTCGTCAGTTTTGTATTCCTGAACATAATACTTGCCGAACGGAATATCGGTTGTAAAGGTTGCTTTGCCATCTTCTGAAACAGATACAATTTCAATTAATCCGTCTTTTGGAATGACTGTACCGTCACTTGCTTTAATTTCTTCATTTGCATAGAGAGCAAATGAAACATTTTTAATTTCATCGTTTTTTCCGATGCCTAATTCTTCGTTTACTTCAAAAATCTTTGTAAGTGTGATTTCTGCTTTTTGTCTTGCGTTATTGATTGTAACGCTTGAGTTTGTAACTGCAACATTCTGACCTGCATATTTAAGAGTTACAGGATATGACTCACGGTTAAGAATATAGCCTGATACAGCCTTTGTTTCGGTAACATAGTATTTGCCGAGATACAACTGCTTTGAAACAGCTTTGCCGTTATCATCTGTTGTTATGGTTTCAACAGTATCACCCTTTTTATATCTAACAGTTCCATCAGGAGTTTTGATATCTTCGCCAGCAGTGATTCTAAACTCTGCACCACCTAATGTGCCATTGCTATAAACAGGCTGATAGATTTTGAGTGTGTTTTCTGTTGCTTCATCTGCTGTTGATGTTTCATTGATTTCTTTTACTGATGAGAAAATATCGCCTGTCTTTGTTACAGTGATAGTGCCTTTCTGAGCCTTGTTGTATTTTACAACTTCAACTATTGTATTGTCACCGTTAACTTCAAAATCAACAGGTGTGCTGTCGAGTACATAACCACTTCCTGCACTTACTTCAACAAGCTGATATTTGCCGTATGTAAGCTTGATTGGAAGTGTAATTGTGCCTGTGTTATCAGTAATAAATACATCTTTCTTATCTGCTGTAACAAAGCTACCGTCTGACTTTTTAATCTTAAATCCAAAGCCTGAAAGCGGAATAGTTTTCTTAGTTTCAGCATCTTTCTTGATAATCTTTATTTCGGATTTTTTGAGGATATTGTTAAACTGAACTTTTGCTGTTTTACCACCTTCTACTGTAACTGTCTGTGACTTTTGAGCTTCGTATTCATCAGATACGATTTCTGTGACAGTGTAAGTACCGGGAATGAGATTTTTAATTTCAAACTCGCCGTTTGAGTTTGTTTTTACTGTTTCGTTGTAGTTGTCACCTTTGATAACAAACTCAATATTAGCTACTTTACTGTCCTCAGAAGTCTTAACAATCTTCAAGTTGCCCTGACTTGTTTTAACTTTAAAATATGCTCTTACAGGGTCGTTGTCATTTTCAACACCAGTGATTATGTCCTGCTGTGTTGCATCACCATACGGTACAAGAACAGCTTTACCGACATTTGGCATAGTCTTTGCACAGTTGAAGGTTACTTCTTCTGTGAGTGGAGAAGATGATTTTAATGTAAGCTTATTGTCTGATTTTGAAACAGTTACACCATCTGTTGTCTTGAAATCGAACTTTGAAAGAATATTGTTTTCATCTGTTAAGGTAATTTCGTAACCATTACTATTTGCTTTAAGCTCATAGGTTTCTGCCTTTGATAGAACGGCTGACGCAAAGCTTGGAACAGTTGCATAGCTTGCAAGGCTTTTGAAATTTCGTTATATACCGTTTTAACTCCCGGGTTTGCACCACCGGCTGTGATACCGTCAATGAATTTTGTGTTTGTGCATTTGAATCCATTCTTTGTTTCTCTGCAATCCGCAACAAACTCCCATACAATCAGCTGAGTTGCTACCCATTTCTGATCTTCCGTACCACTCAGGTTACTGCCTGAACCAGGCTTACCATAGAGTAAAGCAAGGTTGATTGCTTTCTGCTTTGCCGAACCTAAATCTTTCCATACCGTTGTTGCATCTTTTTTGAGTGTATCGAAAGAATATAGACTGTGACCTGGTTCGATACAATAGGCTTCTTCATCATTTGCAAAAATCTTGCAGAGTTCTTCGCCCTGAACATCTACTGTGTAACCGTCATCAGTTGTTGTCTGCTGAAACTTGATTGTATTGCCTGTGCTGTCATAACAATAATCAAAAAGTATTGTTACTTCATCGCTTGTCGCACTTACAGGAAGTGCAAACATCATTGAAAATACTGTGATAACAGCGAATAATACTGCTATCATTCTTGTGAGTTTAATTGATATTGTTTTCATAATTAAAAATCCTTTCTGCGGGGTGACCCCGCTCACAATTCGAGCAGATAGATTTATTTATCCAAAATCTTTGTTTGCCCGACTTATAAAATCTTCTAAAAAATTAGAGCAGAGTATTTTTGTTTACCCCGCTCTATAGAATTAAAATATTAAATTACATACTGATTGAATAGCTCTCGTCCATATCTTCGGACTGTTCTGTTCCGTCTGTGATATTTACATATTCTCCGATTATGCCGAGTGCTTCGTGATAGCTTTTAGCATCGGTAATGCGACTGCACATTTCCTTTGCTTCATCATACAAACTGTTTTGCTTTAGCGTATGACTAGCAATTCCCATTAGATTGAAAATATTGCCGTCCTGACCGATTAAAGCACAGTCGGGTTTTATCTTTTCTTCAAAGCCACCAAGCTTATTATCAACATAATCGCTCAACCAAGTTCCTGCAAATGCTGTGTATGACTGCAATCTCCACATTGCAAGCTTACCTACATCAAGATGAACGTTATCAAATGGATAAAGAATACAGGTAAGACCTTCGTTTTCAAACACGC
The DNA here is from genome assembly GCA_036307745.1 of Acutalibacteraceae bacterium. Taxonomy (GTDB): domain Bacteria; phylum Bacillota; class Clostridia; order Oscillospirales; family Acutalibacteraceae; genus CAG-964. The sequence goes on along the minus strand of JAXJXA010000292.1, from coordinate 1,395 downwards.
TTACATTTTCAAACTTGGTATCATCAAGTAAGATTCCGTCCTTCTTTAACATCTCGTTGATACCGTCAACCCAGTCTTTTACTTCACCTCCACATTCCTGTAAGATAAGACCTTCCTTGCTATTCATTTTACGAAGGTCATTTGTTGTGATTTGATTTATTTTCATTTTACACTTTCCTTTCAATAAAATAAGCACCCACGATGTAGTGAGTGCTTGTCGTTTAACAATATACTATATAGATTTTATTTTGTTCTGCTATGACATTGAATGTTAGGTCTGACGCCTCTATACCGCTATCTTGATGGAAGTATGCGGTATACTCTACATCATTGTAACAATCATTCAGCAGACTTTCTGTGTCACTGTAATATTCAGCATTTGTTGGAGAGAACCAGCTTGCGTTTGATGTGTTAAGCGTTGAATCGTAATTCATACCAAGCTGTTTGCCGTAGGATATACAGGAGCTGACTACATAATGAATATCAATAGTTTTTGCTTCTGTTGGTGGTTGAGTAGGCTTTTCAGTAGGTTTTGCAGTTGGTTTTTGAGTAAGTGGCTCTGTAACAGTTTGTACAGGCTTTTGTTCAGGAATATTTTCCGTTTTAAATTCCTGATTTTTAGTTACCTTACTTGTAGATTCTTTCGCAATGATTTTAGTATTCGTTTTCACTTCCACCGTCTGTTTTGACTGCGTTTTATTGCCTGAATTCTGCCCACTGTCGGCTTTTCCTTCGGCTTTGGTATCCGTTTCCGTAGGCTTTGTATTTTGCGACACAGTGGCTTTTTCGGTGGTTGTGATTTCAGTAACATTTTCTGTAGGCAAGGGTTCTGAGCTTTCAGTAGATGAAGAAACATCCGCAGTCGAAACCACGGATGTTTTATTATTTTCATTTACTTTTTCTTCTGCTGTACAAGCTGTGCATGTTCCTGTTGCTAACATTAAGGTTAATACCATTGCGATTCTCTTTTTCATATTATCGCCATCCTTTCAAGCAACATTATATCCACAAGATTTCAAATGTCCAGAGTGTTTTTAAATCTATAAATTGAAATTAATAATCAATCATCTTCGTACTCTGCAAGCATTTTATCAAGTTCACGGACAAACTCACTGTAACCCTTGGGGAAATTTTCAGAGCCATCGGCGTGTATGGTCTGTTCATCGTTTACAATAGCCGTGAAGTCAAACATTATCCCATCTTTTACATTTTTCGGGTGCTTGCCATGGAATCCGTCCCAGCGAATCACACTGCAGGTATTCATAAGCCCAATAAAATCTTCAGTATCGCAAACAGCAGTTTTTTCAAGTTCAAGAATATCTTTTCCATTTGAATATACTTTTCTGAAACGCCTGAGTTCTGTTCTTCCGTCAACGTGTGCGATTTCATACACAT